>VBOR01000082.1 GCA_005893165.1 Candidatus Eiseniibacteriota bacterium | reverse complement strand
TTCGCTACGCGCTGGACGCCGCCGTCCGCGGCGTGGAGAGCGACCTGACCCAGGGCCTCGAGCGCGAGGCGGGGCACTTCGGTCTCCTCGCGGCGACCGCGGACATGCACGAGGGGCTCAAGGCCTTCCTCGAGAAGCGGAAGCCCAACTTCACCGGCGCCTGAGCGCCCGCACCACGACCGGACCGCATCCAAAACCATCCCATGGAACGCGTCGCCATCGTTGCCGCCGTACGGACCCCCATCGGTCGCTTCCTCGGCGCCTTTGCCGACGTGACCGCGGCCGAGCTGGGCGTCGCGGCGACGCGAGCGGCGTTGGAGCGCGCGCGGGTGCCCGCCGAGGATATCGATGAGCTGATCTTCGGCAACGCGCGACAGGCCGGCGGGGGTCCCAACCCGGCGCGTCAGGTGCTCGTGAAGTCCGGCATCCCGCAAGAGCGGGTCGCCTTCACCGTGAATCAGGCGTGCGGCTCGGGACTCCAGGCGATCATCCTCGCGGCCGAGCACATCCGCGCAGGCAAGTCGCGCTTCGTCGTGGCGGGTGGAACCGAGAGCATGAGCCGCGTTCCTCATCTCCTCGACCGGGCGCGCACGGGGTACCGGCTGGGGAACGCGGCGCTGGTGGACGGCATGTTCCGCGACGGGTTCCTGGATCCGATCTGCGGGATGCTCATGGGAGAGACCGCGGAGAAGCTGGTGGATCAGTACAAGATCGGCCGCAACGAGCAGGACCTCTTCGCGCTCGAGAGCCAGCGGCGCGCCGGCGCCGCGATCAAGGACAACCGTTTCGAATCGGAGATCGCGCCCGTGAAGGTGGCGGGCCGAAAGGGCGAGGAGCGAACCATCACCGCGGACGAGCACCCGCGCGCCGATACGACGCTGCAAGACCTCGCCAAGCTTCCTCCGGTATTCCGCGAAGGCGGGACGGTGCACGCGGGGAACTCCTCCGGCATCACGGACGGTGCGGCATCGCTCGTGCTCGCCGCGGAGTCGGCGGCGCGCGAACGGGGCCTGACACCGCTCGCATGGATCGGGGAGAGCGAGGTCGTGGGCGTGGATCCCTCGATCATGGGGATCGGACCCGTGCCCGCCACCCGCAAGCTCCTGGCGCGCACCCAACAGAAACTGGAAGACTACGATCTGGTCGAGCTGAACGAGGCCTTCGCGGCGCAGGTGCTCGCGTGCGACCGTGAGCTCCACTTCGACCGCGGCAAGCTGAACGTGAGCGGAGGCGCGATCGCGCTGGGGCATCCCATCGGCTGCACGGGGGCGCGCATCGTGACGACACTGGTGCATGAGATGAACCGCCGCAAATCCAAGCGCGGGCTCGCGACCCTGTGCGTGAGCGGCGGACTGGGGATCGCGCTCGAGATCCAAGGAGGAAGTTAATGGCTGCGTTCAAGCGTGTCGGTGTGGTGGGCTGTGGACTCATGGGCTCGGGGATCGGGCAGGTGTGCGCGCAGGCGGGAATCGAGACCCTGGTGCGCGAGGTCGACCAGCCGACGCTGGACAAAGGTTTGGGCAGGATCCGGAAGTTTCTCGAGGACGGGGTCGCCAAGGGCAAGGTCCAAGCCTCGGACAAGGACAAGATCCTGGGCAATATCAAGGGCACGACCAAGCTCGAGGACCTGGCCCCCTGCGAGCTCGTGGTGGAGGCGGTGGTCGAGAACATCGGGGCGAAGCGCGATGTCTTCTCGGTGCTCGACAAGGTGGTGAAGCCGGACGCTGTGCTGGCCAGCAACACCTCCTCCCTCTCGATCACCGAGATCGCCGCCACCACGACGCATCCCGAGCGCGTCCTGGGGCTCCACTTCTTCAACCCCGTGCCGCTCATGAAGCTGGTCGAGATCATCCGCGCGCTCCCCACCTCCGATGCCGCGTTCGACCGCGCCAAGAGCTTCGTGGAGCAGATCGGGAAAACGGCGGTCGTCTGCAAGGACACGCCCGGATTTGTGGTGAACCGGCTCCTCGTGCCCTATCTTCTGGACGCCGTTCGGCTGCTTGAATCGGGGCTCGCGTCGCGGGAAGATATCGACAACGGGATGAAGCTGGGATGCGGTTATCCCATGGGTCCCTTGACGTTGCTGGATTTCGTGGGGCTTGACACGACCTATTACATCGCCAACATCATGTTCGAGGAATTTCGCCAGCCCCATTTCGCCCCTCCGCCGCTTCTAAAGAGGATGGTGCTGGCAGGCTATATGGGAAGGAAGTCGGGACGCGGCTTCTACGAGTACGGGAAGTAAACCAAGGAAAGCGGGCAAAAGCGATGGCGCGCGAAGAAATCGTGATCTTGAACGGGGCCAGGACCCCGATGACGGAGTGGGTGGGTGGCCGCGCCGGAAACGGCAAGCCGGGCGGCGCGCTCAAGGACGTTTCGGCGATCGATCTGGGAGTCGCGGCTTCGAAGGCGGCGCTCGAGCGCTCGAACGTTCCGCCCGACCTGATCGACCACGTCGTCATGGGGAACGCGCTCCAGACGAGCGGCGATGCGCTCTATGGCGCGCGGCACGTGGCGCTCAAGGCGGGCGTGCCGGTGCCGATCCCCGCGCTGACCGTGAACCGGCTCTGCGGAAGTGGGATCCAGTCGGTGATCAGCGGCGCGCAGATGATCCTCCTCGGTGAGGCCAATTTCGTTCTCGCCGGCGGAATCGAGAACCTGAGCCAGGCGCCCTTCGTGATCCGCGGCGCGCGGAGCGGCATCAAGCTGGGGCAGGGAGCGCTCGAGGACTCGCTCATGGTGGCGCTCCGCGATTCCTACTGCGGGTGCTACATGGCCCAGACCTCGGACAACCTGGCGCGGCGCTACAAGATCACCCGCGAGGAGCAGGACCAGTACGCGTTTCGCAGTATCACCGAGGGGCGGCGCGCCATCGATTCCTGTCTCCTCAGCAAGGAGATCGTGCCGGTGACGCCGCCGGGGCGCGAGGCGAAGCCGGTGGAGAAGGACGACCACTGCTTCGAGGGCGCGACGCTCGAGGGTCTGGCCAAGCTTCCGCCCGCGTTCGGGAAGGAAAGCTTCGTCACGGCCGGAAACGCGAGCGGGATCGTGGACGGCGCCGCGGCGCTCGTGATCACGAGCGCCCGTCACGCGGAGAAGCGCGAGCTCCATCCCATGGGTCGCATCGCCTCGTGGGCCACGGTGGGTGTCGATCCCGACCAGATGGGAATCGGCCCCGTGCCCGCGACGCGGGCCGCGCTGAAGCAGGTGGGGCTCACCGTCGAGGACGTCGATCTCTTCGAGATCAACGAGGCCTTCGCGGGGCAGTACCTCGCGGTCGAGAAGGAGCTGGGGAATCCGCGCGAGAAGACGAATGTGAACGGCGGAGCGATCGCGCTCGGGCATCCTCTGGCGGCGACCGGCACGCGCCTCATCCTCACGCTCCTCTACGAGCTCCGGCGCCGGAAGAAGCGCTGGGGCGTGGCCAGCGCCTGCATCGGCGGCGGCCAGGGCATCGCCGCGGTCGTGGAAGCGATGCCGTGAACGGGCCGGCAAAGCCCACTCCGTCCACTCATCCCAGCGAGCGCGACCTCATCTACGACTGGAACGTAGGTGAATCCGCCCCCGAGCGCCCTCCGCGCCGCGTCCAGGTCGTGGACGAGACGCTCCGCGACGGATTGCAGTCCCCTTCCGTAGCCGACCCGCCGATCGTAGAGAAGATCCGGGCGCTTCATTACCAGGCAAGGATCGGCGTCCATGGAAACGATATCGGTCTCCCCGGCGCGGGCCCTCGCGCCAAGGAGGCCGCTCTGGCGCTCGCGAAGGAGATCGCCGGCCAGAAGCTTGCGATCGAGCCCTACTGCGCGGCGCGCACCCTCAAGGCCGACATCGATCCCATCATCGACATCTCGCAGAAGGCGGGGCTCCGGATCGAGGCCGCGACCTTCATCGGATCGAGCCCGATCAGGCAGTACGCCGAGGACTGGGACCTGGACCGGATGCTCCGGCATACGGAAGAGGCGGTGACCTACTCGACCAAGAACGGCGTGCCCGTGATGTACGTGACCGAGGACACCACGCGGGCGCGGCCGGAGATCCTGCGCAAGCTCTACACGACCGCCATCCAGTGCGGCGCCCGGCGGGTCTGCGTATCCGATACGGTCGGTCACGCGATCCCCGAAGGAGCCGCGCGCGTGATCCGGTTCATGCGCGAAGTCGTGGACGGAACCGGAGAGAAGGTGGGCGTCGACTGGCACGGGCACCGCGATCGCGATCTCGGGGTCGCGAACGCGCTGGCCGCGCTGATGGCGGGCGCGGACCGCGTGCACGGAACGATCCTGGGCATCGGCGAGCGCGTGGGGAACGCGCCGCTGGACCTCATCCTCATCAACTTGAAACTGCTCGGCTGGCTGGACAGCGATCTCACGGCGCTTCCCGAGTATTGCGAGCTGGTCTCGCGCGCCTGTCGCGTGCCCCTTCCGTACAACTATCCCGCGCTCGGGAGGGACGCCTTCCGGACCGCCACCGGTGTCCATGCCGCTGCCGTGATCAAGGCGCGTAAGAAGGGGGACGCGTGGCTGGCGGATCGCGTCTACTCCAGTGTTCCCGCCGATTGGCTGGGGCTCAAGCAGAGGATCGATGTGGGACCCATGTGCGGCGAATCCAACGTCATCTTCTGGCTGGTGGAGCACGGCGAGGAGCCGGACCCCAAGCTGGTGGAGCATCTCTTCAAGCTGGCGAAGCAGCGCGAGACCGTCTTCGAGGACGCGGAGCTCACGAAGGTCGTCGGCGAGTTCAAGAAAGCCCAGGCGAAGGCGGCTCGCGTTGGCTAAGCGCTACAAGATCGCCGTCCTTCCCGGAGACGGGATCGGCCCCGAGGTGACCCACGAGGCCGTGGAGACCCTGCGGCTCGTGGGCGAGATCCGCGGCTTTGCTCTGGAGCTGACCACCTATCCCTTCGGCGCCGAGCATTATCTCAAGACGAAGGAAACCTTCCCGGCCTCGGCGCTCGAGGAGATGCGCGGCCACGACGCGATCTTGCTCGGCGCGATCGGCGATCCCCG
>VBOR01000033.1 GCA_005893165.1 Candidatus Eiseniibacteriota bacterium | reverse complement strand
GTAGGCACTGGCCTCTAACGTTGTACAAAACAAGCTCGGCACCCGCGGGACAATTCTTACCGCCAATCGATAGAGAGCCTGATACCGGGTTAGGGGACGTCTGAAATTCTGGTGCTCCGGGTGACACCTTCTCGTCCATCTCTACAGCGGTCGTGGCTCCGTAAATTAGAGAATTGTAGAGAGCAGTGATGTTCCACGTACCTGGGTGATGGTTAACAATAAAGCCGACTGATGGGTTTTCATCCCTCCACATGGAATGAAAAATATCCACAGTCTTCGCGTGATCTGTACCCTGCCCAGTATAGGTAAGTGTTGCGTTTCGGAATGTATCCATGAACGCCCTCGGATCGCGTTGTGCTACGGTGAACACGAATGCCGCGATTGAGTTCTCCTTGTCGGGCCCGGTTGGGCTGCATAACATAAGATCGTCCGCACCACTCGCATTTACCTTCGCGCGATAAAACATCTCCCCCAGTGCATCCGCCATTCCCTCCGTCCATCCACCCTTTCTTCCATTCGGAGAGCACCCGAAATGGGTCGCGCACTGAACACAGAACCAATCACCGAAGATCGCGTCTGCGAGACAATCGCCTGACTGTTGTAGGCAAGTTGGAACCTCTGAGAAAAGATCTCCGCTAGCGCGTCGGCGGGGGTCTGAATCGTATCGGTGGGGACTCTCGCAGACATTGCCTTCTCTCGCGAAGAAATGGGATGGCGGAGAGCCAGAGATCAAGAGAGCCGAATTCTGGCGCTTTGCCCCGGATGGACGCAAGGCTCCCATCGTAGCACGAACCAGCCCGCGTCCCCGCCGACCGCCGATCGGGGCCTTCAAGGCCACAACTCGCGCCCATACGCGCAAATACGAGAGCCCCGGCAGCTCTCGCCGCCAGGGCCCCTATCCTCACCGCGAACCGAAGAAGTTCGCGTTTCCGTGATCTGGCTCCTGAGGTAGGACTCGAACCTACAACCCTCCGGTTAACAGCCGGATGCTCTGCCATTGAGCTACTCAGGAATAATTGCGAAGGGGCGGGGCGAACCGAGTCACGACTCCACCTAACCCCTTGAACTTCAAAGCCTTATCGACGACCTCCAGCCGAACTTGAGCACGAATTCTACCCGCATCCGTGCCCCGGGGCAAGCGATTCCCCGACCCCGAAACGGCGATAATTTCCTGGTAGCAGGATGCCCGGGTCCGGGGTTCATAATGGATGCCCGCCAGAAAGCCGGGACAACTTCTACCCAAGCCTCGGAGGCTAGCTATGGCCAGCGTGAAGGGAATTCCACCGGGCTACACCACCGTCACCCCATCGATCACCGTGAAGGACACTCCCAAGGTCATCGAGTTCTACAAGAAGGCGTTCGGCGCGACAGAGCGAGCGCGCATGGCGGGTCCCGACGGCAAGATCGTGCATGCCGAGATCCAGATCGGGAACTCCATCATCATGATGAATGACGAGATCATGGGCTCCCGTTCGGCCCAGACGCTCGGCGGGTCCCCCATCAGCTTCTACGTCTATGTGGAAGACGCGGACGCCGCGTTCAAGAAGGCGATCGCGGCCGGGGCGAAGCAGCAGTACCCGCTCACGGACATGTTCTGGGGTGACCGCATGGGCGCCCTCGATGACCCGTTTGGAATCAAGTGGACGATCGCGCAGCACATCAAGGAGGTGTCGAAAGAGGAGATGAAACGCCCGCATGTATCCCGTCCGGGCCGCCACGGCGTCGTAGGAAAAGAGCGCGATCCCATCGAACCCCAGCTGCTGCGCGCGCCGGATCTTGTCCGCGGCGTCGCGCGCGCCCTGGTTGTAGATCGCGATCCCCGCATAGAGATGACGGTCGGTGGGAATGGATCGCGCCGCGGCGAGCTGGCGCACCACCGTGGTGGTGTTGGGTGAGTAGGCCATCGGCACCGCCGCATCGATGATCCCCTCGCGGAGCCATGTCGGCCAGTCTTGCAGGTACCGGTTCAGCGCCGCGGTCTGGTCGGCGATCACCGCCGCGGTCAGCTTCAACCGCGGGTTGATCAGATCCAGGTCGTTCCGCACGTCGCGCACCAGCGCGGTGACCTGCTCCCGCTGCCACTGCATCCAGCGCGCGCGAAGGTCCGTGACGCCATCCTGACCGACCCGCGCCAGAAGCGAGGAATCGGGCGCTCCCGCGAACTCCATGGGGTCGATCCCGAACTCGCGCTCGAACGCCGTGCGCGTGCCCGCGTCGTAGCCCACGTCCGGCTGCGGATTCCGGACGTAGTCGAGGTGGATTCCATCCACGGCGTAGTGCGTGACGATCTCGCGCACGACGTCGCGCACGTGCCGGCGGACGGCGGGATTCCCCGGCGCCAGGTACATCCCCTCGACGCGCTCCTCCTGGAACTCCTCGGGGACCATCTCGACCAGCTTCTTCCCGTCGGAGCGCACCGCGATCCAGTCCGGATGCGCGTTCACGACGTGGAGCGCCGACTGCGGCGGGCGTCCCGCCGACCAGACCAGGTATACGTTGATCCAGGCCTGCACCTCGAGGCCCTGCGCGTGGGCGCGCTCGACCATGCGCGTGAGCGGGTCGTACTCGCGCGGCATCGACTCCAGCTCCTCGGCGCGGGGCACGAGATCGGAGGGGTAGTACGCGTCGCCTCGTCCGCGGACCTGGACGAAGAGGGTGTTCTGGTTCAGCTGGGTCGCCACCTCGACCACCCGGTCGACGCTTCCCGAGGAGGTGAGGGAGTAGCGCACGACCCAGAGCGCACGCGTATCCTCCTGGGCGCGGGCTGGAGGCGCCGCCGCGAGGAGGAAGAGGACCGCAAAAGCCCAAAAAGAAAGGGGGCGGGATCGGGTCCCGCCCCTCGCTATCGTTTCAATCCGCCGCCGCCCGCGCCGCCCCACGCGCTGCGATTCAGGCGCTACTCGCCCGACTTCCCCCGCTGCCGCGAGCGTGTCGGAGCCTTCCCGCCGCCCTTGCCGGGGAACCAACCCCTGCGATGCTCCGGCTTGGGCTTTGCCTCGCGCTCCGGACGTCCCTTCTTCTCTTCCCCGCCCTCGCCCTCGGCTGCCGCCTCGCCCGCAGCGGCGGCCTTCGCGGCGCCCTTGCCCCGCGACGGAGCTGCTTTGCCGCCCTTGGCCTTTTCCTTCGCCGCGGCTTCTTCCTCGCGGCGGAGCTTTTCCTTCACCTCGGCGGACTTCACCAGCTCGAGCAACGCCATCTCACCCGCGTCCCCCAGCCGGCGGCCCAGCTTCAAGATTCGCGTGTAGCCGCCGTTCCGGGTCTCGTACCAGGGCGCGACCGTGTCGAAGAGCTTCTTCACGTTGTCCTCGCCGTGGACGTAGCGCGCCACGTGGCGGCGCGACGAGAGATCTCCGCGCTTCGCGAAGGTGATCATGCGCTCGCCCACGCGGCGGGCCTCCTTCGCCTTGGCCAGCGTGGTCTCGATCCGTTCGTGCTGGATCAGGCTCGTGACCAGATTCCGCAGAAGGGCGCGCCGGTGCGAGTGGGTGCGGCTGAGCTTTCTGTGGTCCTTGCGGTGGCGCATCAGGCGGCCTCGATCTTTTCCCCGAGCTTGTACTTCGAAACGTCCATCCCGAAGTGCAGGCCCATGCCCGCCAGGATGTCCGCGATCTCCTTGAGCGACTTCCGTCCGAAGTTCCGGTACTTGAGCATCTCTCCTTCGGACTTCGTGACCAGGTCGCCGATGGTCTTGATGTCGGCGGCCTTCAAACAGTTCGAGGAACGAACCGAGAGCTCCAGCTCCTCGACGCTCCGCTCGAGCAGCGTCTTGATGCGGAGGAACTCCTCGTCCACCTCTTCCTCGACCTCCTCGACGATCTCCTCCTCGAAGTGCACGAAGAGGGCGAAATGATCCTTCAGGATCTTGGCCGCGTACGCCAGTGCGTCCGAAGGCAGCACGCTTCCGTCCGTCCAGATCTCCAGCGTCAGCTTGTCGTAGTCGATGCGCTGGCCGATCCGGGTGTTCTCCACCTCGAAATTGACCTTCGTGACGGGGGAGAAGAGCGAATCCACCGGAACGACACCGATCGGCCGGTCCACGGTGGGCTGGTTTTCCGCCGCGACGTAGCCGCGCCCCGCGCCAATCTCCACCTCGGCCCGGAACTCGCCGTCCTTGTTCAGGGTGGCGATGTGCATCTCCGGATTCAGGAGCTCGATGTCGGGATCGGCCTTGAGATCGCCGGCCTTCACCCCACCCGCGCCGCGCGCCTCGAAGGTCGCGGTCTTGGGGCCCTCGCTGTGGATCTTGAAGCGCATCCCCTTGAGGTTCAGGAGGATCTCCGGAACGTCTTCCTTGATTCCGGTCATGGTCGAGAACTCGTGCTGCACCCCGTCGATCTTCACGGCCGTGACGGCGGCGCCCGGCAGCGAGGAGAGCAGCGCCCGGCGCAGCGCGTTTCCGAGGGTCACCCCGAATCCACGCTCGAGCGGCTCGATGCTGAACTTGCCGTACTGGTTCGTCGAGACCTTGTCGTCCACCTCGACGTTCTTCGGCATCTGCAGATTCTTCCACTTCATAATGTCTCGTACCTCCTTGAGGCTCTGATCCTCCGCGCCACGCATCCGTGCCGCGGATCGATTACTTCGAATAGAGCTCCACGATGAGCTGCTCGGTGACCTTGGTCGGAATCGACGCGCGTGTCGGATACTCCAGCACGCGCCCCGTGAACTTTTCGTAATCCACCGTGATCCAGCTCATCATATCCCGCCCCTTGCTCTGGTCGATGGATGCCAGGATATGCGCGTTCGACCGGCTGCCGGGCTTCACGCTGACCTCGTCGCCCACCTTCACCTGGAAGCTCGGCACGTCGACGATCTTGCCGTTGACCATGACGTGCCGGTGCCCCACGAGGCGGCGCGCCGCGGCGCGCGAGGAGACGAATCCCATGCGGAAGGCGATGTTGTCCAGCCGCCGCTCCAGCATGAGGAGCAGGTTCTCGCCGGTGACGCCCTTCTGGCGCTCCGCTTTCTCGAAATAGTTCCGGAACTGCCGCTCCAGAATGCCGTAGATACGCCGGGTCTTCTGCTTCATGCGGAGCTGGAGACCGTAGCTCGTCTCCTTGGAGCGGCGGTCCTTCCCGTGTTCCCCGGGCGCGTAGCCGCGGCGTTCGAACGCGCACTTCTCCGTGAAGCAGCGCGCGCCTTTGAGGAAGAGCTTCTCTCCCTCCCGGCGGCAGAGCCGGCACTTGGAATCGTGAAACGTCGCCATGTGTTTGCTTGAAACCTCCCTCTTCGTTCCCTGAGCCGTCCCGCGCGCCTCGCGGGCCTTTGCTCCTCTAGACGCGCCGCCGCTTCGGCGGACGGCAACCATTGTGGGGGATGGGCGTGACGTCCTTGATGGCGGAAATCTCCAGGCCCGCCGCCTGCAGCGAACGGATCGCCGCCTCGCGGCCCGAGCCCGGGCCCTTCACCCACACTTCGACCTTCTTCAAACCGAGCGAGATCGCTTCCTTCGCCGCCGACTCCGCGGAGATCTGCGCCGCGAAGGGCGTGCTCTTGCGCGACCCCTTGAATCCGACCTTGCCGGCGCTGGCCCAGGCCACCGTGTGGCCGTCCATGTCGGTGATCGTCACGATGGTGTTGTTGAACGTCGACTGGACGTGGGCGATCCCGTTGATGCCCACCTTCCGCTCGCGCTTCTTCTTGGGCTTCGGTGCGACTGCCGGTGCCGCGGGTGCTGCCGGTGTTTCAGCCACTCCCATGCTCCTCTCGTCGGCCCGCTCGCCCCGAAGGGCTCCGGGCGCTTCCCTTACGCCCCGGGCGCCTTCACCGGACCCGGGCGCTTCGGCGCGGCCGTGACTTTCCTGCTCGCGCCGGCCGTCTTCTTCGGACCCTTCCGGGTCCGCGCGTTCGTGCGGGTGCGCTGGCCGCGCACCGGAAGGTTCTTCCGGTGGCGGAGCCCGCGGTAAGCGCCGATATCCATCAGGCGCTTGATGTTCATCGCGACCTCGCTGCGCCGCGCTCCCTCCACCTTGAGCTGGGACTCGATCACCTGACGCAGGCGGCCGGTCTCCTCTTCCGTGAGGGCCTTCACGCGCGTGTCGGGGCTGACGCCGGTCATCGACAGGATCTTCTGCGACGTCGGCCGTCCGATCCCAAAGATGTACGTCAGCGCGATCTCGATGCGCTTTTCGTTCGGTAGATCCACTCCAGCGATACGAGCCAAGACGTTCCTCCTAGGGGGCGCCCCTCAGGCGCCCGAATCCACTAACCCTGGCGCTGCTTGTGGCGCGGGTTCTTGCAGATGATGCGGACCACGCCCTTGCGCCGGACCACCTTGCAGTGCTCGCAAATTTTCGTGACCGATGCCTTGACCTTCATCGCCCGCTCCTTACTTGTACCGGTAGATGATCCGCCCGCGATTCAGGTCGTAGGGCGAGAGCTCCACCGTCACTTTGTCTCCGGGCAGAATCTTGATGAAGTTCATGCGCATCTTGCCCGAGATATGCGCCAGCACTTTGTGGCCGTTCTCCAGCTCCACGCGAAACATCGCGTTCGGGAGCGGCTCGATGACGGTTCCCTCGACCTGGACGCCTTCTTCTTTCGCCATTCCCCTAGTCGGCCTCGACTCTGGAGAGGACGACCGGCCCCTCGGCCCCGATCGCGACGGTGTGCTCGAAGTGCGCCGAAAGGCCTCGATCCGCCGTCACGACCGTCCACTGATCCGACAGGGTCAGCACTTCCGCCGTACCCGCGTTCACCATGGGCTCGATCGCGAGAACCATCCCTTCCTTGAGCTTCGGTCCCTCTCCCACGCGCCCGTAGTTGGGCACCTGGGGCTCTTCGTGGAGCTCCCTTCCGATCCCGTGCCCGACGAGGGCGCGCACGACGCGAAAACGCTCGCGCGTCACCTCGCGCTCGATCGCCGCCGAGATGTCGGAGACGCGGTTCCCGGGTCTCGCCTGCGCGATCCCCGCCTCCAGCGCCCGCTGCGTCACGTCCAGGAGCCGGGTCGCCGTAGCGCTCACCTGCCCCACCGGGAAGGTGCGCGCGGCGTCCCCATAGAACCCCTCGCGCTTCACCCCGATGTCGAGCGAGATGATGTCCCCCTCGCGGAGGATCCGCTTCGCGCTCGGGATCCCGTGCACCACTTCCTCGTTGATCGAGGAGCAGATGCTCGCCGGAAATCCCCGGTAGCCCTTGAACGCCGGCTCCCCGCCCGCGTCGCGGATGAACGCTTCGGCCAGGCGGTCCAGCTCCAGCGTGCTCACGCCCGGACGAACCTCGCGCGAGAGCATCAGGAGGCATCGCCCCACGATCCGGGCGCTCTCGCCGATCCGCTCCAGCTCGTCCAGATCGTGGATCTGAATCATCGCATCCTCGACCGGGGCGCCACTCACGCGGCCTTCCCGATGGCGCGCTGGATCGCCGCGTAGACATCCGCGGCGGGTCCGGACGCGTCCACGTTTCGGAGGACGCCTTCCCGCTCGTAGTACGACACGAGCGGCGCGGTTTCCCGCGCGTACACCTCGAGACGCTTCCGCACGGTCTCGGGCTGGTCGTCCGCCCGCTGCTGGAGCGCGCCTCCGCACTTGTCGCACTTGCCTGCGACCCGGGGCGGAGCCGTGCTCGTGTTGTAAATGGCCCCGCACTGCGTGCAGGTCCAGCGGTCCTTGAGCCGGTTCACGACCACTTCCGTCGGGACGACGAGGTTCAGGACCCGGTCCAGCGTCCGGTCCCCCAGGATCCCTTTCAGCCCTTCCGCCTGGGCGACGGTGCGCGGGAATCCGTCCAGAATAAACCCGCGCGCCGCATCCTTCCGCCCAAGCCTCGTCTCGACGAGACCGAGCACGATCTCATCCGTGACGAGACGCCCCGACTTCACGTACTCCTCCGCGCTCTTGCCCAGCGCCGTCCCTTCCTGGATCGCCTGCCGAAGGATGTCGCCGGTCGAGACCGTCGGAACGCCCAGGCATTCCGAGAGCTTCTTCCCGTGCGTGCCCTTGCCGCTCCCCGGCGGGCCGAGGAGCACGATCGTCATCGGCGGCCCCGAAGCTTCCCGCTCCTGACGAACCCTTCGTAGTGGCGCATCAACAGGTGCGACTCCATCTGCTGCAGCGTGTCGAGCGCCACGCCGACCACGATCAGGACGCTCGTGCCTCCGAAATAGAAGGGCACGTTGAATCTCCGGATCAGAATGTCCGGGAGCACCGCGATCAGCGCCAGGAAGAAGGCTCCCGGCAGCGTGATCCGCGAGAGGACCCGGTCGATGTACTCGGAGGTCTTCCGCCCGGGACGGATCCCGGGGATGAAGCCTCCGTACTTTTTCATGTTGTCCGCCATGTCCGTCGGGTTCAGGACGATCGCGGTATAGAAGTACGTGAAGAAGATGATCGTGACCGAATAGGTCGCGATGTAGACGATGTGCCCGACCGAGAACACGTTCGCGAGACCCTGGATCATCGAGTTCCCGTGAAAGTAGAGCGCCAGGGTGCTCGGCAGCATGATCACCGACTGCGCGAAGATGATCGGGATCACGCCCGCGGTGTTCACCCGGAGCGGGATGTGCGTGTTCTGCCCCCCGTACATCTTCCGCCCGACGACCCGCTTCGCGTACTGCACCGGGATCTTCCGCTGCGCCTGCGTCATCGCGACGACGGACGCGATCACCGCGACCATGATGGCGAGGATCAGGACCGCCACGATCGGCGAGAGCGTCCCGACGCGCAGCGCCCGGATGCTGTTCACGATGTCGGCCGGGAACCGCGCCACGATGCCGGTGAAGATGATGAGCGAGATCCCGTTCCCGATCCCGCGCTCCGTGATCTGCTCGCCCAGCCACATGATGAGGATCGTCCCGGCGGTCTGGGTGATCATCGTCATGAGCTCGAACGTGAAGCCCGGGTGCGGCACCACCGGCACGCCCTGCGCGCCGAGGGATTCCAGGAACTTCGCGAACGCGATCGACTGGAGCGCCGCCAGCCCCACGGTCCCGACCCGCGTGTACTGCGTGATCTTCTTCCGGCCCTCTTCCCCCTCCTTCTGGAGCTTCTCGAAGTAGGGGACCACCGCGCCCAGGAGCTGCAAGATGATCGAGGCCGAGATGTAGGGCATGATCCCGAGCGCGAAGACGGTCGCCTTGGCGAAGCTCCCGCCCACGAAGAGGTCGTACAGGCCGAAGAGCGAGTTGGCCTGGGACGAGAACGCCGAGACCAGCGCCTCGCTGTTCACGCCCGGGGTCGGAATGTGGCCGCCCAGGCGGTACACGCAGAGGAGCCCGACCGTGAACAGGATCCGGCGCTTCAGCTCCGGGATGCGAAATACGTTCTGGAAGCTTTCCAGCATGCGCTAGTGCCGCTCCGTGTGCTTGGGCTTCCGGCCGCGGACGGCGGCGCCTTCCACGTGCTCGTGCTTCGCCTTCTTCTCCCCGCGCGCGCGGCGCGTCTTGGGAGCGGGAAGGGTGATGGTGCCTCCGGCCGCTTCGATCTTCGCGCGCGCCGAGGCGCTGGCCGCGTCCACCGCGATCTGGAGCGCCAGGGTGATCTCCCCTTCTCCGAGGAGCTTCACGGGACGGTCGCCGTGCCCGATCAGCCGCTTCTCATGGAGCGCCATCCGGTCCACCTTGGCACCCGCGGCGAAGCCGCCGAGCGCGCCGACGTTCACCGGCTGGTACTCCACCCGGCCCGGGTTGTGGAATCCCCGTTTCGGGATGCGGCGCTGGATGGGCATCTGCCCGCCCTCGAACCAGCCGGGCACCTTGGAGCCCTTGCCCGCACGGGCCTTCTGCCCTTTATGACCCTTGCCGGCCGTGCCCCCCAGACCCGACGCGGGACCCAGCCCACGACGCTTCTTGGGATGCGTGGCTCCGCGCGCCGGTTTCAGCTGCCCGATTTTCATGACCTGGCCACCCTCTTCTTTCTCTTTTTGCCCTTGGCGCTCTTGGCGCGGGAAGCGCCGGTCCTGCCCGCGGCGCCCCGCTTCTTGGCGCTCGCCCGGCCCCCCGTCTTCTTCCTGCCGGCGGGACGCGCCATCCGCTTCTTCGGTGCCGCGGGCGTCCCTTCAGGTCTCGCGTCCGCGCCCACAGGCTCGACCCGGACCAGATACCGGACGAGATGAACCATGCCGCGGATCTGGGGCGTGTCCTCGTGGACCACCGAATGGTTGATGCGCCGCAGCCCCAGCGCCTCGATCGTGCGCTTGTGCTTTTCGATGCAGCGGATCTTGCTCCGCTCCTGCGTGATCCTAACGAGCGCCATCGGCCCCCGCCGTGTTCTTCGGGCGGATCCCCAGGAGCTCGCTCACCGTCTTGCCGCGCGTGGCCGCGACGTCGCTGGCGTGCCTCAGGCTTTGAAGTCCCGCCACCGTGGCCTTGACCACGTTGTGGGGATTCCCCGAGCCGAGCGACTTCGTGAGCACGTCCTTGATGCCGGCGGCTTCCAGCACCGCGCGCACGGTGCCGCCCGCGATCACGCCCGTTCCGGGCGTGGCGGGCTTCAGAATCACGACGCCGGCGCCGAACTTCCCCGTCACCTGATGCGGGATCGTCGCCTTCTTCAGCGGCACCGCGAACATCCCTTTCTTCGCCGCCTCACCCGCCTTGCGGATGGCGTCCGAGACTTCGTTCGCCTTCCCCAGGCCCACGCCGACGCGCCCCTTGCCGTCTCCGATCGCGACGATCGCGTTGAAGCTGAACCGGCGTCCGCCCTTCACCACCTTGGCGACGCGATTCACGTGGATCACGCGCTCGATGAATTCGGAGTCCTGCTGGGACTGCATGCGTCCGCGCATTCCTGAATAGGCCATGAAGTCTCCCTAGAAGTTCAGGCCGCCCTCGCGGGCGCCCTCAGCGACCGCTTTGACGCGGCCATGGTAGAGATAGCCGCCGCGGTCGAAACAGACGCGCTCGATGCCTTTTTCCTTCGCCAGCGCCGCGAGCTGCTTGCCCACGAGCTTCCCCGCCTCGAGCTTCCCCTTGGCCGACTTGGCCTTCGGGACCACTTCCTTGTCGAGCGAGGAGACGGTGAGGATGGTTCGCCCGGAGAGATCGTCCACGAGCTGCGCGTAGATATGGTTCAAGCTCCGGAACACGGTGAGGCGCGGCCGCTCGGCCGTTCCCTTCACCTTTTTTCGTATTCTCATGTGCCGCCGGGGGCGGCCCTTGAGCCTCGGTGTCGCCGCTGATTTCATCGCTCTCTCTCAGTCCCTCATCGTCTCGGCCGCGTCTTTCGCAGCGTCCCTTGTAGCGTCCTTTGTATCGTCCTTTGCATCGTCTCCGGCGCGTCTAAGCCGCCGTCTTTCCGCCCGCGGCCTTGCCCGCCTTCCGCCGCACGTACTCGCCGACGTACCGGATCCCTTTCCCCTTGTACGGCTCGGGCGGCCGGAAATCGCGGATGATCGCCGCGACCTGGCCGACCAGCTCCTTGTTGTATCCGCTGATCACGATGCGCGTCTGCGACTCCGCGGCGATCGTGATCCCCTGCGGCGGGTCGTACTCGATCGGGTGCGAGTAGCCCAATTGCAATACAAGCTTTTTTCCGCTCATCTGGGCGCGGTATCCCGTGCCCTGGATCTCGAGCGCCTTGGAGAACCCCTTCGTGACCCCTTCGACCATGTTCGCGATCACCGCGCGCGTGGTGCCGTGGAGGGCCAGCGCCTGCTTGCCGCCTCCGACCTGCGCCACCAAGATCTCGTTCGGCTCCAGCTTCACTTCGACGCCGTGGGCGAGGCGGAATTCCAGCTCTCCCTTGGGTCCCTTGACGTGGATCGCCTGGGCCTCGCGCTTCACCTGCACGCCCTGCGGGATCTTGATCGGCATTTTCCCTACTCGCGATGGCATGGTCTCGCTCCTACCAGACG
The DNA here is from genome assembly GCA_005893165.1 of Candidatus Eiseniibacteriota bacterium. Classification (GTDB taxonomy): domain Bacteria; phylum Eisenbacteria; class RBG-16-71-46; order SZUA-252; family SZUA-252; genus WS-7. The sequence goes on along the minus strand of VBOR01000033.1, from coordinate 7,211 downwards.
CGGAAGAGGTACTCGCCGCCGAGCCCCTCGTCGCGCGCTTCGATGTCGGTCATGATGCCGCTCGGCGTCGAGACGATCGCCGACCCCATCCCGCCCCGCACCTTGGGAATCTCGTGACGGCGCAGATAGACGCGGCGTCCGGGCTTGCTCACGCGCTCGATCCCCTGGATGACGCTCTTTTCCTTGGCGTCGTACTTGAGATAGATGCGGAGAAGGCCCTGCTTCTTGTCGTCGATCGACTTGTAGTTGTTGATGAACTTCTCCTTGAGCAGCAGCCGCACCAGCTCCGTCTTCAGATTCGAAGCCGGAACGTCCACCTTCTTGTGCTTCGCCTTGCATGCGTTGCGGATGCACGTCAAGAGATCCGCAACGGGATCGCTAACCGACATGGTTCCCTTTCCGGTTATGGGCGCGCGGCGCTTACCAGCTCGCCTTGACCACGCCCGGGATCTGGCCCAGCAGGGCGAGCTCCCGGAAGCAAATGCGGCAGAGGCCGAAGTCGCGCAGGAAGGCGCGCGACCGGCCGCAGCGGTGGCAACGGTTGTAGCGGCGCACCTTGAACTTGGGCGTCCGCCTCCACTTCTCCATCAGCGACTTCTTCGCCAAGCTCGCTCCTTTGCCGTCAGGCCTGACGCTGGCGGAAGGGCATGTTCATGAGCCGAAGCAGCTCCTGTCCCTCCTCGTCGCTCTCGGCCGACGTGACGAACGTGATATCCATCCCCCGGATCTTCTCGACCTTGTCGTAGTTGATCTCCGGAAAGATGATCTGCTCGGTGATCCCGAGCGTGTAATTCCCCTGCCCATCGAAGGACTTCGCCGGCACACCGCGGAAATCCCGGATTCGCGGCAGCGCCACGTTGATGAGCCGGTCGTAGAACTCGTACATGCGCGGGCCGCGCAGCGTCACCATGCATCCGATCGGCTGCCCCTCGCGAAGCTTGAAGTTCGCGATCGACTTCTTGGCCTTGCGGATCGAGGGCTTCTGTCCCGTGATCGTGGCCATCTCGGCGACGGCGGCGTCGAGCATCTTGATGTTCACGAGCGCGTCCCCCACGCCCATGTTCACCACGATCTTCTTGAGCCGCGGGGCTTGCATGGGATTCGTGTAGTTGAAGCGCTTCATCAGCTCCGGCAGCACGGACTTCTCGAAATGCTCCCGGAGCCGGGGGATGCGCGCCGGCGGCTCGGCCTCGCCGATCGCCGGTCCCTGGGGCTCTGCCTTCCCGCCCCCCTTCCTTCGCGAATCCCCCTTGCCCTTTCCCTTGGCCTCGTCCGCCTTGGGCTTGGCCTCCGCTTTGGGCTTTCCCTCGGCCTTGGGCTTCGCTTCTCCCTTGGGCTTGGGCTCGCCCCCGCCTTCGGGCTTCGCTTTCTTTTCTTTCTCGTCCGCCATCAGCGCACTCTCGGAATCGCCTCGCCGCATCGCGCGCAGTAGCGTTCGCGCTTGCCGTCCTGGCCCCGCTTCATCGTCACGCGGACGCCCATCTGGCACTTCGGGCAGAGGTGCATCACGTTGGAAACATGGATCGGGGCCTCACGCTCGAGGATCCCGCCCTGGATTTTCTGGCTCCGCGGCTTCGTGTGCCGCTTGATGAAATTCACCTTCTCGACGATCAGCCGGCCCTTGTCGAGCAGGACCTTGAGCACCTTCCCGGTCTTGCCGCGGTCGTCCCCGGCGATCACCACCACCTGGTCGTTCCTCGTGAAATGGCTCATCGCTAAATCACCTCGGGCGCGAGCGAGATGATCTTCATGAATTCCCGCTCGCGAAGCTCACGCGCCACGGGGCCGAAGATGCGCGTCCCCTTGGGCTCTTTCTGGTCGTCGATCAGCACGGCTGCGTTCTGGTCGAACCGAATGTAGGAGCCGTCCCGGCGCCGGACCTCTTTCACGGTCCGGATCAGCACCGCCTTGTGGACGTCCCCCTTCTTGATCTGCGCACCCGGGAGCGCGTCCTGGATGGAGACGACGATCACGTCGCCCAGCCGGCCGTACCGCTTCCGCGTGCCTCCGAGCACCTTGACCACACGGGCCACCCGCGCTCCGGAGTTGTCCGAGATCGTGATGATGCTGCGTGGCTGAACCATCCCGCGTTCCTCCCCCCCGGTCCGCTCAGCGCTCCACGCGCTTCACGAAATCGAGAAGGCGCCAGCACTTGTCCTTGCTCAGATGGCGGGTCTCCATGAACCGGATCACGTCTCCTACCTTGCACTCGCTCTTCTCGTCGTGAACCTTGAAGCGGTTCCGGCGCCGAACGTACTTGCCGTAGTCCGGGTCCCTGACCAGCCGCTCGATCTGAGCCACGACCGTCTTCTGCATCGCCGCGCTGACCACCGTTCCGGTCATCACCTTCCGGCGGCCGCGATCCTCCGTCTTCTCAGGTGTCACTTCTTGGACTCCTTGGTGGCCCGTTTCTTGGCTTCCTTGGGCTCATTCTTCGCTGCGCTCTCCCGCTTGGGTTCCGCGGTCTTTCTGGCTTCAGGCTCCTTCCGCACCGCCCGCTCTTTCCGGGCCGCGGCCGGAAGACCGGTCTCCGCGTGGCCGGCCAGCTTGCGCCTTCCGGACCGGTGGTCCCCCAGAATCGTCGTGAGCCGCGCGATGTCGCGCTTGCGCTCGCGGATCAGGAGCGGGTTCTGAAGCTGCCGCATCGCGTTCCGGAAGCGCAGGTTGAAAATCTCCTCGTGCAGCTCGCGGACCCGGGTGACGATCTCGTCCTCGGTCATCTCGCGGATCTTCTCGGCTTTCAGCTCTCTCATCTCAGCTCCCCGCCAGATCCTGCCGCTCGACGAACTTCGTCTTGATCGGCAGCTTGCTCGCGCCCAGCTTCATCGCCTTCTTCGCGAGCTCGGCGCTGATGCCCTCGAGCTCGAAGAGAACGCGTCCCGGTTTCACGACGGCCACCCAGAACTCGGGCGAGCCCTTTCCTTTTCCCATTCGCGTCTCGGCGGGCTTCACCGTCACCGGCTTGTCCGGGAAGATGCGGATCCACATCTTGCCGCCGCGCTTGATGAAGCGCGTGATCGCGACGCGCGCGGCCTCGATCTGGCGGTTGGTGATCCATGCCGGCTCGAGCGCCTGGAGCCCGTACTCTCCGAAGGCGACGTTCGCCCCGCGGTGGGCCATTCCCTTGCGCCGCCCGCGCATCTGCTTCCGGTGCTTGACCCGCTTCGGTACGAGCATGCCCGCCTATCCCTGAGCCGGACCGGCGCTGCGCATCTGGCCGGGCGGGAGCGCCGCCGGCGCTTCCTTCTTGTCCAGCACCTCGCCCTTGAAGATCCAGACCTTCACGCCCACCGTTCCGTAGATCGTGCGGGCCGTGCCGCGGGCGAAATCGATGTCCGCGCGGAGCGTGTGCAAGGGCACGCGCCCCTCGCGATAGCCTTCCGTCCGCGCCATCTCGGCGCCGCCCAGGCGGCCCGAGCACACGATGCGGATGCCGCCCGCGCCCGAGCGCATGGTCGAGGCGATCGCCTTCTTCATCGCGCGCCGGAAGCTGACCCGCTGCTCCAGCTGCCGCGCCACGTGCTCCGAGACGAGAATGGCGTCGAGGTCGGGCTTCTTCACCTCGTCGATGTTGAGAAAGATCTCCTTCTTCGTGATGTGCTGAAGCTCGTCGCGAAGCTGGTCCACCTGCTGCCCGCGCCGGCCGATGACGAGGCCGGGGCGCGCGGTCGAGATGTTGATCGTCACCTTGGCGATCGCGCGCTGGATGATGATCCGCGAGATCCCCGCCTGCGCGAGACGCTTCTTGAGATACCGCCGGATGAAGATGTCCTCCTCGAGAAGCTTCGGATAATCCTTCCGGGCGAACCAGCGGGAGTCCCAGGTGGCGATGATCCCGAGCCGCATTCCGATCGGATTTGTTTTCTGACCCACTAGGCCTCCTTCGCGGGCGCGCGGCGCCGCGCGCGGCGCGCCGGGGCGCCCGGCTCTTCTGCCGGAGCTTCCCCTTCGACGATGATCGTGATGTGGCTGGTCCGCTTGATGATCGGCGTGGCCCGTCCCTGCGCGCGCGGGAGGAACCGCTTGAGCGAGGGACCCGCTCCGGCGGTGGCTTCCTTCACGCGCAGATGCTCGACGTTGATCTTTCCCTCGATCGCGACGGCGTTCGCCACCGCGGATTTCAGGACCTTCCCGATCACCTTCGCCACGTGCTTCGGCGTGAAATCCAGGATCTCGGTGACCTGGTCGACCCGCTTGCCTCGGATCAGCTGCAGCACCTGATCCGCCTTGCGCGGGGTGACCCGGACGTATTTGGCGATCGCTTTGGCTTCCATGTTACCTGGGCGGACCTCCCGGACCCGCGCCCGGCCCGGCCGCGGCGCCTGCCGCCGCCACCTTCTCCACGTGGGAGCCGTGCCCGCGGAAGATCCGCGTCGGCGCGAACTCACCCAGCTTGTGTCCCACCATGTTCTCCGTGATGTAGACCGGAATGAACTTGTTCCCGTTGTGCACGGCGAGCGTGTGCCCCACGAACTCCGGAGAGATCGTGGAACGCCGCGCCCACGTCTTGAGGACCCGCCGCTCGTTCACGCGGTTCAGGTTCTCGAGCTTCTTCAAGAGCTTCACGTCGATAAAGGGACCCTTCTTGACCGAACGGCTCATATCGCTCCCGTCTCCCTCAACCCTTAGCTCTGCTTCTTCCGACTGCGGATGATGTACTTGTCGGAGAGCTTGCTCTTGCGGGTCTTCTTGCCCTTCGCCAGAAGCCCCCACGGCGAGCACGGATGCCGGCCGCCCGAGGACTTGCCTTCGCCGCCGCCCATCGGATGATCCACGGGGTTCATCGCGACGCCGCGGACGTTCGGCCTGCGGCCGAGCCAGCGCGTCTTCCCCGCCTTCCCGACCACGATGTTCTGGTGCTCTTCGTTCCCGACCTGCCCGATGGTGCAGGCGCACTCCGCGGAAACCTTGCGCATCTCGCCGGAGGGGAGCCGGAGCACGGCCCCGTCCCCTTCCTTCGCCATCACCTGGCAGTAGGTGCCGGCGCTGCGCGAGATCTGGCCGCCCTTACCGGGGGTCATCTCCACGTTGTAGACGAACGTGCCGAGCGGAATGGCCCGAAGCGGCATCGCGTTCCCGGGCTTGATCTCGGCTTCCGGCCCGGAGAGCACCGTGTCTCCCACGCGGAGCTGCTGCGGCGCCACGATGTAGCGCTTCTCGCCGTCCGCGTAGTGGAGCAGCGCGATCCGGGCGCTCCGGTTCGGGTCGTACTCGATGTGCGCGACCTTGGCCGGGATCCCCTTCTTGTCACGCCGGAAATCGATGATGCGATAGTTGCGCCGGTGACCTCCGCCGCGCTGCCAGGCGGAGATGTGTCCCCGGTTGTCCCGCCCGCCGCTCCTCTTTTTGTGCTCGACCAGACGCGACTCCGGACGGGAGCGCGTGATCTCATCGAACGTGGGAACGGTCTTGAATCGCGTGGCCGGAGTGAGCGGCCTGTATTTTCTCAGTGGCATCGCTATACCTGCTCGAAGAGCTCGATCGTCTGACCCTTGGCCAGAGTCACGAGCGCCTTCTTCCAATCGGGCCGGTGCCCCGCGAACCGGCCCTGCCGCTTGGGCTTGCCGTGCACGCGGATCGTGCGCACCGAGTCCACCTTCACGTTGAAGATCGACTCGATCGCGCGCTTGATTTCGATCTTGTTCGAATCGCGGGCGACCTCGAAGAGGTACCCGTTCTGCTTCTCGCGAAGCCGGGTGCCCTTTTCGGAGATCATCGCGCGGCGGACGATGGTGCGGGGCTCACGGCTCATGCGTTCACCCGCTCGCCCGCGCGCGCCTTCCGCGCCTTGCCTTCGCCGCCGTTCTGCTCCGCCGCGTGCACCCGCTCGGTCAGGCTCTTCAGTCCGTCTTCGGTCAGCACGAGCGAGTCGCAGTTCATGAGCTCGTACGTGTGGAGCGTGCGGCTCTCCGCCGTGCGGACCCGCGCGAGGTTCCGCGCGGACTTGAGGGCCTTCTCGTCGATCCGGTCGAAGATCCAGAGGACTTTGCGATCGCCGAGCCCCACCTTTTCGATCAGCTCGGCGAGCGCCTTCGTTTTGGGCTCGTCCAGCGTGGGGGCGTCCAGGATCGTCACGCCCCCGTCGCGTGCGCGCGCCGACAGGGCGCCGCAGAGGGCGCGGAGCTTGGCCTTGGCGTTGAGGCGCGTCGTGTAGTCGCGCGGACGCGGCGGAAACGCCACGCCCCCTCCCGGCCAGAGCGGCGAGGTGTTCGATCCCGCGCGGGCCCGGCCGGTGCCCTTCTGCCGCCACGGCTTCCGCCCGCCGCCGCTCACCTTGGCGCGGTTCTTCGCGGCCGCGGTGCCCTGGCGCTGATTGCCCAGGTAGCTCTTCACGGCCTCCCAGATCAGATGCTCGTTGATCTCGGCCTCGAAGAGCTCCTTGGGAAGCTCCACCGTGCCCTTCTCCTTGCCGTCGATTCCGAACCGTTTCGCCTTCATTTCGCGCCGATCTTCCGGATGAGGACCGTGCACTTCGGCGGTCCGGGGACCGAGCCCCGCACCCAGATCAGGTGCTGCTCGGGATCCACGCCCACCACGTTCAGGTTCTTCACGGTGACGCGCGCCCCGCCCATGCGGCCCGGGAGGCGCTTCCCCTTGATGACGCGGCTGGGGTAGGCGCTGGCGCCGATCGAGCCCGGCTGCTTGTGCGTCACGCAACCGTGGGTCTCGCGGCCGCACGTGAAGTGATGGCGCCGGATGACGCCCGCGAACCCGCGCCCCTTCGAGACCCCGATGACGTCCACCTTGCTCCCGACCTCGAAGAGCGCGACCGTCAGCTCCTGGCCGACCGTGAACGGCGAGGTGTCGTCCACGCGGACTTCCTTGAGCGCGCGGATGCCGGCGGCCTTGTGCTTCTTCAAGTGGCCCTGGAGCCCCTTCGGGATCAGCGTCTCGCGCTTCTTCCCGAAGCCGATCTGGAGCGCCCCGTATCCGTCCGTCTCGGCGGTCTTCACCTGGACGATCGGACAGGGCCCGGCGGTGAGGATCGTCACCGGGATGACGCGACCCTGCTCGTCGAAGATCTGGGTCATCCCTATTTTTTCAGCCAGCAATCCGATCATGGCCTCTTCCCCTTGCCCCTAGAGCTTGATCTCGATGTCGACGCCTGCGGGCAGATCGAGCTTCATCAACGCGTCGATCGTCTGCGGCGTGGATTTCACGATGTCGATGAGCCGCTTGTGAACGCGGATCTCGAACTGCTCCCTCGATTT
>VBOR01000081.1 GCA_005893165.1 Candidatus Eiseniibacteriota bacterium | reverse complement strand
GCGCGCAGCGCCGTGCCTTGACACGAGGCGGTCCGGTCCCTAATCTCGCCGCTCCCATGCGCTCCCCGGCCCTTCTCGCGATCTCCCTCGTCCTCCTCTCGGGCTGCGGCGGTCCCTCGCAAGACGTCACCCGCGCCTCGACCCTCGACCGGATCGTCTCGACCAAGGTTCTCCGCGTGGGCATGAATCCCGGCTACGCGCCGTTCGAGATGGTGGACACCGGCGGGAACCTGATCGGGTTCGACGTGGACGTGGCCCATTACCTGGCCGGCCAGATGGGAAACGGCGTGCGCGTCGAGGTCCAGAAGAGCGACTGGGATCCGATCATCGCGAATCTGAACGCGGGGAAATTCGACCTCATCATCTCCGGCATGACGCGGACGCCGCAGCGGGCGCTCCGGTGCGAGTTCACCGATCCCTACTTCGAGACCGGGCAGGCGCTCCTCGTGAACCGCGCGAAGTGGAAGCCTTCGGCGCGACTCACGGTTCGCGACTTCGACCAACCGGGTGTCATCGTGGCGACGAAGCTCGGGACGACGGGCGAGATCGCGGCGCGGAAGGCGTTCCAGAAGGCCACGATCAAGACCATGGAGACCGAATCGGACGCGGCGCTCGAGGTGGACGCGGGGCGCGCGGACGTCATGGTCTACGACAAGCCCTACATCGCGATCCGCGCTCAGGAGTCCCCGCAGCGTACGTTCGCCATCCTCGAGCCCTTCACGAAGGAGTATCTGGCCATCGCGGTGCGCAAGGGGGACACCGAGCTTCGGGACTGGCTGAACCTCACGATCTTCGAGCTCAAGACGAGCGGCACGTGGGACTCGCTCTATCAGACCTGGTTCGTGCGGATGCCGTGGCTCGAACGGGTGAAGCGCCCGACTTCGTAGCGGCGCGTGTACACCTGGCACTGGGAGCAGATCCCACAGTACTTCCCGCTGATCGGCGCGGCGACGCTGCGCACCCTCCAGATCTCCGTGGTCTCGATCGTGCTTGGGAGTCTGCTCGGGGCGCTGGCCGGGTTGATGCGCGTCCAGCCGGTACGGCCCATCCGGTTTCTCGCCGCGGCCTACGTCGAGCTCCTGCGCAACATCCCGCTCATGCTGGTCCTCTACCTGATCTACTTCGGGCTGGGGGCGTTCTTCCCGGTGAGCCCCTTCTGGGCCGCCGTGGTGGGGCTCTCCGTGTTCGAAGGAGCGTACGTGGCGGAGATCGCGCGCGCGGGGATCGAATCGGTGGACCGCGGGCAGATGGAGGCGGCCCGATCGCTGGGCATGAGCTGGCTCCAGAGCATGCGCCACGTCATCGTGCCGCAGGCGGTGCGGCGGTCGCTTCCGCCCCTCACCGGGCAGTTCGTCTCCCTGGTGAAGGACAGCTCCCTCGCGTCGCTCGTCTCCTACGAGGAGCTGATGCTGGTGGGAAGGCAGATCAACTCGCGGATCTTTTCACCCTTCGAGGTCTTCCTGACGATCGGAGCCATCTATTTCGCCCTCTGCCTCACGCTCTCGCTCCTCTCGCGCTGGCAGGAAGCGAGGCTGGCCCGTCCGTGACCCCGGAGCCGATGGTCTCGATCCGGGGCGCCTCGCGCCGCTTTTCGGGCGGTCATTATGGCGTGCGCGGCATCACCCTGGACGTATCCCGGGGGGAGACGCTCGTCGTCATGGGGCCGAGCGGGTCCGGCAAGAGCACCCTGCTCCGCTGTGTGAACGGGCTCGAAAGACTTGACGAGGGTGAGATCATCATCGACGGGATGCGCGTGAATCACGAAACCACGGACTGGAACAAGGTGCGCGAGGAGGTGGGCATGGTCTTTCAGGGGTTCCATCTCTTTCCGAACCGGACGGCGCTCGAGAATCTGACCCTACCTCAGACGGTGGTGCGGCGCCGCCCCGCGGCCGAAGCGAAGACCGTCGCGCGGGCGCTCCTGGACCGCGTGGGTCTCGGCGGAAAGGAATCCCGGTTTCCGGCGGAGCTGAGCGGCGGGGAGAAGCAGCGGGTCGCGATCGCGCGGGCTCTGGCGATGAATCCGAAGATCATGCTCTTCGACGAGCCCACCTCGGCGCTCGATCCCGAGATGATCCTCGAGGTCCTGGAAGTGATGCGCGACCTGGCGGGCGAGGGAATGACGATGCTGGTGGTGACGCACGAGATCGGGTTCGCCCGCGAGGTGGCGCAGCGGGCCGTCTTCCTGGACGAGGGGCTCCTCGTGGAGGCCGGGCCCGCGCGCGATCTCATCGACCGGCCCGAGACCGCCCGGTGCCGTGCCTTCATGCAGCGGATCCTCCGCCGGCCGGGCGGGGAATCGGTACGGCCCGGACCGGCATCGGAGAGCTCGTGGACCTGATCAAGATCCGGGGCGCCCGGGAGCACAACCTCAAGAACCTGAGCCTCGACATCCCGAGGAACTCCCTCGTGGTGCTGACCGGGGTCTCCGGCTCGGGGAAATCCTCCCTGGCCTTCGACACGCTCTACGCCGAGGGGCAGCGGCGCTACGTGGAATCGCTCTCGGCGTACGCGAGACAGTTCCTGGGACAGATGGAAAAGCCGGACGTGGACCAGATCGAGGGGCTTTCCCCCGCGATCTCGATCGAGCAGCGCTCCGCCGGAACGAACCCGCGCTCCACGGTCGCGACCGTCACCGAGATCTACGACTACCTCCGGCTCCTCTTCGCGCGCGTGGGAGTGCAGCACTGCCTGACATGCGGGCGCCCCATTCGCGGCCAGACGGTGCAGGAGATGGTGGACCACATCCTCGAGACCCACGCGGGGGACCGGATCCAGATTCTCGCTCCCGTGGTCCGCGGGCGGAAAGGGGAATACCGGAAGGAGCTCGCGCAGTTCCGGAAGCTCGGCTTCGTGCGCGCGCGCGTGGACGGCGCGTGGCACGAGCTCGAGGAGGAGATCCCGCTCGACAAGAAGCGGAAGCACACGATCGAGATCCTGGTGGACCGGCTGCCGGCGGAGGCCGCGCGGAAGAGCCGCCTCCAGGAGTCGATCGAGACCGCGACGCGGCTGGCGGCGGGGCTCGTCACGATCCTGCCCTCGAAGGGGGAAGAGACCGTGCTCTCGACGGCCGCGGCCTGCCCCGTGTGCGGCGTCTCCTACGAGCCGCCGGAGCCGCGGTATTTCAGCTTCAACAGCCCGTACGGCGCGTGCAAGACCTGCGACGGGCTGGGCACTTCCTTCGAGGTGGATCCCGACCTCGTCGTGCCCGACCGGTCCAAGTCGCTCCGGGAGGGAGCGGTCGTGACCTGGGGGGATGCGGAGGGGACCTGGATCAAGGGGATCATCCAGGCCTTCGCCAAGCGCATGAAGATCTCGATGGACACGCCGTTCCAGAAACTTCCCCCCGCCGCGCAGAAGGCGCTTCTCTTCGGCCTGGGGGACGAGAAGCTCCAGTACAAGTTCAAGATGAAGAGCGGGAACGTCTGGTCGCACAAGGGGCGCTTCCGCGGCGTGATCCCGGAGCTGATGCGCCGCTATCGCGAGACCACCTCCGACCAGGTGCGCGCGCATATCGAGCAGAGCATGAGCAAGAAGCCCTGCTCGGACTGCGGGGGCGCGCGCCTGAAGCCCGAATCGCTCGCGGTGAAGGTCGCGGACCGCTCGATCGCGGAGTGGACCCGGATGCCGGTCTCGGCGGCGCTCGCGTTCGTGGGCGGGCTCTCCCTGGGCCCGCGTGAGAGCATCATCGCCGCTCCGATCGTGAAGGAGCTCCGCCAGCGGCTCCAGTTCCTCGAGGACGTGGGGGTGGGGTATCTCACGCTGGATCGCGCGGCCTCCACGCTCGCGGGGGGCGAGGCCCAGAGGATCCGGCTCGCCACCCAGATCGGCTCGCGACTGACCGGCGTGCTCTACATCCTGGACGAGCCCAGTGTCGGGCTTCACCCCCGCGACAACCGGAAGCTCCTGAACACCCTTCTCGCGCTCCGCGATCTGGGGAACTCGGTCCTGGTGGTGGAGCACGACCGGGAGACCATGGAGGCCGCCGATCACATCGTGGATCTGGGGCCGGGCGCGGGCAGGCACGGCGGGCACATCGTGGCGCAAGGGACGCTGGAGGACATCCGCTCCACGCCGGAGTCGCTGACCGGACAATATCTCTCCGGCGAGCGCGAGGTGGAGATCCCGGAATCCCGGCGCGAGGGAAGCGGGGATGCCATGACGGTCGTGGGCGCGAGGGAGAACAACCTCAAGAACCTCCGCGTCCGGTTCCCGCTGGGGGCGCTCGTGTGCGTCACGGGAGTTTCGGGATCGGGGAAGAGCACCCTGGTCCAGGACATCCTGTACCGGGCGCTCGCGCGTCACTTCTACCAGGCGAAGACCGCCCCCGGGGCCCACGACCGGATCGAGGGGCTGAAGCACATCGACAAGGTGGTGGCGATCGATCAGTCGCCGATCGGGCGCACCCCGCGCAGCAATCCGGCCACCTACACCGGCGTGTTCGGGTTCATCCGGGATCTCTTCGCGGAGATGCCGGAAGCGAAGGTGCGCGGGTACAAGCCCGGGCGGTTCAGCTTCAACGTGACGGGAGGGCGCTGCGAGGCGTGCGGCGGGGACGGGCTGTGCAAGATCGAGATGCATTTCCTGCCCGACGTCTACGTGACCTGCGACGTCTGCCGGGGAAAGCGCTACAACCGCGAGGACCACGCTCTCCGGCGGCGAGGCGCAGCGGGTGAAGCTCGCGACCGAGCTCTCGCGGGTGGAAACCGGACGGACGCTCTACCTCCTGGACGAGCCCACGACAGGGCTCCACTTCGAGGACGTGCGCGCGCTCCTCCACGTGCTGAACCGGCTCGTGGACAAGGGAAACACCGTGATCGTGATCGAGCACAACATGGAAGTGATCCAGTCCGCCGACTGGATCATCGATCTGGGCCCGGAGGGCGGGGACCAGGGCGGCCGCGTGGTCGCGGAAGGTCCGCCCGAGCGGATCGCGGCCGTCACGGGCTCCCACACCGGCGAGGCCCTCCGCCGGGCGCTGCCTCAGCCGAGGCCCGGCCGCTCCCGCGCGCGTGAGGCGGTGGTTTGAATCCACGCTCCGTTGTGATACCGTAACCCTTCTCGATCCACCTTAACCTCAGGCACGAATTGAGGATGCTCGATACCACATCCACGCTGAAACGAACGCCGTTTTACGCCCGCCACGTGGCCCTCGGCGCCAAAATGGTTCCCTTCGCCGGCTTCGAGATGCCGATCCAGTACGAGGGCATCGTGGCGGAGCACCGGACGGTGCGCGGAGGGGTCGGGGTGTTCGACGTCTCGCACATGGGGGAGATCCGGCTCCAGGGTCCCGGCGCCCGGGCCTACGCGAACCGCCTGGTCACGAACCAGGTGGACTCCATTCCCGAGGGCAAGGCCGTGTACACCCCGATGTGCCTCGAATCGGGGGGGATCGTCGACGATCTCCTCGTCTACGCCACGGGAACGGACCGGCTCCTGGTCGTGAACGGAGCGCGTGCGGGAGCTCGAGTTCTACACTTTCTTCGAGGATGGCAAGGGAGAGGACTGGACGCTGGTCTCGCGCACCGGCTACACGGGGGAGGACGGCTTCGAGATCTACGTGAAGGCCTCGCGCGCGCTCCGGACCTGGGACCGGGTGTTCGAGGCAGGCGCCCCGGCGCTCATCCGCGCCATCGGGCTCGGCGCCCGCGACACGCTGCGCCTCGAGATGGGGTACTGCCTCTACGGGAACGACATCGACGAGACCACGAATCCGCTGGAGGCCGGTCTCGGCTGGACGGTGAGGCTCAACAAGGCTGCGTTCATCGGAAAGGACGCGCTCGTGGCCGTGGAGCGGGCGGGGCCCAAACGCAAGCTCGCGGGGCTCACGCTCGAGGGCGAGCGGATCGCGCGCCATGGAGCCGAGGTGACCCACCAGGGCACACCGGTCGGCGAGGTCACCAGCGGCTCGATGGGGATCAGCATCGGGAAGCCGGTCGCGATGGCGTACTTGCAACCGGAGCACGCGCGCACGGGATCGAAGCTCGAGGTGCTCACGCGCGGGCAGGAGACGCCCGCGTCGGTGGTGGGAAGGCCCATGTATCCAGGAGGAAGCGTTCGATCCCCCAAGCCCAGGAGAGCGACATGAAGGTCCCGCCGGAATTGAAGTACACGAAGGAGCACGAGTGGGTGCGGGTGCGCGGCCAGGAAGCGGAGGTGGGAATCACCGACTTCGCGCAGGGGGAGCTGGGGGACGTGGTCTTCGTGGAGCTTCCGGCGGTAGGCACCAAGCTGACGCAGATGAAGGGCTTCGGGACGATCGACGCGGTGAAGACCGTGAGCGACCTCTTCGCGCCGGTTTCGGGTGAAGTGATCGCGATCAACACCGAGCTCAAGAGCAATCCCGCGCTCATCAACCAGTCCCCGTACGAGAAGGGCTGGATGGTGCGCGTGAAGATGTCGAGCCCGGAGGAGCTTGAGAAGCTCCTGAGTTCCGACGACTACCAGAAGGCCCTGGGGGCGCACGCGTGAGCTTTGTCGGGAGGAGCGACGCGGAGCGCCGGACGATGCTCGATACGATCGGCGCCCCGGACCAGGAGGCGCTCTGGGAGGCGATCCCTCCCGAGTTCCGGGTGCGCGGACCCCTTCCGGTGGATCCGCCGCTCGCGGAGTACGAGATCGCGCGCCGCTTCGCGCGGTGGGCCGAGGAGAACGCCGACGCCCAGCACTACGCCTGCTTCCTCGGCGCCGGGATCTACGACCACTTCATTCCGGCGGCGCTTCGCTCGCTGATTTCCCGCTCCGAGTTCGCGACCGCGTACACGCCGTATCAGCCCGAGGTGTCTCAAGGAACCCTCCAGACGATCTTCGAATACCAGTCCATGATCTGCGAGCTGACGGGGATGGAGGTGGCCAACGCCTCCATGTACGACGGCGCGACCGCGTGCGCCGAGGCGGCGCATCTTGCCATCGGAGCCACGGGCCGGCGCGTCCTGCTCGTCTCCTCGGGAGTGCATCCCCACTACCGCGAGGTGATCCGCACCTACGCCGCCGCGGGATCCTTCGAGGTGCGCGAGGTGCCCCTGGAGCGCGGCGTCACGACGCCCGCGGCGCTCCAGCGCGCGCTCTCGCCCGACGCGGCGGCCTTTCTCTGGGCGCAGCCGAACTTCGAGGGAATCGTCGAGGACGGCGCGGCGCTCACGAAGGCGGCGCAGGCGGCCGGGGCGTATTCCATCGCGTCGGCCGACCCGGTCGCGCTGGCGGTGCTGAAGCCTCCCGGCGAGGACGGTGCGGATGTCGTCGTGGGGGAAGGGCAGCCGCTCGGGGTGCCGATGGGATACGGCGGCCCGCTGGTGGGATTCTTCTCCATACGCAAGAAGGACGTCCGGCGCCTCCCGGGGCGCCTCGTGGGCGTCACGGCGGACCTCGAGGGCCGCCGCGGCTACGTGCTCACGCTCCAGACGCGCGAGCAGCACATCCGCCGCGAGCGGGCGACGTCGAACATCTGCACGAACCAGGGGCTCATGGCCCTGGCCAACACGATCCACATGGCGCTCCTCGGGGCGCAGGGTCTCCGCGAGGCGGCCCTTCAGTCCATGGAGAAGGCGCACTATCT
>VBOR01000080.1 GCA_005893165.1 Candidatus Eiseniibacteriota bacterium | reverse complement strand
AATGCGGGTGCGAGGGCTCCAAGCGGGGTCTACTTCGCCCGGTTCCGCAATGACGCACCGCGTGATCAGAATGTCCAGAGATTCATACTGATGCGCTAGGGATTCCGTGTGCTGCCATGCCAGTCGAAGTAGACGCGCTCCAGGAGCCCTTCCTTCGTGAGACGGAAGGGCTTCTTCTCGAGGAAGAGCTCGCGCGCGGAGGCGCGCAGCCCGCGCTTGGGATGGATGGCGCCGCGCTTGACCCAGGGGCGGACGATGCGAAGCACCTCGGCGGGCGTGGGATCCGGATGCGGCGCGAGCGTCAGGCTCTCGATCTCACCCGAGGGCCCGCGCGTGAGGGTGCATCCGCAAGGCACGCGCACGGTGATGCCGCTCAGGGCCCCAAGCGCCTTGCTCCGGACGGTGTAGTGGTGCGCGTGAAGGAGCTGCTCGCGTACTCCCTCCCTCCGCGGGAGCGGTGTGAGGCGGCGCTCGAGCTTGGCGCCGGGATCCAGGCGCAGCGCGGCGCGCAGGGCCGCGAGCCCGCCGGGCCGGTCCGGATCGAGCGCGCGCAGGAGGGTCGGCGAGGGCGCTCCGGGCGCGGCCGCCGCCTTCCGCGATCGCTGCCGCGCGCGCCCCTTCTTCACTCCCGCGAGCGCCGGCAGCTCGATCCCGTGCCTCGCGCACGCCGCCTCGATCGAGGGCGTCCCCACGCCCCCCTCCTCGCTCTGATCCATCGCCCGCATCCGGTCCGCGACCAGCGCGTAGCGCGCGTGCCCGGGTGGCAGCGTCTCGATGGCCCGGGCGAGGAGCCGTCCCAGAAGCCGCCGCGCCCGCTCGATGGCTTCCTCTCCGGGTACGCTCTTCAACACGCGCACCAGCTCGCGCACGAACGCGTCGTAGAAAAATCCGGTGAACACCCGGGAGAAGGAGTGCGGCTCCGCCGCGAGCTCGGTGTCGCCGGCGCCCGGCGGAAGCGTGGTCGGATCCACGTAGCGGAACGTATTCCGCGCGTCGCGCAACCGGGTGGGATCGCTGATCGCGCCCGGACCATAGTTGTCGTAGATCGCGCGCCCCAGCGCCTCGGCCAGCCTCGAGACCTGGTTGCTCTTCTCCCAGGATCCATCCGCCTCGGCCAGGACCGCGTGGCGCACCGCGGGATCCGTCAACGTCACCAGAAGCGCCGAGCAATCCGCGAAGGCCTCGTGGAACGAGGCGGTCTCGAGGTCCGGCGTGGACCAGAATCCCGGCTGGTACACGTCCAGGATGGCGTGGCCGGCCTCGTGCGCCACGACGTCCAGGCTCTCGGCCGCGTACACGTACCGCTTCGTCTTCTTGTCGACGTCGTAGAAGAACTGGAGGCTCTTCCGGTCGTAGAAGGCGTTGAGGTCCTTTCCGGCGCGGAGCTTCACGAGGAGCGGGCGGCCCTCGTGCCAGCGCGCGAAGTCGCGCTCGAAGAGGTCCTCCCAGACTCGAATGGTCCGCGCCAGAGCCACCTCCCCCTGCCAATACTGGAACGCGAGCGTGCCGGGATCGTAGGGGGCCGGAGCGTAGCGCCGTCCCTCGATCGTGAACGAGGGCTCGCTCGGATCCGGCTCGACCGGGGTGACGGACTCCAGCCCGACCGGAGCGTCGGGATCGTTGGGGTAGAAGCGGATCGTGGGCGGCTCGGCGCGCCCCTTCCTGGAACGTCCCCCGGAAGCCTTCACGCGGCTCACTTCCTTCGCCTCCGGAAAAGGGCGAGCGCCTGGTCCACGGGCAGCGTGTTCACCACGTCCTCCTTCGTGAGCCAGGCCTTTCTCGCCATACCCAGCCCATAGCGGAGATCGGCGTAGCCCGTATCCTGATGCGCGTCCGGATTCACGGCGAACCGGATCCCGCGCGCCTTGGCCTGGATGACTTCCCGCCAGTCCAGATCGAGCCGGTGCGGGTTCGAGTTGATCTCCACGACCACGCCCTCCTCGGCGGCTACGTGGAACACCTCCTCGAGCGCGACCTTGTATCCCTCCCGCTCCAGGAGCATCCGGCCGGTGGGATGGGCGAGGATCGAGACGTGGCGATTCTCGAGCGCCGTCGTCATTCGCTTCGTCATCTCCTTCTCGCCCATCGTGAAATTGGTGTGCACCGAGACGATGACGAAGTCCAGCTTCTCGAGGACGCGGTCGGGATAGTCGAGCGAGCCGTCCGGAAGGATGTCCACCTCGGAGCCTTTGAGAATCCGGAGCTTCTTCGATTTCTCATTCCAGGCATCGATCTCCTTCCACTGCCGCCGGAGGTCCTCTTCGCTGAGGCCGCGGGCGTACCGTGCGGAGGCGCTGTGGTCGGAGATTCCCAGATACTTCGCACCCCACGCGATCGCGGCCTCCGCCATCTGCGCAAGCGACGAGCGTCCGTCGCTGTAGGTCGTGTGGCAGTGCAGGATCCCGAGCATGTCCTTCATCGTGACGAGCTTCGGGAGCGTTCCCGCCTCGGCCGCCTCGATCTCGCCGCGGTTCTCGCGCAGCTCGGGCTCGATGTAGGAGAGTCCGAGCACCTTGAAAAGATCGGCCTCATTCTCGATCTCTGCATGCTTTTTCCCCGAAAGCTCGTACTCGTTCAGGCTCATGCCCCGGTCCAGCGCCCGCTGGCGCACCCGCACGTTGTGCGCGACGCTTCCGGTGAAGTAGTGGAGCGCGAAGGGAAACTGCGCGGGCGTGACGAGCCTCAGGTCCACGGCGAGCCCGTTCGGGAGGCGGATCGAGGTCTTGGTGTCGCCGCTGCCGGTGAGCCCGGCGCCGGGGATCAGGCTCAGGAACACCTTCGTCACCTTCTCGGGCTTCTTCGTCGCGACGAGAAGGTCCACGTCCTTCACGGTCTCGAGCCAGCGCCGGAGGCTCCCGCCCACCTCGGCCGCCTCGACCGGCGCTTCCTGCTTCAGCGCCAGGAGGAGCCCTTCCGCGAGGGCGCGGGTCTCATGGGAGAGAAACCGCCCCGATCCCTTCTCGAGGAGTGCGATGCCTTCGAGGATCTTCCGCTCCGATTGCTCCCCGAATCCCTTGAGCGCCCGGATCTTTCCCCCCTCCGCGGCCGCCTTGAGCCCCTCGAGTGTCGTGATCTGGAGCGTCTCGCCGAGCAGGCGCACGCGCTTCGCGCCCAGGCCCGGAACGCGGATCATCTCGAGCCACCCGGCAGGCGTCGAGGCCACGAGCGTCTGGTGGAACTCCATGCGCCCGGTGGTCCAGAGCTCCGTGATGCGGAGCGCGATGCTGTCGCCGATGCCGCGCACCTCGGTCAGGGTGCCCGCCTCGATGATCTCGCCAAGGTCCGAGGTCAGGCTGTCGAGCGCGCGGGCGGCGTTCTCGTAGGCGCGCACCTTGAAGGGATTCTCGCCCTTCAGCTCGAGGAGACCCGCGATCTCATCGAGAATGCGGGCGACGTCGCGCACGTCCACGTGGGACTCCGTTCAGGATCGAATTTCGACCGGAGAGGGCTAGGGAAGCTCGGCCAGGGGTCTTCGACCAGAAAATCCTTCGTCGGTCGGATGCCAGTGCATGACGCGCGGCTCCCCGATGCGCCAGCACAGGCAGACCACCCGGTCGCGTGCCATGGTGTAGAAGTCGACGAGCCCCAGGTCGAGATCGCGGAGGACGCATCCATTCGAGGCGACCTCTTGCAGCGCGGCGCGGAACTCCTCGAGGAGGCGCGCGCACCGCGCCTCGTTCTCGCGCAGGCTCCGGACGTCCTGGTTCCGGCTCGTGGCGCCCGAGGACTCGATGGCGCCCAGCACCTTCATTTCCCTCTGGAGCGCCCCGATCTCCCGGGCCATCGTGGTGAGCGATCCCATCGCCTGCGTGAGGTAGGGAATCATGTGATTTGCTTCTTCCACGGAGAAGATCTTGTTCCGGATTCGTTCCATTCGGCCCTCGCGAGGTTCGTCGATCCCGTGCGTGCCTTCGGCCCCACGTTATCAGAGCCTCCCGAGCCCTTGCAACCCGCCCGGGAATCTGCAACGCTCCCAGATACATGCCCCGCGAACGTTCGATGTCCCGGCGCGATTTCCTGCGCCAGGGCGCTCTTCTGACCACCGCGCTGGCGGCGGGCCTTCCGGAAGCTCTTTCGCTCCTCCACCCACGAGCCGCCGAAGGCGCGATCATGGGGATCGGCCAGGAGCTTCGCGACGTCCTGAACGAGGAGACCGTGAACCGGATCCTCCAGGAGGCGCTGGCGCGCGGGGGCGATGCCGCCGACCTTTTCGCGGAGCAGCGGTTCCGCACCTCCATCGTGCTCGATTCCGGGAAGATCGACTCGGTGACCTACGGCTATCCCCGCGGCGGCGGCGTGCGGGTCGTGCTCCGGAACCAGACCGGCTACGCCTTCTCCGACGAGCTGACCTACAACTCCCTCCTCGACGCGGCGCGGGTCGCCTCCAGCGTCGTGGAGACCCAGAGCCGCGCCAATCCCATCGACGTGACGCGACGAACGCTCCTGCCCCCCTTCACCCTCGTGAATCCCGAGCCGCTGATGCCCGAGGCCGGAAAGCTCGACATCCTGAGGCGCATGGACGCGGCCGCCCGCGCGGCCGATCCGCGGATCGTCTCGGTCCGGATCGAATACATGGACGACGTGCGCGACGTCCTGATCATGGAAGCGGGCCCGGCGCCCGCGGGTCCGATGCCCGTGGTCGTGGCGCCCGGATGGGGAGGAGTGCTCATCCACGAATCGCTGGGGCACGCGCTCGAAGCGGACGGAATCCGCCGCGGGACCTCGCTCCTTGCGGGGCTTCAGGGCACACGGGTGGCCTCGCCGCTCGTGCGCGTGGTGGATGACGCGCGCTGGCCGAACGGCCGGGGCTCCTATGCCATGGACGACGAGGGAGCGCCGGGGCAGCGCACCGTCGCGGTGGAGGGCGGAATCCTGCAGTCCTACCTCGTGGACAAGCAGAACGGCCGGCTCCTCACGCAGAAATCCACCGGGAACGGCAGACGGATGTCCTACCGGAACTGGCCCATCCCGCGCATGACGAACACCTATATCGACAAAGGCACGAGCGATCCTGCCTCGCTCCTCAACGGCATCACGAAGGGCCTCTACGCGGCGGAGCTGGGCGGAGGCTCCGTCGAGACGACGAGCGGGAATTTCAACTTCGCGGTGCGCGAGGGCTACTGGATCGAGAACGGCAAGCTGACGCGCCCCGTGCGGGGCGCCGTTCTCGTGGGGAATTCGCTCGAGACGATGCAGCGGATCGAGGGTATCGGGAACGATCTCAAGGTGGAGACGACGCGCGGCACCTGTGGAAAGGACGGTCAACAGGTGCCGGTCGGCGTGGGTCAGCCCACGGTCCGGTTCTCCTCGATCACGGTCGGAGGACCCTCGATCTAGCATGCCGAGACAGCCCGCGTACGATCTCGCCGACAAAGTACGGGTCCAGGCCGAGCGCTCCGGCGCCCAGGAGGTCGAGACCTATCTCGAAACGAACACGACGATCGAGGTGCGCATCCGGCAGGGGCAGCTCGAGCTCCTGAGCCAGTCGGCGATCCAGGGGCTCGGGCTGCGCATGTTCCGCGACCGGCGCATGGGGTTCTTCTACACCACCGACCTCCGCGAGACCGTGCTGACCGAGCTGGTCAACCGGACGCTGGCCCTCACCAATGAGGCGACGCCCCGGGAGGAGAACAAGCTGCCGGAATACCTGGCTTCCTCGCAATCGGATCTCGAGATTTACGACCCCGCCGTGGTCCAGCTGCGTCCGGAAGATCTCGTGAAGATGGCGCGCGCCGCCGAGGACAGCGCCTTCGCGAAAAATGAGCGGATCCAGACCACGAGGGACGTTCGCTGCGGCGCCTCGCTGTACGAGGTGTTCTTCTCGAACACCTTCATCGCGCGGCAGACGTTTCGCGCGACCTCGGTGTGGCTCGCCGCGACTCCCATCGCAACCGAGGGAGCGCAGAAGCGCGAGGGCACCTACGTCGACCGGAAGCGATTCCTCTCGGACCTCGCGAGGCCGGAGCAGATCGGAGAGCGCGCGGCGGAGCGCGCGCTGGCCCGCCTGGGGGCGGCTGCCGTCGCCTCGGGGCGCGTGCCGGTGGTCTTCTCGGCCGAAGCCGCGGCGATCTTTCTCCAGGGACTGCTTCCCGCGCTGAGCGCGCTCAACGTGATCGAGCAGCGCTCCTTCCTCGCGGGGAAGATCGGCCAGGCGGTCGCGGGCCCGTCCGTCACGATCATCGACGACGGCACGATGCGCCGCGGGCTGGGCACGAGGTATTTCGATGGCGAGGGGGTCCAGACCCACCGCACCGTGCTCGTGGAACGGGGAATCCTGCGTCAGTACGTACATTCCGCGGCGACGGCGCGACGGATGAACGTTCCGGCCACCGGGAACGGAATCCGCTCGTACGACTCCCTACCCACGATCGGCCCCACGAACTTCTACATCGACGCCTTCTCCAAGACGCGCCCCCTGATCGAGGACGTGGCTCAGGGCCTCTACGTCAATGGTCTCGCGGGCTTCGGCATGGACACGGTCTCGGGGGAGTACTCGCAGCAGGTGGACGGCCACTGGATCGAGAAGGGCGTGCTCGCGAAGCCGGTGGAGGGGGTGACGGTGGCCGGAAGGCTGGATGAGATGCTGCTGGGGATCGACGCGGTGGGGAGGGACCTCGACTTCCGCAACAACATCGCGTCCCCCACGATTCGCTTCAAGGAGCTGACGGTCGGCGGCGCAGCGTAGGTCTTGAACGCGGGCAGCACCGGTTGGGGGAGACACCGCTCTCCCAACCACCGCTGACAGGCTAGGGCCTAGGCGGGCGTCTCCGAAGCCTTGGGTTGCGTATCGCCCTCTTCCTTCGGCGCTGCGTAGAGCTCTCCCACCGTGAACTTCTTCGGCGCCTTCACGTAGATGTAGGCCGTGTTCGCCGCCGCGGCCCCCTCGCTGCAGGCCGTGATCAGGAGCTTGTATTTCCCCGGATAGGTCGCGATGTCCCCGCAGCTCAGCACGCCCTTGATGTTCGTGTTCATGATGTTGTCGACCTTGATCTGGTTTCCCTCGAGATCCAGCCCCCACGAGCGGATGATCTTCGTGTCCATGAGGAATCCAATGTTGATCGAGACCAGGTCGATGGGAAGCTCCTGAGTCTCCTCGGTTTTCTTGTTCTTCACGACGACCATCTGAACCTTGCCGTCCCCCCGGATCTCCACCGTTTCGGTCTCGAGCATGGGCTTGATCTTGGATTCCTTGATCTCCTCGACGTAGGTATCCATACCCTGCCACTTGTCGAGCATGTGGATCAAGGTCACGTCGGCCACGTCCTTCACCGAGAGCGCCGATTCCAGGGCCGAGTCCCCCCCTCCGATGACGAGGATCCGCTTTCCTTTGCTCGCCTCCACGTCGGGCATCCCGTAGAAGAGCCCCTTGCCCTTGAGCTCCACCTCGCCCGGCTTGTTGATCTTCCGCGGCTCGAAGGCGCCACCGCCGGTCGCGACGATCACGCTCCGCGCCTCGTATTCCGCCTTGGTGGAGGTCACGCGGATCAGGTTCTGCTCCTCGTCGCGCCGGATCATCGTCACGTGCTCGCGCTCGTGGATCTGCGCGCCCATGTGATTCGCCTGATCGACGAAGTTCTTTCCGAGGTCCTCGCCCATGACGTAGGTATAGGACGGGTAGTCGTGGACCGGTTTCTTGGGGTAGAGGGAAGCGAGCTGACCGCCCGCCACCGCGGTATCGAGAAGGAGCGTTGACATGCGGCGCATGCGGGTGAAGAGCGCCGCGGAAAGGCCCGCCGGGCCGGCGCCGATGATGAGGGTGTCCCAGATCACGTTCGCTTCATTCTCTCCCAGTCCCACACGAGCTTCCGAGGGCACGGGAGCATAACACAGCGCGCCGCTTCCTCGCAGGCGAGGGCGCGTGCTAGCCTTCGCTTGTGACGCTCCGGCTTCTCGAGCCCGATCTGGAGGGTACGATCGCCTTCCTGGGGGGCATCTACAGCAACCACGTTGCGCTCCGCGCGGCGGCCGAGGACGCGCGCCGCCGTGGAGCCAAGCGCCTCTTCTGCCTCGGTGATCTCGGCGGGTTCGGCCCGAATCCGGGAAAGGTCCTTCCCCTTCTCGACGAGTTCGGGGTGAGGACTCTGGCGGGGAACTACGACGTGTCTCTCGCCGAGAAGCGTCCCGATTGCGGATGCGGGTACACCCATCCTTCCGACAATCACTTCGCGCAGCTCTCGTACGACTACACCCACCGCCGCACGACCGACCCGGAGCGCGCGCGGCTCGGGAAGCTCCCGGGATCGATCCGGTTCACGCGCGGCGGACGGAGGTTCCTCCTTTGCCACGGCTCTCCGCGGAAGATCAACGAGTTCCTCTGGGAGTCGGGATGCTCCGACGCCTTTCTGACGAGGCTCCTTCGGGAGGCCGAGGCGGACACGGTCCTCTGCGCCCACACCGGAATCCACTGGGCGCGCCGCGTCCCCGGCGGGGGGCTCGTGGTGAACGCGGGTGCGATAGGCAGGCCCGCCAATGACGGCGCACCGCGAATCTGGTACGCGCTCTTCGAAGCCGGCGAGGAAGAGCCCCGGTTCGTCCCCGTGACCTACGATCACGAGTCCCTGGCCCGTGAGATGGAGGAGGAGTCCCTGCCCGCCGAGTTCGTGGAAACCATCCGGACCGGATGGTGGACGACCTGCCTCGAGATCCTGCCCGCGAAGGAGCGCGCGAGGGGAAAGTATTGAGAGGAGCGCCGGGGCCACCCAATCCCCCGACGGAGACGTCTTGCCCGGCCGCGTGATCGGCGAATACGTCCGCGCCGTCCAGAGCTCCGGCCGGAACGCTCGCCTCTACCTGTATGGGCTCTTCCTGTGCGGCCTCGGCCAGTCGATCTTTTCCCTCCTCTTCAACCTCTACCTCCGCGAGCTGGGGGTGAGCGACGCCGGGATCGGGCAAATCCTCTCCAAGATCTCGCTGGGCGCCGCGGTGGCAGCGCTCCCCGTGGCGTTCCTGTTTCGCCGGGTCTCCTCCCGCGCGATCCTCGTCACCGCGGGCGCGCTCACCGCGTTCACCTATCTCCTGCTTGGAAGCCTCGTGGCCCCGGAGCTCCTGCTCCTCGCGGCGTTCGTCTCGGGCATGGTCGTGACCACGTTCCGTCTCTCGATCGCTCCGGTGGTGATGCGCGAGGTTCCCCCGCCGCTCCGTCCGTATCTCTTCAGCGCCGCCTTCACGGTGCTCTTCCTGGCCGCGATCGCGGGCTCGGCGCTGGGGGGCGCCATGCCGCACCTCTTCAGCGCGATCCGCGAGACCCCGCGGCTCACGCTTCGCTGGTCGCTCTGGGCGGCCTGCGCGATCACCCTGCTCGCCTCGATTCCTTTCTATCGCATGGGCGGGTGGACCCAGGCAGCGGAGGAGGAGCGGACGCCTTCCCTGTGGGAGCAAGTCCGAGAATTGACCGAGGTGGACTGGGTGCTCCAGCTCAAGCTCGCGCTCCCGGCCACACTGATCGGACTCGGGGCGGGGCTCATCATCCCGTTCCTGAATCTCTACTTTCGCGACCGCTTCGGCCTCACGGCCGGAGCCATCGGCATTCTCCGCTCTCGAGCTCCTTTCCCGTCGTCGTGGCGGCGTTCTTGTTCCGGGCCGGTCTCATGAACATGAACCAGCCCCTCACGACCCATTTCGCGATGGAAGTGGTGCCCGAGCGCGAGCACGCGATCACGAACAGCCTCCTTTCCCTCACCTGGTTCGTGGCCTGGAGCGTGAGCGCCGACATCGGCGGCGCCCTGATCGAGCGCCGCGGATACACGGAGCCGCTGCTCCTCGCGGCGCTCCTCTACGTCGTCGCCTCCATCCTGTATGGTGCGTTCTTCCATCGAGTTCCGGAGGGCAGGGTGCCCCGGTCCGAGGTGGAGATCCCCGACGCCTGACCCCCTTTCCCTATGGCTCAAGGTTCCTTTGGGAAGTGCCGATACCTCTATTCATCTGCGTCGGCACATCTGCATCTAGGGAGGACTGCGTCGCGTCTCGTCGCCACGCCGTCCAGGGGATGGGCGGAAGAAATCGCGTCGTTCCAATAAGGGGGAACCAGCAATGAATCGGACTCGGTTTGCCACGATGTTGTTCACGTTCGCTCTGGTCACCGCGTTCGCCGCGGCTGCCTCGGCAATGCCGAGTGTGGGAACGCTGGAGATCTCGGGCGGCTACGCCAAGTCCTCGCTCAATGCGGCGGCTCCGTTCTCGACCGATTCACCCAAGGGCGGCATGACGTTCGGCGGTGGCTATTTCCGCAGCATCGCCCCGAAGACGTCGTGGGGCATGGAAGTTTCCTACGACAATCTCGGTTCCATGAACTGGAACGACGGTACGGACGACCACACGACCTCGATCCACATGCTGCGCGTGTCGCCGGAGCTCCGGATGAACTTCGGTGCGCCGGTCGGCCCGAGCTTCTGCGCTCAGGCGGGTGCCGGTTACTACAGCGTGTCCCTGAAGGATGAGGACACGACGGCCTCGACGAACCTGACGGCCAGCGATGGCAAGTTCGGTTTCAACCTGGGTGCGGGCGTGGGATTCCCGGTGGGCCCGAAGACGAAGCTCAACCTGATGGGCAACTACCACACGGTTTCCACTCCGGGGAACAGCACCAACTACATGAACATCCGCGCTGGTCTGGGCCTCAGCCTGTAATCAGCCGGTAGGAACAAGAAGCAAAGCGGGGGGATGCCGCAAGGCGTCCCCCCGACTCGTTTCCGCCCGCCCGCCCGGCTTCACCCGCCTGCCGCTCGGGCCCACCGGCGCCTGGCTCACCCGCCGCCCGGGTTCGTCATCCCCTCGGGCGAGAACACCTTCTTGATCTGCTCCTCGGTGAGGAGCTTCTTTGCACGGACCAGCTCCACCACGGTCTTTCCCGTCTTCACCGATTCCTTCGCGATCTCCGCGGCCGCGAGATAGCCGATGTAGGGATTGAGCGCGGTGGCGAGCGCGGTGGAGCGCTCGAAGTACCTTCGGCAGACCTCCTCGTTGGCCGTGATCCCGTCGATGCACTTCTCGCGCAGCACCCGGAGCGCGGGGGCGAGGATGGCGAGCCCCTTCGTCAAGTCGTGGGCGATCACCGGCATCATGACGTTGAGCTCCAGCTGGCCCGCCTGGGAGGCGTAGGCCACGGTCGTGTCGTAGCCGATCACCTGGCAGCAGACCATGTTCGTCATCTCGAGCATGACCGGGTTTACCTTGCCGGGCATGATCGAGGAGCCCGGCTGCACCGCCGGGAGCAGGATCTCGAAGAGGCCCGTCGTCGGGCCGCTCGCCAGGAGCCGGAGGTCGTTCGCGATGCGGTTGAGGTCGAGGGCGAAGCCCCGGAGATCCGAGGAGACCCGCACGAACGGCGCCATGCTCTGCATCGCCTCGAAGAGATTCCTGGCCGGCGTGAACGGGATGCCCGTGATCTGCGCCAGGTGTTTCACGGCGCGCGCGCGGTATTCCGGATGCGCGTTGATCCCCGTGCCCACCGCGTTTCCGCCCAGCCCGAGCGCCAAGAGCCCCTCGCGGCTCCTCGACAGGGAATCCGCCCAGCCCAGGACACAGCTCTCGTAGCCCGAGAATTCCTGCCCGAGGGTGATGGGCACGGCATCTTGGAGATGCGTCCGCCCGGATTTGAGCACGTGGGAGACCGCCTGGGCGCGTCCCCCCAGCGAGCGGGCCAGCGCCTTCATCTCTTCCAGCACCGGTTCGATCAGGACGTGGCTCGCGAGGCGCATGGCGGTCGGGATCACGTCGTTCGTGGACTGCGCCATGTTCACGTGATCGTTCGGGCTCACCAGGGCCTGGTCCCCGCGCTTCCCTCCCAGGAGCTCGCACGCCCGGTTCGCGATCACCTCGTTCACGTTCATGTGGAAGGAGGTCCCGGCGCCCGCCTGGTACGCGTCCACGACGAAGTCGCGGTCGTGCTTGCCCGCCAGGACCTCCTCGGCGGCCTGCACGATGGCCTCACCTTTCTTCCGGTCCAGAGCCCCGACGTCCATGTTGGCGCGGGCGGCGGCGATCTTGATGCGCGCCACGGCGCGCACCATCTCGACGTGGAGGCGCTCGCCCGAGATCGGAAAGTTCACCACGGCGCGCGCGGTCTGGACCCCGTAGTAGGCGTCGGCCGGGACCTCGAGGGTCCCCAGGGAATCGCGCTCGATGCGCGTCTTGGGCTGCGAGGTCACGTCAGGCATGGAGCCTCCTCCACGACGGGCCGGTCCCACACGCTCGCGAACGCGTCCCGGATCCGCGCCAGCACTTCGGCCCGCGCGGGCGCCTCGCCGAGGAGCGCGCGCATCGAGGTGACGCCCAGGTTCCGGATGCCGCAGGGATGGATCCAGTCGAAGTGCCCGAGATCGGGGTCCACGTTCAGGGCGAATCCATGGAAGGTGACCCAGCGCCGGACCGCGACCCCGATCGCCGCCACCTTGCGATCACCCACCCACACGCCGGTGTAAGGGTGCCGGCGGCTTCCCGGGAGCCCGTAGCCCGCGAGCGTGCGGATCACCACCTCTTCGAGGTCTCTCAGGTAGCGATGGAGATCGCGCCCGTAGGGAAGGTCCGCCAGGGCCAGGATGGGATACGCGACGATCTGGCCCGGGCCGTGGTAGGTGAGGTCGCCGCCGCGCTCCACCGGGACCACCTCGACGCCCCGCGCGCGAAGGAGCGCCTTCGGGACCCGGAGACTCTCCTCCTGTCCGCCGCGTCCCGCGGTGAGCACCGGCTCGTGCTCGGCGAAATAGATCGCGTCGCCGCACGCGCCCGCGGCCCTCGTGGCGACGGCGCGGCGCTGGAGCTCGAGCGCCTCCCGATAGGAAATCCGTCCCAGGTCGTGCGCCGCGATCGGGGGGTTCATGCCTGCCTCAGATGGAATCGAGGAGCCAGCTCTCGGGGTCTTCCAGGAGCTCCTTCACGCGGTGGAGGAACTGGACCGCGGGGGTGCCGTCCACCAGCCGGTGATCGAAGCTCACGACGAGCGTCATCATGTTCCGGATCATGATCCGGTGGTCGCGCACGACCGGACGCTCCTGGATGAGATGGACCCCCAGCACGCCCACCTCGGGGTAGTTGATGATCGGCGTGGAGGCGGTCGCCCCGAACATGCCCGCGTTCGTGATGGTGAAGGTGCCCCCCTGGATGTCGTTCAGCTGGAGCTTGTCCGAGCGGGCGCGGTTGCCCAGGTCCTCGACCTCGTGCGCCAGTTGCAAGAGTGTCTTCCGGTCGGCGTCGTGCACGACCGGCACGATCAGCCCCTGCTCGCGATGCACCGCGATGCCGATGTTGTAGTACTTCTTGTAGTGGATCTCGCCGCTCTCCGACATGGAGGCGTTCAGGACGGGGAATTCTTTCAGCGCCCGGACCACCGCCTTGAGGATGAAGGGCATGTAGGTCAGGTTCACGCCGTAGGTCGATTTCACCCGCTCCTTCATCCGCGCGCGAAGCTCCACGAGCCTCGTCATGTCCACTTCGTCCCAGGTCGAGCAGTGCGCCGCCATGTGGCGCGAGCGGAGCATGTTCTCGGCGATCTTCTTCCGGACGTTGGTGGCCTGGACGACCTCTTCTTCGCGCGTTCCCGGCGCCGTGAAGGAGGGAGCGGGGATGGGCTTCGTGGGCTGGGGCGCGCCCGCCTGCGGGGAGGAGGGGGCACGTCCGGGCTGCATCCCCGGAGCGGCCGCGGGCGCCTGCGTTCCGGCGGCAGCCGCGACCCTGCTTCCCTCGATGTGGTTCAGGACGTCCTCGCGCGTCACGCGCCCGCCCAGTCCGCTGCCCCGGATGCCCGAGACGTCGAGGTTGTGCTCCTTGAGGAGCTTTCGGACCGCGGGGGAGACGCGCTGATCTTCCCCGAAGGGCGCTTCCGCGACGGCCGCGCCCGCGCGCGCGGGCTCGGGCTGACGCGAAGGAGCGCCTCCCGAAGGGGGCGCCTGCGGGCGCTGCTGCGGAGACTGCTGGGTAGGGGACGCCGGTGCGCCACCGCCCGCCGGGAGGGACTCCCCCTGCTGGAGAATCACCCCCAGCTGCTGGCCCACCTGGGCGACCGTTCCCTCCGGCACGGTGATTTTCCCGAGCGTGCCCGCGGCCGGCGCGGGGAGCTCGATATTGATCTTGTCGGTGATGATCTCGACGACCGGCTCGTCCTTGGCGATGGGATCGCCTTCCTTCTTGAGCCACTTGCCGACCGTCCCCTCGACCACGCTTTCGCCCAGCTGCGGCACTACGATCGTGACCGGCATCCCTTCCTCCGCCAGAGG
>VBOR01000032.1 GCA_005893165.1 Candidatus Eiseniibacteriota bacterium | reverse complement strand
CTCGCCTACCTGAGCCGGGAGACGAGACGGATGCTGGATGAGGCGGAGCTTGGCTACGTGAAGATCCTGGTCTCGAACGAGCTGGACGAGCACGTCATCCAGTCCATCCGGATGGAGGGAGGACGCGTGGATCTCTACGGCGTGGGGACGCGCCTCGCGACCGGGAACGGTCCCCACGGAGGCGCGCTCGGCGGCGTGTACAAGCTCGTGCGCATCGACGAGGAGCCCAAGATCAAGGTGAGCGGCGATCCCTCGAAGAGCACCCTTCCCGGGCGGAAGCGCGTCTGGCGCGTGACCCGGCAGGACGGCGTATTCGAGATGGACGTGATCGCGCTCGACGGCGAGGAGGTGCGTCCGGGGGATGTGGTCTACGACCCGGAGCACCCGCTCCGGCACTCCTCGATTCCGGAGGACACCAAGCTGGAGGACCTCCGCATGGTCGCGATGGAGGACGGGATCCGGAAGGTCGGATCCCCGGCGCTGCCCGCCCTCGCGAAGCGCGCCTCGAGAGAGCTGGGGTGTCTTCCCGAGGGCACCCTTCGCTTCATGAATCCTCACCGCTATCGCGTGGCCCTGAGTCCGCGCCTCCACGAGCTGCGCATGAGGCTGATCGAGGAGGCGAGAACCCCATGAGCGCTGGACGCGGCTCCTCCTGGGCCGGCGCCGAGATCCCGAACGCGGCGCTCCTCGTCATCGACGTTCAGAACGGCTTCATCTCCGAGGCGGGGGAGCTGCCCGTTCCCGGAGGCGCGGAAGTGATCCCCGCGATCAACGAGCTCCTTCCGCATTTCCCGGTGCGGGTCGCGACCCAGGATTGGCATCCGCGCGATCACGGCAGCTTCGCGAGCCGACATCCCGGAGCGAAGCCCTTCGATCGAGGAGAGCTGGAGGGTCTTCCCCAGGTCTTCTGGCCCGACCACTGCGTTCAGGGGACCCGCGGCGCCGAGCTCCATCCGGCGCTGGATCAGTCCCGGATCCAGGCGATCATCCGGAAGGGAATGGACCCCGCGACCGACAGCTACTCCGGATTCAGCGACAACGCGGGGAAAAACCCGACCGGTCTCGACGGGTATCTCAAGGCACGGGGGGTCCGGAAGATCTACGTCGCCGGACTGGCGCTGGATTACTGCGTGCGCTGGAGCGCGCTCGATGCGCGCCGCCTCATTCCGGAAATGCAGGTCCACGTGATCGTGGACGCCACCCGGCCCGTGGCGCCCTCCTCGGGCGCCGAGGCGCTGCGTGACCTGGGTCACGCAGGAGTCCAACTCGTCCAATCCGCGGAAGTCCTCGCTGGAATCAGCCGCGCTGGAGCCGTATAGTCCGAGGTTCGCCCGTACGACCGAGGGTTCCCAGAGTCACGAACGCAGCCCGCTCCGGGCCTCCCGCGTTTCCTGGAGGAACGTTTGCACGTCGCCGATAGCCAGACAACCATCCTCTATCCAGCCCGCAATCCCACCAAGCGACCCCTCACCGCCGAAGACCTCTGGAAGGTCGCGCGCGTCGGCGGGCCGGTCCCGACGCCGGACGGCAGGGTGGTGGTGCCGGTCACGACCTACGATCTGGAGACCAACAAGGGGAAAACGAGGCTCTGGCTCGTTCCAGGGGAGGGAGGCGAGCCGCGTCCTCTGACCTCCGAGGAGCACGCGAGCACCGAGCCGGCCGTCTCGCCGGACGGACGCTGGATCTCCTTCCTGCGCACGCGCGGAGAGGAAAAGCCGCAGCTCCACATCATGCCGCTCGACGGCGGGGAAGCGGAGCGCCTCACCGATCTGCCGCTCGGAGTGCTCGATCCCCGGTGGTTCCCGGACGGCACGAAGGTCGCCTTCATCTCGATGCTCCTCGAGGAGGCTCCGACCCCCGAGGGGACGAAGGGGCTCTTGGAGAAGCGCGCCAAGGATCCGGTCAAAGCCCACGTCACCGAGGACCGTGTGTACCGCTACTGGGATCGCTGGCTGACCGAAGGCGAGAAGCCCCACATCTTCGTCCTGGACCTCGCGACGCGCCGGATGACCGACGCCACGCCTCAAGGGACCGGCTGGTTCGATCTCATGGATCCCTGCGGGCAGTACGACATCTCGCCGGACGGGACCGAGATCGCCTTCGCCGCCAATTCGAGCCGGCCGCCCCATCAGCTCCTTCGCTGGGCGATCTACACGGCGCCGGCGAGCGGGAAGGGGCCGGTTACGTGCCTGACGCCCGAGGGAACGCCTCCGAAGAGCGCCGATTTCTGGCGACCGCGGTATTCCCCGGACGGGAAGTCGATCTACTACGGCATGCAGCGCGACCCCTATTTCTACGCCGACAAGGTCCGGATCGTGCGCCACGACCGCGCGTCGAAGACGCACACCGTGCTGACCGAGGACTGGGACCGCTCCCCCGCGGCATGGGAGCTCGCGAAGGACGGCACCGTGATTCTCGAGGCCGAGGATCGAGGAAGGGTCCTTCTCTTCGCCATGCCGGCGGGCGGGGGCACCCCGAACCCGCTCACCGAGCAGGGGACCGTCTCGGGGCTCAAGATCGGACGGGACGGCCGCGTCTACTTCACGCTCCAGACGATCTCCGCCGCTCCCGAGGCGACGTCCATCCGGCTGGATGGGAAGGAGCTCCGGAAGCTCACGGGATTCAATGACGCGCTCCTGAGCGAGGTGGCGCTCGGAGAGGTGCGCGAGATCGAATTCGCGGGAGCGGACGGGAACCGCGTCCAGATGTTCGTGGTCCTTCCGCCCGGATTCGATCCCAAGCGGAAATGGCCTCTCGTTCACGTCATCCACGGCGGGCCGCACGGGATCGCCGGGGACAATTTCCACTTCCGCTGGAATCCTCAGGCGTTCGCCGCCCCGGGTTACGTGGTCGCGTGCGTGAATTTCCACGGCTCGACCTCGTGGGGGCAGGATTTCGCCGCGGTCATCCAGGGCGGCCACGGCGACAAGCCCTATACGGACATCATGCGCGCGACCGATTTCCTGCTCGAGACGGGGTACATCGACGAGAAGCGCATGGCCGCGACGGGCGGGAGCTACGGCGGATATCTCGTCTGCTGGATCGCGGGGCAGACCGGCCGCTTCGCCTGCCTCATCAACCACGCCGGCGTGTTCGATCTGATCGCCGAGTACGCGAGCGACATCACGCAGGGTCGGCATCAGGCGTACGGCGGGGAGCCCTGGGACCGGCTGGACGCGATCGACCGGTGGAATCCGGCGCGGTTCGCGCGCGGGTTCACGACCCCGATGCTCGTGATCCATGGCGAGCGCGACTACCGCGTGCCCCACACGCAGGCGCTCGCCGTGTACAACATCTACAAGGCCAAAGGGGTGGACGCGAGGCTCCTCTTCTTCCCCGACGAGAACCACTGGGTTCTGAAGCCCAGGAACTCGCTCGTCTGGAACCGCGAGGTGCACGCCTGGCTGAAACGTTATCTCGCGTAAGCCGCTAGAATTCACCCGGAGCAGGGAACGATGCGTTGGTCCTGGAAGGTCGCGACGATTGCGGGAATTCCCATCCGCATTCACGCGACCTTCTTCGTGTTCCTAGCCTGGCTCGCCTGGCTGAGCGCCGCTCGTGGCGGCGGGGCCGGGCAAGTCGCGGCCAGCGTGGGATTCATCCTGGCCGCATTCGCCTGCGTCGTGCTCCATGAATTCGGCCACGCGTTCATGGGCCGGCGTTTCGGCGTGATCACGCGGGACATCACCCTGCTTCCGATCGGCGGCGTGGCCCGTCTGGACCGGATGCCGCGACGTCCTCAGGAGGAGGTGGCGATCGCGCTCGCCGGCCCGGCCGTGAATGTCGCGACCGCCGCCCTTCTGCTCCTCTTCATGCGCGTCTCAGGGGTCTATCACCTCACGGACCCCCTGGTCTACGAGCGGAGCTTCGTCGCGCAGCTCTTCGTGTTCAACGTGATCGTGACGGCCTTCAATCTGATCCCCGCGTTTCCGATGGACGGCGGGCGCGTGTTCCGGGCGCTCCTGGCCATGCGGCTCGACTACGTCCGGGCCACGCGCGTCGCCGCCAACGTGGGGCAGGGAATCGCGCTCCTCTTCGGGATCCTGGGCGTGTTCGGAAACCCGATGCTCGTCCTGATCGCGCTCTTCGTCTTTCTCGGCGCCGGCCAGGAGTCCGCCTTCGTGCAGATGCGCTCGGTATTCGACGGCGTGCCGGTCTCGCGCGCCATGATCCGGGACTTCCAGGCCCTCCGGGCGGACGAGCCGATCTCGAAGGCCGTCGAGCTTCTCCTCAACGGCCATCAACAAGATTTTCCCGTGCTCGGAACGGACGGCCAGTCCCCGATCGGGATCCTGACGCGCGCGGACCTCATGAAGGCGCTCGCGGGAGGACGGACCGACACCCGCGTCGGCGACGTGGCGCGGACCCCGTGCGGCGTGGCGACTCCCGGAGAGATGCTGGAGCAGGTCTTTCAGAGGATGCAGGAGAGCGGCTGCCCCGCCGTGCCGGTGATCGAAGCGGGCCGGGGCATCGTGGGGATGCTGACCCTGGAGAACGTCGGGGAGTACGCGATGGTGCAGACGGCGCTTCACCGCGCGGCCGGGGCCGCGCCAGCCGGCTAGCCCGCGCCAGCCGGCTCGCCCGCGCGGGTCGGCTCGCCCGCTACTCCTTCTGCCAGATCTGCTCGGCGAAGGGATCCTTCCCGATCACGCTCTCGATCCCCTCTCCACGCGGAATGCGGATCCAGAACGCCGCTCCGGAGCCGCTCGGGCTTTCCCCGACGCCCACCTCTCCTCCGTGCAGCTCCACGAAGCGCTTCGTGAGATGCAGCCCGAAGCCCAGTCCATCCTTCACGCGCTTGCTGAGCCCCTCGGTCTGCGATTCCATCTCGAACACCATGGGCGCCGCCTCGGGCTCCACTCTCGGACCGGAATCCCGGACTTCGAGCTGGATGTGATCGTCCCCGAGCCACGTGGTGAGCATTACGCGCCCCTTGGCGGGGGAGAAGCGGATCCCGTTTCGCAAGAGGTGGAGGATCGCCTGCCGCACCTTGGATCCGTCCAGGTGCTGGTCCGGGATCTTCTCGTCGAGCTTCATCTCCAGATCGATCTGCCGGGTGGCCGCGAGCGCGCGGACGCTGTCGAGCGCCTCGCGCGAGATCTTGTTCACGTTCTCGACGCGGAGGTCGAGCAGGAACCGCCCCGTCTCGAGCCGCGCCAGGTCGAGCACGTCGTCGACGAGACTCATCAGGCGCTGCGCTTCGCCCCGAAGGCGCGCGGTGAACTCGCGCCGCATCGAGGTGTTCATCCGCTTGTCGTTCTGATCCAGCACTTCGGAATAGGCGAGGATCGTCGTGAGCGGCGCCTTGAGCTCGATCTCCGCGGAGGAAAGGAACGAGTCCTGGAACAGCGTCGCCTGCTGCACGCCCTCTGCCTGAGGCTCCCCTTTGCCTCCCGACTTGATGTTCGTGGCGCGCTCTTCCAGGTTCTGCACGACGAGGGCGCGCTCGATGACGGGCGCGACGTTGTCGGCGAAGAGCTGGCCGATGTCCCGGTGATCCAGCCGGAACGGCTCCGCCTTGCCCCCGCGGTGCGCCTGCAGCACGGCGACGCAGCGGTTCTCGAAATTGACGGGAAGAATGAGCGCCGATCCCGCGTCCGGATGCGCCATGAAATGCTCCGCGAATCGAGCCCCGCGGTCGCCGGCGCTCATGAGGATCGGCTCCCGGTGACGCGCCACCCAGCCCACCGCTCCTTCGCCGAGCTTCACTTCCGCGTCGCTCGCGGCCGTCGAGAGGCCGAAACGGGCCCGGCACCGGAGCGTCTTCGACTCCGCCTCGTAGAGGAAGAGCGATACGTCGTGGGAATGGAGCGTGCTGGCCACGCGGCGGACGGTGATCTCGAGAATGGTGTCCAGCGGAAGATCCATGTGGAGGCTGTTCCCGAGCTGGAAGAGGGAGGTCAGCTCCGCAAGTCTTCCGCGCGATTGCTCCAGCTCCATCTGCTCGCTCATGAGCCGCGAGCGGAAGCGGTTGATCTCGGTCTGCTGATGCAGGATGTAGAGGCAGAAGAGGACCGTGAGCCCCACGAGACCCACGAGGAGCATCCATCCGCCCGCCGGCAGGTTGTCCCCCAGGAATCCCGAGCGGACCACCGAGACCCAGAGGGTCTGGACCGTGAAGGCGAAGCCGAGAAGGACGAGGATGACGAGACCCAGCAGCGTCGTCGCCTTCCGGTCTGCCTGACGCTGCGCCGCCGAGGTCTTTTCCCGGGACAAGAGTTCCTCCGCTCCGAGGGGTCGTGAGATCAGCCCTTTCATCGGCATGAGGAACCTCCAACTGAAGCGCGCGAGGCCGCGCTTAGACACCCCCATTCTCCTCTCTTTCCCTGTGGAGCATCAGCGGTTAGAGTGTCCGAATCCCATGGATATTCTGCGAAGCCACCTCAAGACCGGGTCGCCCGAATTCCAGCGAAACCGAGCCCATCACGAGACGCTGGCCTCGGACCTTCGCCGCCGCCTCGACGAGGTCCGGAAGGGGGGCTCCCCCCAGGCGGTCGAGCTCCAGCGCAAGCGAGGGAAGCTCCTCGTGCGGGAGCGGATCGAACGGCTGCTCGATCCCGACACGCCCTTCTTGGAGCTCTCGGCGCTCGCCGGCGCCCGTCTCCACGAGGACGAGATCCCCGCGGCGGGCATCGTGACCGGGATCGGATCCATTTCCGGCAAGGAATGCGTGATCGTCGCCAACGACGCCACGGTGAAGGGGGGCACCTACTACCCGATCACCATCCGGAAGCACATCCGGGCTCAGGAGATCGCGCTCGAGAACCGGCTCCCGGCGGTCTATCTGGTCGACTCGGGGGGCGTGTTCCTCCCGCTCCAGGCGGAGGTGTTTCCGGACAGGGAGCATTTCGGACGGATCTTCTACAACCAGGCGGTCATGTCCGCCGAGGGAATCCCCCAGGTCGCCGCCGTGCTCGGCATGTGCACCGCCGGGGGCGCGTACGTCCCGGCGATGTCCGACGAGAACGTGATCGTGAAAGGCACCGGGACCATCTATCTCGGCGGGCCCCCGCTCGTGAAGGCCGCGACCGGAGAAGAGGTCACGCCGGAGGATCTCGGCGGAGCGGAGGTCCACTCGCGCGTGAGCGGCGTGACCGACCACATGGCGGCGAACGAAGAGGAAGCGCTCCACATCGTGCGGAACATCGTCGAGAATCTGAACCGCG
This sequence comes from Candidatus Eiseniibacteriota bacterium, assembly GCA_005893165.1. Taxonomy (GTDB): domain Bacteria; phylum Eisenbacteria; class RBG-16-71-46; order SZUA-252; family SZUA-252; genus WS-7. The sequence continues at coordinate 10,489 of VBOR01000032.1, read as the reverse complement.
TGAAGCGCGTGGATCTCGAGCTCGCGGAGCCCGAGGATCCGGCCTACCCGCCGGAGGAGATCTACGGGGTGCTCCCGACCGATCCGCGCCAGCCCTACGACGTGCGGGAGGTTCTGGCGCGCCTCCTGGACGGAAGCCGGTTCCACGAGTTCAAGGCAACCTACGGGACGACGCTCGTGTGCGGATTCGGGCGCTGGATGGGATATCCCGTCGGGATCGTGGCGAACAACGGCGTGCTCTTCTCGGAAAGCGCGCTCAAGGGAACGCACTTCATCGAGCTCTGCAACCAGCGAAGGATCCCGCTCCTCTTCCTCCAGAACATCACCGGGTTCATGGTGGGGAAGAAGTACGAGGCGGGAGGGATCGCCAAGGACGGCGCGAAGATGGTCCAGGCGGTCGCGACCGCGCTGGTGCCGCGCCTCACCGTGCTGATCGGCGCCTCGCACGGCGCCGGAAACTACGCGATGAGCGGCCGCGGGTACCGGCCCCGCCTTCTCTTCGCGTGGCCCAATTCCCGGATCTCGGTGATGGGGGGTCAGCAGGCCGCCGAGGTCCTGGTGCAGGTGAAGCGCGAGCAGCTGGCCCGCGAGGGGAAGACGCTTTCCGCGGAAGGGGCCAAGGCGATCGCGGATCCGGTCCTCGCGAAGTACGAGGAGGAAGGAAGCCCGTACTTCGCCACGGCGCACCTCTGGGACGACGGGGTCATCGACCCGGCCCGGACCCGCGAGGTCGTGGGCCTCTCGCTCTCCGCGGCCCTGAACGCTCCGGTGCTGCGCGGAGCCGCCCCCGTGTTCCGGATGTGATGGCTTCTCCTTCCCGGCTCCGGCTCGAGATCCGGTCCCCCGCGGCGCGGCTCACGCTGAACCGCCCCGAGGTGCGGAATGCGTTCGACGACGCGCTCATCGGCGAGCTCCGGGAAGCGCTCGAGAAGGTGCGCACCGCGTACGAGGGATCTCCCGAGAAGGCACCGCGCGCGCTCGTGCTCACCGGCGAGGGGCAAGCGTTCTGCGCCGGCGCCGACATGAACTGGATGCGGCGCAGCGTCGCGTACACGCGCGAGGAGAACGAATCGGACGCGAGGAGCATGGCGGCCGTGCTCCGCTCCCTGGACGAGCTTCCCCTTCCCACGATCGCGCGCGTGAACGGAGCCTGCCTCGGTGGAGGCATGGGGCTCCTCGCGTGCTGCGACGTCGGAATCGCCTCGGACCGCGCACAGTTCGGATTCACGGAGGCGCGGCTGGGGATCGCGCCGGCGGTGATCTCGGCGTTCGTCCTTCCCAAGATCGGCGCTTCCGCGGCGCGGCGCTATTTCCTCACGGCGGAGCTTTTCGGTCCCGCGGAAGCGAAGGAGATGGGGGTCGTGCACGAGGTGGTCCCTGCCGCGGAGCTGGACGCGTCGGTGGACCGGTTCGTCTCGGCGCTCGCGGGCAACGGGCCCCGGGCGGTCTCCGCGGCCAAGCAGCTCATACGCGAGGCGCTGACCCGGACTCGGACCGACACGATCGAGAACGCGGTCCGCGCGATCGCGGGCCTTCGCGCGTCCCCGGAAGGACAGGAGGGGCTCGGGGCCTTTCTCGAGAAGCGTTCTCCTTCCTGGAAGCGATGAGCCCGGCTCGGGCGGACTACGCGGCACACCAGGATGCGGCCCGGACGGATCCAGTCGCACCGGCCATCCCGTTCCAGAAGGTTCTCGTCGCGAACCGCGGGGAGATCGCGGTCCGCGTGTGCCGCACCCTCCGGCAAATGGGAATTCCCTCCGTCGCGGTCTATTCCGAAGCGGACCGGGGCGCGCCGCACGTGCGCGCGGGAGACGAATCGGTCGCGATCGGACCGGCGCCCGCCGCCCAGAGCTACCTCGACCCATCCGCCATCCTCGACGCGGCGCGCCGCACCGGCGCGGGTGCGATCCATCCCGGCTACGGATTTCTCTCCGAGAACGCCGCGTTTGCCGCGACATGCCGCGACGCAGGAGTCGTCTTCATCGGCCCCTCGCCCGAGAGCATGGCGCGGCTGGGGGACAAGACCGCGGCACGCCGGACCGCGGCTTCCCTGGGCATCCCGCTCGTCCCCGGCGCCGAGGAGGTCGCCTCCGCCGATCGCGCCGTGGCCGAAGCGGAGCGGGTGGGCTTTCCCGTGATGCTGAAGGCGTCGGGAGGCGGTGGGGGACGCGGCATGCGCGTCGTTTCCTCCGCTTCCGAGATGAAGTCCGCGTTCGAGGCGGCGAGGCGCGAGGCGAAGTCGGCGTTCGGGGGCGATCGTCTCCTCCTCGAGAAGTACGTTCATCCGGCCCGCCACGTCGAGGTCCAGATTCTTGCGGACGGACGAAGAGCCCAGGCCCTCGGGGAGCGGGAGTGCAGCCTGCAGCGGCGACACCAGAAGCTCATCGAGGAATCCCCGTCCGCCGCGGTCGCCTCGAAGACCCGCGCCGCCATGGAGGACGCCGCCGTCAGGCTCGCGGAGGCGGCGGAATACGCCGGGGTGATGACGGCCGAATTCCTGATGGGGGAGGACGGCTCCTTCCATTTCCTGGAGGTGAACACCCGATTGCAAGTAGAGCACCCGGTCACGGAGATGCGGAGCGGGCTCGATCTCGTCTCGGCCCAGATCCTGATCGCTGCGGGCCGATCCCTCGGCTCCGCGACGCCCGCACCGCCGGAGCCGCGCGGCCATGCGATCGAGGCTCGGCTCTGCGCCGAGGACGCCTACCATGGATTCCTGCCCCAGACCGGCACCATCTTGATGCTGGCGTGGCACGAGGAGGACGGCGTCCGGATCGATTCCGGCATCGCCCAGGGGCAGACGCTGTCTCCCGATTACGACTCGCTCCTCGCCAAGGTCGTCGCTCACGGGAAAGACCGCGAGGAAGCGAGGACGAAGCTCGTCCGGGCGCTTCGAGGAACGGCGCTCCTCGGGGTGGTCACGAATCAATCCTTCCTGATCGATCTCCTCGAGGACGCCTCCTTCCGGCGCGCGGAGACCTTCACCCACACGGTCGAGTCGCGCGAGTGGCTCCCGCCGGCAACGGTCCCGGAACCGGCGCTCGCCGCCCTGGCGGCATACGTCTCGGAGCCGCGATCGGCGGGGGGCGCCGAGGAGGACACCGACCGCTACTCGCCCTGGCAGCGGCTGGGCGCATGGGGCCGCTCGTGAGCGCCGCACCGCAGCCCTCCGGGCGGGAGACGCAGATGAGCCGGCGGCTGGCGCTGCGCCGGGGCGGGACCCCGCTCGCGGTCCCCTACGAGCGGAAGCGGGACCGGATCGTGCTGGGTCAGGGGGACCGCCGCTTCGAGGCGGAGGTGAAGCGCGAGGGCTTCTGGTTCATGGTGCGCTCCGGCGAGAGCACGACCCGCTGCGCGATCGCGCGCGGAAGGCGGCAGCTCTGGCTCTCGTGCGAGGGGCGAACCTACGTCTTCGAGGAGGATCATCCGGGGGCGGACGCGAAGGCGGCCGGGAGCACGGACGAGCTGCGTGCGCCGATGACGGGGCGCGTGGTGCAGGTCGCGGCCGAGAAGGGCGCCTCCGTGCGGGAGGGGGACGTTCTCGTCACGATCGAGGCCATGAAGATGGAATTCCGCCTCACCGCTCCCGAGGACGGTGTCGTGTCCGAGGTGCGGTGCGCCCCGGGAGCGCGCGTGGAGCTGGGGGATCTGCTCGTCGTGCTGGAGCCGCGGAAATGAAGGTGCGGGTCACGGAGGTCGGGCCGCGGGACGGACTCCAGAACGAGTCCCGGATCCTGGCCACCGAGACCAAGGTCCGGTTCGTGGACGCGCTCTCCGAGGCCGGCTACGAGGAGATCGAGGTGAGCGCCTTCGTCTCGCCCGAGCGCGTCCCCCAGCTCCAGGACGCGGAGGAGGTGTTCCAGCGGATCCAGCGGCGGGGATCCACCCTGTATTCCGCGCTCGTGCCCAACGAGCGCGGCCTCGAGCGGGCGCTGCGCGCGAAGGTGGGAAAGATCGCCGTATTCACCGCGGCGTCCGAAACGTTCAATCGAAAGAACGTGAACGCCTCGATCGCCGAATCGATCGAGCGGTTCCGGCCGGTGGTCTCGGCCGCCCTCGAGGACTCGATCCCGGTGCGCGGGTACGTCTCCACCGCGTTCTGGTGCCCCTACGAGGGGAAAATCGCTCCCGAGCGCGTGGTGGAGGTGGCTCGAGAGCTGCTCGAGCTCGGGGTGGACGAGATCTCGATCGGGGACACGATCGGAAAGGCGGTCCCCTCGGAGGTCATGGCGCTCCTCGACCGGCTGCTCGACCACGTGGATCAGGACCGGATCACGATGCACTTCCACGACACCTACGGCACCGCGATCGCGAACGTGCTGACTTCCTACGAGCGGGGGATCGCTTCCTTCGATTCCTCGGCGGGGGGCGTGGGCGGATGCCCCTTCGCGCCGGGAGCCGCCGGGAACGTCGCCACCGAGGACCTGATCTGGGCGCTCACCCGGACGGGTGCTTTGCTCAAGCCGGACCTCGATCGCGTGCGCGCGGCGTCGGACCTTCTTGCTTCCGCTCTGGGACGGCCGCTTCGCTCCCGGGTGCGTGAGGCGCTGTCCGGAGCGCCTTCTGGAGCAAAGGAGGCGTGACCAGGGTCGTGAGCATCACCATGAGGACCGCCGCCGCGTAGATCTCCGGCGTGATCACCGGCCGTCCCCCGATCGCGAGCGTCGCCCCCACGTTGGCGAAGATGAGCCCCACCTCTCCCCGCGGCACCATCCCCAATCCGACAGCGAGCTTGTTGGCGCCGCGCTCCAGCACGCCGAGGGAGCAGGCCTGCTTCCCGATCCAGGCCGCCGCGGTCAGCGCCGCCGCGAGGAGGACGATGCGTCCGTTCGCGAACGAGGCGAGCTCGACCTTGAACCCGGTGAGCACGAAGAAGACCGGCACCAGGAACGTGGAGAGGGGGTTCAGGAGTGACTCGATGCTTTGGTCGCGGCTCTCCTCGAAAACCCGGAACTGCCTCGTTTCCAGAATCAGTCCCGCCGCGAACGCCCCCACGATGGGAGAAAGTCCGGCCAGCGTTCCCAGATACGCGAGCACGAAGCAGAACACGAGCCCTGTCGTGAGCAGGATCCCGGTGACCTTCATGCGCGCCGCGAGCTTCAGGAGCCGCGGCGTGAGCCAGTGGCCGAGGAGAATCGCGGCGGCCAGGAATCCGAGCGCCTTCAGAGAAACGAGGAGGATCGCTCCGCGCGAGAGCACGGATCCCGCGTTCGCCGCGGTGATGATCCCGGTGAGCGCTGCCAGGATCACGAGGCCCAGCACGTCGTCCAGGACCGCGGCGCCCAGGATGATCCTGGCTTCGATCGTCTGCGAGAGGCCGAGGTCCCGGAGCACGCGCGCGGTGATGCCCACGCTGGTCGCGGTCAGGATGGCGCCGAGGAAGACATGCACCAGGGTCGATTGCTCGGGCAGAAGCCACGCGCCCACGGCCCAGCCCAGGACCATGGGAGTCGCGACCCCGAGGAGGGCGACCAGGGTGGAGGAGAGGCCCACCTCCAGCATCTCCTTCACCGTGGACTGGAGCCCCACCTCAAAGAGGAGGAGGATGACCCCGAGCGCCGCGAGGACTTGCAGATAGGGGTCCGTCCGGATCGGATCGAGCGCGTGGATCCCGGCGAGCGTGAGATTGCCGAGAAGAATGCCGATCGCGATCTCGCCCAGAACCGCGGGCTGCCGCATCCGGAGCGCCGCCCAGCCGGCAACCTTCGCCGCGCCCAACAAGATCGCGAGGCGGATGAGGAGAAGCGCCACCGGATCGTGCATGGCCGGGCAGGATACCTGGATCGGGGTCCATCTGGTAGACTTCCGCCCATGCGCTCTCCCACCGTGTTTCTCGCGACCCTCGCGACCCTCGCGTCGCTCGTGCTCACCACGGGCGCCCACGCGGCCGGCACGGCGCCTCCGCCCAGGATGCCGCCTCCCACGCAGGCCATGCCCGACACCGACACTCCATCCAAGGACTCCACGGCTGCCCCGGGACGGGCGGAAGCGGAGAGGGTCTACGCCAAGGGATGGGACCTGGCGCAGGAGGCGAAGCAGGAGCTGGCGACGGGCAAGTCCGACTCCGCGAAGAAGCGCTTCGGAAAGGCGCTCAAGAAATTCAAGGAGGCCACCGAGATCGATCCCACGTATTACCAGGCGTGGAACATGGTGGGCTACTGCTCGCGCAAGTCGGGCGACCTGAAGCGGGCCTTCGAGGCCTACGCCAAGTGCATCGAGATCGAGCCGGAGTACGCGCCCGCGCACGAGTACCTGGGCGAGGCGTATCTCATGAGCGGCGACGTCGCCAAGGCGAAGGCGCAGCTTCTCTGGCTCGTCGCGCGCAAAGCGGCGGGCGAAGTGGCGACGCTGACGCAGAGCATCGAGGCGTACGAGAAGAGCAAGGGGGCCGGCTCCGCGGCGGACTCTACGGCGAAGGGCGGAGGCTGGTGACCGGAAAACCAAACGGGAACCGCGTTGCCGCGATCCCCGCATCCAAACCCTGCCATCCCTGGCGAGGTATGTTCCCGTGCGTCTTTCGAGCACGAGTTGGTAATGGAACTAGATCGGTCGATCCGCCTCGAACCTGACCTCGATCGCCGAATGGGTAGTAGTACCTACTTATAGGTACGCGCCGGCGGTGCGCCGGGCGCCACGCGCTCACTCGTTCGGCAGGAGCCGCTCCTGGGTCTTCTCGCGCCTCAGCGCTTCCTTGTTGAGCACCTTGAATTCCACGCGTCGATTCTTGGCGCGCCCCAGCTCGGTCGCGTTGCTCGCGATCGGCTGTGACGAGCCGTAACCGGCCGCGGTGAACTGGCCGGGATTCAGCTCGGGGAAACGGTTGGTGAGATAGTTCAGGACCGCTTGCGCGCGCTCCCTGCTGAGCGAAGCGTTTTTCGCGGCCCCTCCCTTCGAATCGGTGTGGCCCCCGATCTCGATCCGGAGATCGGGCCAGCGCGCGAGGATGTTGCCCACCTCGTCCAGGACCGACTCCGACTCGGGCGTGATGGCGGCGCGCCCCGTGTCGAAGTTGACGTTCTGGAGGCGAATCATTCCCGTCTCGAGGAGCTGGGTTTCCTTGTCGCTGACCACGATCGGGCAGCCCAGCCGGTCCACCTTCACGTTCGGGGGGGTGTCGGGGCATTCGTCGAGGCCGTCGCAGACGCCGTCCTGGTCGGAATCCTTGGGACACCCGTTGTCGTTCACCAGGCAACCCTTCGGTGTCGAGGGGCACTGGTCGATGCCGTCGTAGATGCCGTCCTGGTCGGAGTCGTGGGGGCATCCATAGGCATCGACGATGGCTCCGCGGGGCGTATCGGGGCAGCGGTCGACTCCATCCGGGACCTTGTCGAAGTCCCCGTCGTGCTCGCAGCCATTCGCGTCCACGATGGCCCCCGGAGGCGTGTTCGGGCACTTGTCGATTCCGTCGAAGACACCGTCACCGTCGCTGTCGATGGCGCATCCGACCGCGTCCACGCGCGCTCCCTGGGGCGTGTCCGGGCAACGATCTTCGTCGTCCGGGACCCCGTCCTTGTCGCGGTCCCTCGGCGGGCCGCCGATGCCGAAGGAGACGCCCACGAACACTTCCGGATGGTGGCGGTATTCCTCGCGCGTGGTGTTCGGGACCAGCACCTTGTAGCGGAGGTCGCGTGCCTCGATCCGGAGCGCGGCCTTCTCTCCGACCTTCCTCCGGAACCCCGCGGCGCCGGTCAGGGCGAAGCGGTGGAGGCTGGACCCCGCTCCCTCGGAGTGAACGTAATTCTGTCCGACGCCGCCCGAGAGGTAGGGCGTGAACCCACGGTCTCCCGCGGTGAAGAGCGTCACGTTTCCTTCGACGTGCAGGAAGCTCAGGGACGGAGTCCCGGCGATCCTGGCGGGCGACTTGAGATAACCGACGTGCGCCTCCGCCGCCCAGTGCTCCGACATCCTCGCGCCGATCTTCCCGCCGATGACGGGACGGCTGGATTTCACCGGGTACTCGTTGGGCAGCCACCCGATGCCCCCGCCGGGCACGATCCAGTACGGGGACTTATCGGCTTCCGCGCGCGACGGGATCAAGGCGGTGTGGAGGAGCACCGCGACGCATAAAGCGCGCGCGAGGACGGTGTGTACGCAGGAGGCCATCTCTGGAACGACCACGTGGCGGTTACGATTCACGGCCGGCGGAGACTACGAAATGCGCCGATCGAGGGCAAGCGGCTTTCGCGCGGCGGGTCGCGCGCGAGGCGCAACTCGTGCTGCGGGATATGGTAGGCTCTGCGCATGAGCGCGGTCGCCGAGCAGGTCCGCATTCGCCCCCTGAACGAGCTGGATATCGCGCGCATCGTCTCCATCGACGAGCGCCTGACGGGGGTGTATCGCCCCGAAGTCTGGGAGCGGCGGATCATGTATTACCTCCGCCGCGATCCCGACGCGAGCCAGGTGGCCGAGCTGGGAGGCAAAGTCGTGGGATTCATGCTCGCGGACATCCGCGGCGGAGAATTCGGACTCGAGGAGACGGGCGGATGGATCGAGCGCTTCGGCGTCGACCCCGATTTCCAGGGGCGCTCCCTGGGAAGGAAGCTCTTCGAGGCCGTGGTGGTGCACCTGAAACGGCAGGGTGCCGCGACCGTCCGCACCCTCGTGGAGAAAAGCGATTCCGAGCTCGCGTCGTTTCTTCGCGCCGTCGGATTCAAGGACGCGCCGCTGGCGGCGCTCGAAATGCGCATCTCCTGAGCGCGTAGAGGGACCCAACCTGGAATGAACGTCGAGCAGACCACCCTCCCCAAGAAGTACCACGATGCCGTGCTGCACTGGCAGCGGCACAATTTCCCGGACTACGGACTGCTCCCCGAGAACTGGCAGAAGTATTTCCCCAGCGACCCGGAGTTCTGCCTCTGCGCCAAGATGGAAGTGGGCATGGGGGACAAGGTGGAGGTGGGGGATGCCAAGGGAGAGCGCCGGCGCGAGAAACCGGAGGAGCTGGGGGAGGAGCCCGCGAAGCACCTGCTCGCGATCATCCGCGCGCAGGCCTCCACCGAATTCGGCTCGATCCAGCAGCACGAAGGCACCCTGGCGCGCGCCCAGGACGACGAGGACCGGTTCTGGGTGCTCCGCGTGATGGCGGAGGAGCTGCGCCACGGATACCAGATGTTCCACCTCCTGGTGTCTCAGGACTGGAGCGGCGTGTCGGGGCAGAAAGCCGAGGAGATGGTCGAGGAGATCCTCTCCATGCAGACCGGCTCCCACGTCCTCGATGCCTTCAATCTCGAGTACGACAGCTTCGTGGACAACGTGGTCTTCGCGGCCGTCATCGACCGCGTAGGCAAGTACCAGCTCTCCATGCAGCGCGTCTGCTCCTACAAGCCCTTCGCCGCCTCGATGCCGCCCATGCTCCGGGAGGAGGCGTTCCACCTGGCCGCCGGAGTCATTCCGCTCCGCCGCTGGGTGCAGCGCGCCGCGCAGGGGAACGCCCTGATCACCACCGCGGCCATCCAGAAGGCCTTCAACAAGTGGATGCCGCGGGGTCTCGAGATGTTCGGGCACGAAAAGGGCGGCGACTCCAACATCCGCTTCGGCTTCAAGAACATGAAGAACGCCGAGGCCCAATCACTCTACTACGACGAGTGCCGGCGCATGGTAGCGGACCTGAACCAGCGCTTCATCCGCGCCCGCCTGCCGAAGCTTTCTCCGGAGGAGGCGGAGGCCCTGGCCGAACGGCTCCTTCGCGACCGCGGCAAGCACGACGGCATTTCCCACGAGGACCTGATCCAGCTTCCCGACAAGGCTTTCTTCCGCCGCAAGGGGGATTCGGCGTTCACCATGGTGGGATTCTCAGGCGAGACCTTCACCGGCGTGGAGGAGTACGTGCGTCATCTCGCCGGGCACCTGCCGGAGCCCTACCTCCATAGCCGCGACATGAAGCAGTACGTCGAGTCGCTGCGCCAGGTGGCTGCGGGCACCTTGACCCGCGATCAGGCCATCAAGAAGACGCCCACGCTGAAGCGCGTCGGCGGCATGTGCCCCTGCTCGAAATCGGTCCGCTGGGTGATGGAGGAAGGGATCCCCGCGGAGCCCTCCAGGAACTAGCTTCGCTCGACGCCGTTCCGCCGCGAATCCAGCCAGGTCTTCAGCAGCGTCCCCCCGAGAATGATGGCCCCTCCGACGAGCGACCAGGAGCGCGGTCTCTCGCCGTGGATCAGCCAGGACCAGACCGGATTCAGGACCGGCTCGAGCAGGAGCAGCATCGAAGCCTCGAACGCCCGGACGTGGCGCATCCCTCCCGTGAGGAAGACGTAGGCCACGCCGATCTGGATCGTTCCGAGTCCCGTCACGATGGCCCAGTCGAGCGGCCGCGCGGCTTGCACCGGCAGCGCGAAGAAGAGGCCAAGGAAGAACGCGATCAGGTTCCCCATCACGACCGCCGGCACCGCGGAGCCGGGCGCGGCGTGCTGGCTCCGCCCCATCCATCGAAGACCCATGAGCGTGAGCGCCCAGCAGAGTCCGCTCAGCGTCGCGAGGATGTTCCCGTG
>VBOR01000017.1 GCA_005893165.1 Candidatus Eiseniibacteriota bacterium | reverse complement strand
CTCCAGCTCGATGACCGGCGCCTGGGCTTCCGGTGGCAGGTCGTTCCGCACCTGGGCCACCTTCGCCTGGATCTGCGTCAATGCCGCGTTGGTGTCGTAGTTCAACTTCAGGTGCACCGTGATGGTGCTCACGCCCTGAGCGCTGGAGGACTCGAGGTAGTCGATGCCGTCCGCGCTCGCGATCACCCGCTCGAGCGGCGTCGTGATGAAGCCGCGCACGAGATCCGCGTTGGCGCCCACGTAGGCGGTGGTCACCGTGATGACCGCGATGTCGCTGCGCGGATATTGCCGCACGCTGAGCGACCGGATCGACTGGAGCCCGGCGATCAGGATGACGAGACTGACCACCATGGCCAGCACGGGCCTGCGAACGAAGAGATCGGTGAATTTCATCAGCTGTCCTCCGGCTTCGGCGTCGAGCTGTTCGACGGCCGGATCTTGTTGTTGACCAGGACGGAGGCGCCGTTCCTCAGCTTGAAGACACCCGAGGTCACGACCTCTTCTCCGGCGGTGAGGCCCGAGACGACCGCGACCTGATCGCCGCGCCCGCTTCCCAGCTTCACGAAGCGCTGCTCGACGCCGCGGTAGGACTTGCCGTCCTTGCCCTTGAGGTCCTTCACCACATAGACCGAATTGCCGTACGGCGCGTAGCTGACCGACGAGGCCGGCAGCGCCACGACGGCGGCGCTCGTGCCCAGCCTCGCTTCCACCTCGACGAACATCCCGGGACGGAGCGCTCCGCGCGGATTCCGGAAGATTGCCTGGATCTGCACGTTTCGCGTGGCTTGATCGACGACCGCGTTGATGGCCGTCACCGTGCCCAGGGGCACCGCGGCCGCGAGGCTGTCCGCGGACACACGGACCACGTCCCCCGGCTTCAGCGAGGCGACGTCCTGCTGCGGCACGTCGAAATTCACGTACACGGGATCCATGGACTGGAGGGGAACCACCGCCGAGCCCCCTTCGAGGTATTGCCCCAGGTTGACCTGCCGGATCCCGAGCGTGCCCCCGAACGGCGCGCGGATTTGCTTGCGGTCGATCGTCGCCTTGATCTCACCCACGCGCGCCTCGGCCTGCTTGCTCTCGGCCGCCATCCGGTCGAATTCCGCCTGGGCGACGACTCCCCGCTGGAGGAGCTGTTGCGACCGGTCGAGGTTCAGCTTGGAGAGATCGCGCTGGGATTCCGCCGCGGCAAGCTGCGCGCGCTCCTGGCGCGTGTCCAGCCGGACCAGCACGTCTCCCGCCTCGACCCTCTTTCCGGAGTCGAAGGAGATGCTCTCCACGATCCCGGGCAGATCCGCGCTCACGGTCACGCCGTGAACGGCGGCCACGGTGCCGATGACGCCCAGCGTCGCCGGCCATTTGTCCTGAGAGGCGACGATCGTGGTGACCGCCTCGGGCGGCGGCTGCCAGGAAGCTCCCTGCGCGATGGCCGCCTTGATCTGGAAGAACTTCAACGAGCCGATCGCCGCGATGAAGAGGGCGATGGCCGCCAGCATGATGATCATTCGCTTGTTCACGATTGATTCCTCCTTAGCGTGCCTTGCCACCGACGTCGATGCCGCGATCCTCGATCAGCGATCCAGTCGCGCGGGCCATTTCCGTGCGTGCCATCCTGTAGTCCGTCAGCGCCGAGATCTCGTCGAGCCGGGCGCGGGAAAGGTCGTTCTGGCGCGTGAGCACCAGGAAATTCGTGGAGAGCCCGGTCTCGTATCGGTCGCGCTCTGCCGAGAGCTGCACTTCCGCGGCCTCGCGCCCCGTCTTGGCGGCTTCGATCCTCTGTCCCGCGGTCTCGAGCGCCGCTGCAGCGTCCAGCACCTCGGCCTGGATCGTCTTCCGCGTCTTGTCGACGGACGCTTCGGCCTGCCTCTCGACGTGGCGGGCCACGGCGGCGTTTCCCCGCGCGGCGCGGTTGAGAATCGGAAGCCCCAGGACCAATCCGGCGCGAACGGCATTGAAGTCGCCTCGCCCGAGCGATTCGAAGGACTTGTCGAAGCGCCCGTCCAGGTTTGAGGGCAGGGTTCCGACGGAGCCTCCGGGATTCGCGGAGCCGGCGAGACCGAAGCGGTCGTAGGACACCACCGCGTCGAGGCTCGGCCAGACGCCGTCGCGCGCGAAAGCGGTCTCGGCGTGCCGCCGGTTCACGACGGCGCTCGCGATCGTGATCTCCGGCCGGTTCGCGAGCGCCCGATTCAAGGAAGCGGAGACGTCCACGGGGACCACCTCTAACTGCGCCTCCTCAACCGGTGCGATGTGCTGCGTCCAGAGCGGATCCGCCACGCCGCCCAGGATGAGGAGCTTCAGGGCGTTCTCGGCGCGCGCGAGGGCTTCGTCCGAGGCGAAGAGCTCGCCCCGGCGCCGCTCCAGTTCCGCCCGCGGCTGGGCGATCTCGGTCTTGGGCGCCGCGCCCGTCTCCATCCGGGCCCGCGTCTCACCGAGCTGTTCCTCGGCCAGGCGCACCGCCTCCTCGCGTACATCGACCTCCTGGCGCGACGCCACGAGCGTCCAGTAGGCGCGCTCGACCGCCGCCACCGTCTCCGTGACCGCGCGGTTCAGCGTCGCCGTCGCGCCTTGGCGGTCGGCGTTGGCCACCCGCACGGAGAGGCGCGCCGCGTCGGTCCCGCGATCGCGAAGGAGCGGCTGCCTCAGCTCGGCGCCCACGCGTGTCCGGTAGGCCGGCGAAAGTAGGGCCAGCGGATCCTCGGTGGTCTCCCGCGAACCGCGGGCCCGGAGCGACAGAGATCCGCCGGTGGGCAGGAGCTGCTGGAGGGCCGCGCCGCCTTCACCGGTTTTCTGCTCGGGCCCGAGCTGATCCGGCGCGGTGCCGCTGACCGCCGAGTTGAAGGGCTCGGACGTCTTCGACCAGGTTCCGTCGATCTGGAGCAAGGGATCGTAGGCTCCGTTGGCGCGAGTGACGGCTGCCCTCGCGGCGGCCAGCGATTCGCGCTCGATCACGAGATCTTCGTTCTTGCGCAGCGCGAGCTGGATCGCATCGTCGAGCGTCAAGGGATGATCCGCGGCGATCGCAGGGCGAGCCGCCGCGGGGTTCCGGTCCGCGCCGGTGACGTGGTCCGCGCCGGTCGCGGGGCGCGCGTGCACGGCCAGGAAGAGCAGGGACGCCAGCACGAAGAGTCCCCCGGAAGCTGCCTTCATCACGTTTCACCTCTCTCCAGCTCGATCTTCTGGAGACGCGCGTCGATCTTCTGAGCGAAGCGCGCGAGCTCCTCTGGATCGAGATGAGCGAGCGATCGCTGCTCGCACCAGTTCAGTTCCATTCCGCTCTCGATGAGTTTCTTGAGCGTGGCGCTGGGGTTTTCCGTGAACTTCCGGCGTAGCGCCTCGTCGGTCGCCAGAAGTCCGATGATCCGTTCCACGTAAAGCTGGCTCATGGGGTTCATCTCCTCTCGCTCTCCCTAATCTCAAGAGACATGCCACGCCGGCGCGCGGCCTCGGAAAGGCGCGATTCCTTTGGTCGTCATGGAGTTGCGCGGCGGGGAGGGTTCGGCGGCGGAATGGTCTCGACTGCGGGGACTGTAGGTATATCGACAGTGCGTCGATTCACGCGCATGCCCCGGCGAACGCAGGGAGGCGCGCTGGGAGACCGCCGAGGCGATAAAAGCGGGGACGCCGGGCCCGAGGAAGAGGCCCGGCGTCTGGGGGGGTGAGGGTGGGGGGATGGGGGGAAGTCAGAATCTATAGGAAAGTCCTACGGCGCCTCGTTCCATCCAGATTTGATCGGCGCCGCTGGCGTTGGATAGTCCGGCCGCGTTGTTCGACGGGAACGCGACCAGCTCACGCAGGTCGGCCCGGAGCCCAACGCGCTCGCTGAGCGGGTAAGTCAACCCTGCTCCAAAGTTGATCGCGAAGGCCGTTTCAGACTTGCTCATCTGCGGAACGCGATCCGCGTCCGTGTTGGACAGGAAGGTGACCGCTCCCGCGCCTGCCGCGAGGTACGGCGTCCACGACGAGACTGGGAACGAGGCGCGAAGACCCGCCTGGTACGAGAGAATGTCCGGCGTCTTTCGGTCCTGCTTGATGCCGGCCACGTCCACGCTCTGCTTCACCGGTATCAGCCAGGTGAAGTCGCCTTCGGCCGCGAGCCTGGGAGCGAACTGATAGGAGACGGACGCGACGACGGGCACGTTGACGAAGTGATCGGGTAGGGCCGTGTCGTTCTTGTTGAGGGCCTGGACGCCGCCCAGGAGCGAGACTTCGGTCCGCGGCCCGAAGCCGTATTCGTCCTTCTCGGCGGCAGCCGATGCCGGGCCCGCGACGAACAGCGATCCGGCGATCGCTGCGACTGCGAAGGTGACGGTCCAACGATTGAAGCTCATGAATGGGAGATGCGACCTACGGGCTTTCATCGTATTCCTCCGTGACTCTGCGAGGTGCGAACGTCGATGCGCGGAGTGCGCCTGGCGTCTCATCCGTCGCTCTTGTCTGGCGGGCAAGTAACTCAAGGGACGTGCCAACCGCGAAATCGCTGAGCTCAAAGTTCTGAAGTCTTGCGCTGTCTGGAGTTGCCGTGACCGTGCCGCCCAGAACGAGGCCGGGGCGGAATTGCGGCTGTTGCTTCGGAATCGACAAGCTGTCGATTTTGGCGCGGCAGTCGGAGCTCGGGGTCAGAGTCACGGTCGTCGTGATGGACTGGGGAATGACGGGAATCATGGTGAGCCTCCTTTTGTGGCCCCGTGTCGGGGCGCGCAAAGAGGTTGCTCAGTCAAGGAACGTGCCCGTCCTGAGAGGTCGGGCGCGAGGCTCAGGACCTCGCGGGTGGTATGGGGTTAGGGGTGGAGAGCGCGTGATGGAGCGCGAGAGCGATCTGCCGGGGAATCGACAGACTGGGGATTTCTCGGCGCTCGGTGAATGCGGGGGCCGTCGATCGGGCTCCCGTGGATTTGGTTCCCTGGGCTGCGAAGCAGTGAGCGGGGCTACCTGGCGACGATGATCTTCCTTACCTGCACGTCGCCGCCCGACTCCAACCGCGCGAAATAGGTTCCTGACGCCACTTCTCTATGCCGGTCGTCGCGACCGTCCCACGACACGGAACGCCACCCT
>VBOR01000016.1 GCA_005893165.1 Candidatus Eiseniibacteriota bacterium | reverse complement strand
GCGGGCGAAGATCGAGGACTTCCGGGAGAACTACTTCGAGGTCTAGACGCGCCGGCCCTCGCCTCGGCCATGCCTGAATCGAGCGGGATTCTGAAGCGGGTGGGAGAGATCCTCTCGATCCGGGGCGACCGGGTTGGAGCGGCCCGGCGCATCGCGGCGGCAATTCGCGAGGCGGGCGGATACCGGTGGGTCGGCCTCTACGACGTCACGCCCGAGGAGATCGGCGTGGTCGCCGGGAGCGGGCCCTCCGCCCCCGCGGTTCCGAGATTCCCCGCGAGCCAGGGGCTGTGCGGCGCGTCCGTGCGGTCCGGCACGACGGTCGTGGTGGGAGACGTGACTCAGGACCCACGGTATCTCACGACGCTGGGGACGACGCGCTCGGAGATCGTCGTCCCGGTCCTGGATCCCGAGCGCCGGCAGGTGGTGGGACTGCTCGACGTCGAAAGCGATCTCCCCGACGCGTTCGGCGCGGAGGATCAGGGCCGGCTCGAGGCGTGCGCGGCCGCGCTGGCTTACGCGCGCTTCTTCGGCTCCTCGAGCGCGTGAGGCTGGGGAGGCTCCGTCTTCTCGGGCGAATTGATCTCCGCCTCGACGTCGCGCATCCCCTTCTTGAACTCCTGGATTCCTCTTCCGATCGACCTGCCGATCTCCGGTATGCGCTTCGCTCCGAAGAGCAGGATGATGATCAGGAAGAGGATGAACATCTCTTGCGGTCCGATGTTGAACATGGTCTCTGGCTTGCCTCTCCGGGCCCGCCTCTCCGGCGGACTCCTTGGGTTAGTGCGGCTGCGTCCACCGCCGCGCGTCACGACCCACGATGACCGTGACGTCGATCAACTCCTGGGAGCCGGCCTGCTGGATGACGTGGCTGGTTCCCAGGTACTCCGCGATCACCTTCGCCGGCTCGGGATTCTGAGTCCGGTTCACCACGAGCGTCGCCCGGTAGTCCGAGCGGTCGGCGTTCGCGACCTCCAGTACGTCGAAGCCGCCGTCCCTGAGATACGACGCCAGCTCCGCGGCCAGCCCCGACCGTCCGCTTCCGTTCCAGAGCTGGATCCGGATGGGCTGCTTCGGCTTCACGATCGCCTGCGGTCCCACGCGCACCGCGGCGGAGACGGCCAGCGCGGCGATGAGAACGAACAGGAGCCCCAGCGACCAATCGAGAACCGGCGACTCGTTGCGCGATTTCTTGAGCACGGCCGAACCTCGATCGCGTTTAGCGCCGCGCGCGCCTTGCGCCTCGCCGCGTCCGCTTCTTCCCGGCGCCCTCCTTGGCCCGGCGATCCGTCGCAGCGAGCGCTTTCGCGATGCGGGCGTACGTCCGGTCCAGCGACTCCGGCAGGACCTTCGTCCTCGCGATCACGGGCATGAAGTTCGTGTCGCCGTTCCAGCGCGGCACGATGTGCCAGTGAAGGTGGCCCAGGACGCCCGCTCCCGCGACGCGGCCCAGATTCATCCCGATGTTGAAGCCGTGGGGGCGGTACTCGCGCGTCAGCGCCGCTTCCACGCGCCCGAGCCAGCCCGTCACTTCCACCGACTCCTCGGGCGTCAAGTCGGCGAGCGAGGCCGCGTGCCTGCGTACGGCGACCATCACGTGCCCCACGTTGTAGGGGTACAGGTTGAGCATCGCGAGCACGCGAGGCGTCCTGGCCAAAACTAGATTTCGCTTGCCCGGGCGTTCGCGCCCCTTCGCGCAGAAGAGGCACCGTTTCGGGCCCTTGCCGCCGGCCTTCGCGATGTACGGCATGCGCCACCCGGCCCAGAGCACGTCCACGTTACGACTCGCCCCAGGCGCGGATTGGCGGTTGTCCGCGCGGAGGAATCCCAGCGCTTCCTGGAGCGGGGCGCGTAAGAAGCAATAGATCCCCGAGTTCACCTCCGCGACCGAGCGCTCCTCGGGCGTGGCGTCCCGCTCCTCCACGATCTTCACGAACTCGTCCTTCGAGTCGCGGATCACGCGTCCGTATCCGGCGGGGTCTTCGAGGATGCCGGAAAGGAAGGTCACCGCGTTTCCCTCCCGCGCGTGGCGCTCGAGGAGGCGCTTCAGCGTGGCGGTGCGGATCAGAGGCATGTCCCCGGCGAGGACCAGGAGCGTGTCCGGGCCCGGTTCCAGCGCGGACCACGCCATCTGCACGGCGTGACCGGTGCCGAGCTGCGGCACCTGCTCCGCGAACGACACCCGGCGGCCGCGGAGCGAGTTCCGCACGAGCGACGCCCGATGACCGACCACGACGACCGTGAGCTTCGGCTTCAGAGGATCGAGCTGATCGAGCACGTGATGGAGGAGCGGACGCCCCAGCGCGGGGTGCAGCACCTTGGGCAGGTCGGAGCTCATCCGCTTGCCCAGCCCGGCCGCGAGCACGACCGCGGTGAAGGGAGCCTTCACTTCCCCTTCCCCCGGCGGACAGGAGGCTTCAAGTACAGGTTGTCGATGAGTCTGGTCCGGCCGATCCGGATCGCTCCGATCAGGAACCCTCCGCTTCGGTCGAGACCCTTCAGAGGAAGAAGGGTCGTCGAGTCCACGAGGGCGAGATAATCCACGCGATCGGGGCGCGCCTCCCGGCGCAGGATCTGCTGCACCCGCGCGAGGATCTTCCGGGCATCGAGGACCCCTTCGCGGACGCTCGCGCGACCCTCGCGCAAGGCGCGGATCATCCCCGCCGCCCGCGCCCGCTCGGCGGGAGCGAGGTAGACGTTCCTCGAGGAAAGCGCCAGCCCGTCCCGCTCCCGCACGGTCGGGCAGACGGTCACGCGCGCGGGAAGGTCCAGATCGTGGATCATCGATTGAATGATTCGCGCCTGCTGGAGATCCTTCTGCCCGAGGTATAGGGTGTCGGGCTCCACGAGCTGGAGAAGCTTCAGCACCACGGTCGCGACGCCCCGGAAATGTCCGGGACGTTCCGCCCCTTCCCAGAGATCCACCAGGGGTCCCGGATCCACGGTCGTGGCGAACCCGGGCGGATAGAGCGTTCGGACGCGGGGCAGGAAGAACCAGTCCGTCCCCGCGTCGCGGCAGAGACGGACGTCCCGGACCTCGTCGCGCGGATAGCGCGCGAAATCCTCCGTCGGTCCGAACTGGAGCGGATTCACGAAGACCGAAACCGCCACCCGGTGGTGCTCGCCCCGGGCGCGGCGGATCAGGGAGAGGTGTCCTTCGTGCAGGGATCCCATGGTAGGCACGAAACCCACGGTCATGCCGCTCTGGCGCGCGCGGCGCGAGAGCGCGCGCAGCTCAGCGCCGCGGGTCACGATCTTCACGGCTTCTTGGCCGGCTTCTCCGGAGATGCCGCGTAGCTCTCCTCGATGGAGGGATAGCGCCCCGCGCGGACGTCCTCGCGAAACGCCGTGATCGCGTTCCGGATGATATCTCCCGCTTCCGCGTAGCGCCGCACGAACCTTGCGGGCTTGCTGAAGCTCATTCCGATGAGGTCGTGGAGCACGAGCACCTGCCCGTCGCAGTGAACGCCGGCCCCGATGCCGATCGTGGGGATCTTCAGAGCCTCGGTGATCTCGCGCCCCAGCTCCAGCGGCACCCCCTCGAGCACGATGGAGAAGCATCCGGCGCGCTCGAGCGCCAGCGCGTCCTCGAGCAAGGCGTCCGCGGCCTCACGCCCCCGGCCCTGCACGCGGTAGCCTCCGAACTGGTGCACCGACTGAGGGGTGAGCCCGAGGTGTCCCAGCACCGGGATGTCGGCCGCGAGAATCGCCTCGATCTGAAGCAGCATACGGCGGCCGCCTTCCAGCTTCACCGCCTCCGCGCCTCGCTTCATCAGCCGACCGCTGTTCCGCACCGCGTCCTCGGCGCTCGTCTGGAAGCTGAGGAACGGAAGGTCCGCCACGACGAGCGCCCGCGGCTGGGCGCGCACGACCGCCTTCAGGTGGTGCGCCATCTCGCTCAGCGTGACCGGGATCGTGGATTCGTATCCCAGCACCACCATGCCCAGCGAGTCTCCGACGAGGATCAAATCCACGCCCGCCTCGTCCGCCAGACGCGCGCTGGGATAGTCGTACGCGGTCACGGAAACGATCCGCACCCGCTCCGCCTTCATGTCGCGGATGGTGCGCACGGTGACCTTGGGACGCGTGACCGTGGAGTCGTTCGTCACGTTCTCTCCTCCACCTTGGACCTGGGGCTGACGTAGGCCATCCCTTCCCGGTGCGTCTCGACCCTCGAGATCAGCTCTTCCAGATCCTGCCTCCGGTGCACGAAGTTCATCTCGTTCGTGTTCACGACGAGGAGCGGCGCCTCGCGATAGTGGAAGAAGAAATAGTTGTACGCCTCGACGAGCGTCCCGATGTACTTGGGCTCCATCAGCCGCTCGTAGGCGCGCCCGCGCTGGCGGATGCGGTCGAGGAGCACGTCGGGACTGGCCTGAAGATAAACCACCAGGTCCGGAGGGACCAGATCCCGCTCGAGCAGCGGCGCGATCTGATCGTAGAGGTGGAGCTCGCGGTCGCTCAGGTTGATGTTCGCGAAGATGCGGTCCTTCTGGAAGAGGTAGTCGCTCACGATCCCTTCGTGGAAGAGATCGGGCTGCGTCTTCTCTTTCAGCTCCTGGTAGCGGCTCACGAGGAAGAACATTTGGGTCTGGAAGGCGTAGCGGCGGGGGTCCTTGTAGAAGTCCTCGAGGAAGGGATTCTCCTCGGGCTCCTCGAGGATGAGCTTGGCGTGGAGACGCTCGGCCAGGAGCTTCGCGAGGCTCGACTTCCCGACACCGATGACCCCCTCGACCGCGATGTAGCGCGCCGGCACTCGCCCTACCGGGTCAGTACCAGAACCGGCCGCCTTTGCGGACCGGAGGGTTGGGGGGCAGACGCTTGATGGCCTTGCGAACCGATTCCCCCGTGGTCGGATGGACGAAGTCCGGATCCAGCTCGAGCAGCGGCAGGAGCACGAACGCGCGCCGGTGCGCCTCGGGATGCGGGACCTTGAGGTCCGGCTCGTCGATCGTCTCGTCGCCGTAGAAGAGGAGATCGAGATCGATCGGGCGCGGGCCCCACCGCTGCGAGCGAACGCGCCCCATGCGCTTCTCGATCAGGAGGAGCTGCCAGAGGAGCTCGCGAGGCTCGAGCGTCGTCTCCAGCCAGACGACCGCGTTCAGGAAGGCGGGCTGGTCCACTTCACCCACGGGATCGGTGTCGTAGAGCGAGGAGACGCGCACCACCAGGGTGCGCGGCAGGTCGCGCATGGATTCCACCGCTTTCCGGATGAGGAACTCGCGGTCCCCCAGGTTGGATCCCACGCCCACGAAGATCTTGCTCACGACTTTACCCGCTCCAAGATGACCTCGGGGGTCGTCGTGAAATCCTCGACCGGCACGTGGAGCTTGCGCACGTGGACCCGCACGCGCGGCGAATCGAACTCCTGGATCAGGGCGAGCGCCAGCTCCTCGGCCAGCGTCTCGAGGAGGCGGCAGCGGGACATCTCGATCTGCGAGCGGACGAGCCGGTGCACCTCCTCGTAGTCGATCGCCTCGTCGATGACGTCGGGACGCCGCTTCGTCGTGGGCGCGTAGGCCAGCTCCACGTCCGCCTCGATCCTCTGCCCCAGCTCGCGCTCCTTCTGCGTGATGCCGAGGTGTCCGTATCCCTGGATCCGCGCCAGGCGGAGCCAGTCCAGCGCCTCGTGCGCCGGCGCTCCGGCCCGGGGGCTAGCGGGAGATCGGGGACGGCGAGGCATGGGGCGCTTTCCAGGGCGCGAGCGTTTCCAGCTTCTGGAGCGCGCGGCGGAGCGAGTCCACGGAAGAAGTGAGAGCGATCCGGAAATATCCCTCCCCCTCGAGACCGAATCCAGTGCCGGGAGTGAGGAGCACAGCTGTTCTGTCGAATACACGGGTCACGAACTCCATCGAGGTCGATCCCTCCGGGATCCGGCCCCACAGGTAAAAGGCACCGCCCGGCGTCCGCATCGGGCAGCCCAGGCGCCGCAGCGTATCCAGCGCCAGATCGCGGCGCTCCCGGTACACCCCGCGCAGCGCGGGCCCATGGACCCGGAGCGATTTCAGCCCCTCGGACGCCGCGAGCTGGATGGCCTGCGGCGCGCCGGAGTCCACGTTGGCCTTGAACTGTACCAGAGCCTCGATGAGAGGCGCCGCTCCCGCCGCGAAACCGATTCTCCAGCCGGTCATGTTAAACGTCTTGGAGAAGGAGTGGAACTCGATCGCGCGGTCCTTGGCCCCCGGGATCGAGAGGATGCTCGGGGGCGCCTCATTGTAATAGAGCTCGGAGTAGGCCGCATCGCTCACGAGGATGAGGTCCCGCCGGGCCGCCCAGGGGACCAGCTCCTCGTAGAACGCCCGCGCGGCCGTCGCGCCCGTCGGGTTGTTGGGGTAGTTCACGAACACGAGGCGGGTGCGCGCGGTGACCAGCGATTCCAGATCCTTGATCTCCGGCACGAATCCCGAAGCCTCCCGGATCGGGACCCGCACAGGTTTCGCGCCGGCGAAGACGGTTCCCGCCACGTACACGGGATAGCCCGGATCGGGAACGAGCGCCTCGTCCCCCGGATTGAGAATCGCAAGCGGGACGTGCCCGATTCCTTCCTTCGATCCCAGGAGCATCGCGATTTCCCGGACCGGATCGAGGGCCACCCCGAAGCGCTCCTCGAACCAGCGGCCGATCTCCGCGCGCGCTTCGCGAAGTCCCGCGCTCGTGGGATAGCGGTGGTTCCGCGGCTCGCGCGCGTGCTCGGTCAGCCGGTCCAGGATGAAGGAGGGCGTCGGGAGGTCGGGGTCCCCGATCGAGAGATCGAGCACCTCCTTGCCCGCCGCCTCGGCGTCGTGGCGCTTGCGCTCCAGCTCGGCGAAGAGATATCGCGGCAAGGACTGGAGCCGCATGCTCTTTTCGATGGG
>VBOR01000015.1 GCA_005893165.1 Candidatus Eiseniibacteriota bacterium | reverse complement strand
CCGCGACGCTCGCGGATCCGGAGATCGCAACGGCCGAGGCGGGGCCCGCGACGATCGTGACGTCGACCGTGGACGAGACGCCTCCTTGCGAGACGGTCAGCGTGTCCGTCCCGGTCGTCGTCGGCGCGGAATACTGTACGATGCGGCCGTCCGAAGAGAGGGGGAGGCCTCCGGACCATGACAACGTCCCGGCGGAGATCACGTTCCCGTTCGTGTCCTGGAGGGACGCGACAAGGGTCGACGTCGATCCCGCGGGCACAGACAGGCTCGTGGGGCTCACGACGATCCGAGCCGGGGCCGCCGGGACGATCGTCACTGAGACCGTCGCAGCCGCGGAACCCGCTGTCACCGTCACGGTCCCCGTTCCGACCGCCGTCGCGGCGGTGAGTACGCCGGTCGATGCGATCGTTCCGAGCGAGGAGCTCGCGGACCATGAGAGAGCGAGTCCTGAGATCGCGTTCCCGAAGAGATCGCGCGGCGTGCCAGTGAAGGCCAGCGTGCCGCCCGCGACGACCGTCGCCGGCGTCGGAGAAACGTCGATCCGATTCGCCGGTCCGGGTGTAACGGTGACAGCGACCGTGAGGCTCACGCCGCCGGAAGCGACCGAGAGGGTGCCCGACCCAGCCGAGAACCCACCTGACAGGACCGCGGTTGGCGATCCAATTCCCGTGGGCGTCACGGAGCCAAGGGTGGTAGCCCACGACACGCTGAGGCCGGAGACCTCGTTTCCGTACCGGTCGAGGCCGGCGGCATTCAGGAGTAGTGTCCCGCCGGCAGCGACTGTAATCGGCGATGGAGTCACCTCGAGCGCTTCGAGGGCGGCGGGCGCGATCTCGACAATCGAGGTTCCCGTCTTCGGGCCGGACTGTGCGGTGACCGTGCCGGTCCCGACCATCGTCGAGGCCGTGAACCGTCCCGCGGAGTCGATTGTTCCGATACCGCCGCTCACGCCCCAAGTGAACCCGGCCCCGGAGATCGTGTTCCCGAAGCGGTCTTTGGCCTGCGCGGTGAACGTCATTGTCGTCCCCGCGACGATGCTCGCGACGCCCGGCAGGACATCCACATGATCGAGGGCGCCCGGCACGATGTTCACCGTCGCGGTCCCGCTGTGGCCGGAGCCCGTCACTTGGAGGGTATCGATCCCCGCCGTGGCGCCCGCGACGTAGACCATCAGGTCCCCTGAAAGCGAAATGGGGACGATCGTTCCCAGGTCGGCCTGCGAATCCCACGAGAACGACTGACCTCCGACGCGGTTCCCGTACCGATCGAAGGCATCCGCGTGGAAGAGCGACCCAGTCGTCACAGAGACGGTCGTTGTTGAGGGCGTCGGCGCGACACTCGACACTTCACCGGCGCCAACGAAGCTGAAGCCGGTAATCTTGCCGGATTCATCGCCAACGACTAGGTAGCCGTCCGCCAAAGCGACGGATGAGGTGCTCCCAACCGGCGCGAGGAGCCAAGTATTGATCAGTCCTCCCGTTCCAGCGTCCCAAGCATACAGGTTACCGTCCCAGGAACTTAGGAACACGGTCCCGTTGTTGTAGGCAGGGGACGACCCGACCGGGGCAGGCAACGGATACGCCCACACGACGCTACCCGTCGCCTCGTCGAGGGCATACATCGTGCCCGTGAAAATGTCGAACGTTGCAACGAAAATCTTGCCCTCGGCGATCGCGGGCGTCGACGAATCGAAGAGAACGCCGAGCTGGGTGCTCGTCCATCTAGTCGCTCCGGAAAGCGCATCAAACGCATACATGAGTCCCGACGTGTCGCCCACGTACAGGATGCCGTTCGACACGGTGGGAGCCATGACGATCGCCCCGTTCAGACGAGCCTGCCAGATGACCGTGCCGGAGAAGGCGTCTAGGCCGACAAGGTCCCCGCTTCCGTCGCCGCTGAATACCATCCCCGCGCTATACGCGGGCCCCTGGTACGCGACATCGGGCAGTTGGTACGTCCAGAGCTCTGCCCCGGTCGAGGCGTTCGATGCCAGCATTTTGCCCGATCCGTCGTTCGTCCAATAAATGGTCCCTGCGGCGGCCGTGGGCGTGCTCGACGCGCCGTTAAAGAAGAAAGACGGGAAGAACGAATCGTCCACTCTCCAATTCACCGACCCGTCTGCCGGGTCAATGGAGAACAGAGTCATCGTGGACCCGGTGCCCGTGACGAACGTCACGTATAGGTTGCCGTAAACCACCAGCGGAGTGCCCGAGACGCAATACCCAAATCGCGGGCAACCTGTCGACCCAAGGCTGTCCCGCCACTTGATTTCCCCGCTTCCCAGGTCGAGAGCGAGGAGATTCCCATCCGCATCCGTCACGTAGGCTGTATGCCGATCGATCACCGGCGATGTCCAGCGGACCGGATTGCCACCCTCGGCCGCGGTCCAACGCTGCGTGAGGGGCAGCTCAAAGGGCACCGGGCCAACCCCGCTCCGTTCGCGATCATGATGGAATTGGGGCCATTCCGGCGAGGGCGGCCCGAGGAGCTCGATGACGACGGAACTCACCGCGGTGGCTCGGGGATCCGCATGCGAGTTCGCCGTCACATCCGTCCGATCGACGATTTCAAGCGGGGCGTTCGCGGGCACGTGGATCTCCGCTACGATTCCCGTCGCCGTCAGGCCGGGGATGACGCCGGTGTCGACCAGGCCATCTCCATCCGAGTCCTGCAGCGGTGCGAGGGTGGCCGCATCGAGCAGGGTAACGGTCCATCCGTTGTGCGACGAAGCGGCGAGTTCCACCGTGTCCGGAAATCCTCCCGTGTTCCGCGCGGTCATCGGGACCTGGGCGACGTCGCCCGGTTGAAGCGGGAGATAGGCCCGTGGCCCGACGCTCACGCCGGGAGGGGGGACCGTGGTGATTGCCCGCGCCGTCTTCGATTTCGTCAGGTCGTTCGACGACGTGAAGGTGAGCAACGACAGCTCCGAATCTCCCGGGTTCACGTTGGCGGGGACCGTGACGGTCGCGACGAGATCGACCTTGGCGCCGGCCGCCATCGTCCCCGTGTCGGGGACGCCGTCCCCGTTCGTGTCCGATAGGGGAGTGATTCCGTCTGATTGATAGAAGGCGATCGGCCAACCGTGCGGCCCGGGCGTCGACGTGGCGTCGAACGTGTCGGGACCCGACGATCCAATGTTCTCGAGGCTCAGCCGGTACGAGACGACGTTCGACGGGACAGAATCCTGAGCCTGAGTCAACGGGCTTACAAGGACCCCGACGGGGACCTGCCCAAGGAATCCGAAAATGTTCCCGTTGTTGTTCTGAACGAAGACCCACCCATCGGAAATCGCGGGCACCGACGTCGAGGCGGCATTGAGATTGTAGGTCGTGACGGTCGATCCGTCCAGCGGGTCGAGGACCCGCAAGTTCCCGTCCCAGGAGTCCCCGTAGAGAAGTCCGTTGGCATAGGCGACCGAGACGCCGACGGGTCCGACCGGCGTGCGCCACAAGATCGCTCCCGTCGTGGCGTCGAGGCCGACGTACTCGTCGGGGCCAGGTATTATTTCGCAGGCGCCGCAGGATCCAAAGAAGATCGAGGAACCGTCATACGCAGGAGTTGCGAAGTCGAGCAGGCCAAAGCTGCTCGTCTGCCATGCGAGGCCCCCGGTCGCGGCATCAAATGCGTACATGGTCCCGGAGTATGTGCCGGCGTAGACGTTGCCCTGGGCCACGAGTGGTGGCATCGCGATCGTGTCGTCGACCGCCGAGGACCAGATCAGTGCCCCGCTGAATTCATCCAGCGCGTACAGCTTCGGAGCCGAGAATCCGATAGTGCCTGCATACGCGACGCCGCCGGAAACGGCGACACCGCCCCAGGGGAGGTCCCCCGTCTGGTACGACCACGCGAGTGTTCCGGTCGCCTCATCAATCGCAAAAATCTCGCCACTGAAAGCCAGCCCGAAGACGAGTCCGTCCGTCGCGAGCAACGGCAGGTCGGGATTGACATCGACCCCGACGCCTCGGTCGACGACCCACAGGGTGTCGCCCGTCGTCGCGTCCAACGCATATAGTTGGTCGCTTGATTGCCCTGCGAACGCGGCGTACAGGACTCCATTGTCGAACGACGGGGTCCCGGTACGGGCGCCGCTAACGCCGAGCTTGCGATCCCATTGGATCGTGCCACTGTACGGATCGCGGGCCCGGAGGTGGCCGTCCCACGTCGTCTCGAACAATGTCGCGTCCGCGAAGATCGGACTGCTCCACTGGCTATTCTGGTAGCGGCCGGCGGACCACCGAAGGGTGAGAGGCGGGAGGAAGACGCTGGGTGACACGCCTTGCCGCGGCGGGTTATTCTGGAACGTCGGCCACTCCGGGCTTGCAGGGGCGGTCGGTGGCCGGGGTGGCGTCGTGAACGTATAGAAGTTCGTGCCGTTGTCGTCCGTCGCGGTGTTGCCTGCTTCGTCCGTCGATCGCACGTAGAATAGGTAGGTCGTGTTTTCGAGGAGGTTCCGCAACGTCAGGGAATGGTCCGCCACGCGACGTGAATCAGAAAGTGAGTCCGGGAACGGAGGCGCGGTGCCCCAGGAGACGAACGAGTCCGCTGGCTCGTCCGTCGTCCATGCGATCGTCGCGCGATTGAACCGCACGTTCGATACGCTCACGCCGCTGATGACGGGCGGCGTGTCGTCGACGACCGCGGTATCGGTCGTGGGTCCTCTGCCGCCGAGCCCGTCATCGTTATCATAGTACTCGGCGGTAATCGTGTCGCCGTTGGCAACTTGAAGGAGTCCGTCGCCCGGATTTGCGGGACCGTTCGCCAGGCTGATGGACCCCGCGAAGACGGAACTCGCGTTCGCAGTCTCCGTCAGCGTGACGACTTCCGGCGTGGTCTCCGTGGTGCTCGTCATGTTGAT
>VBOR01000014.1 GCA_005893165.1 Candidatus Eiseniibacteriota bacterium | reverse complement strand
GCGTAGAAGCCGTCGCCGGGCGCGACCAGCACCGTGGCGTTCCCCTTCCGGTATTCCTTCAACATCCAGATCACGAACTCTTCCGCGTCCGCGACCGGCAGCTCCGCCATCAGGTAGAACGCGCCCTCGGGCTTCCGGGCGAAGGCGCCGGGAATCTGGGCCAGACCCTCGAGCACGAGATCCCGCCGCTTCCGGTACTCTGCGACGACCTCACGCGTGTAGGAGGCGGGCACCTGGTCCAGCACCGCCGCGGCCCACTGTCCCAGCGTGGGTGGGCTCAGCCGCGCCTGCGCGAACTTGAGCGCCGCGTCCCGCACGCCCACGTTCTTCGTGACCAGCGTCCCGACCCGCGCGCCGCACATGTTGAGCCGCTTCGAGATGGAGTCCACCAGCACCACGCGCTCCGCGACGGCCGCGCGCGTCATGGGGCTCTCGTGCTTGGTGCCGTCGTAGATGAACTCGCGGTAGGCCTCGTCGGTGATGATCCAGAGGTCCCGCCGCTTCGCCAGCTCGCAGATCGCTTCCACTTCGGCCGCGGTGTACGCGGTGCCGGTCGGGTTGGAGGGGGCGCACAACAAGATTCCCTTCGTGCGCGCGCCAACCGCCCGCTCGATCGCCTCCACCGGAGGGAGGTGATACCCCGAGCGCGCGTCGCAGGGGATGGGCTTCACGTCCACGCCTGCGAGCAGCGCCATCGTGGCGTAGTTCGTGTAGAAGGGCTCGAAGAGGATGATCTCGTCGCCGGGGTTGAAGAGCGCCCAGAGCGCGAACTGCAGCGCCTCGCTCCCGCCGCACGTCGTGATCATCTCCGCGGGCTTCACGTCCAGCCCGTGCTGCGCGTAGTAGCGAGACATTCCCTCGACGAACTCGGGAATCCCTGCCGAAGGGCTGTAGGGAATGTATTTCCCCGGATAGTTCTTGAGCCGCTCCATGACGATCTCGGGCGTGGGAATGTCCGGCTGTCCGATGTTCAGGTAGTACACCTTGGCGCCGCTCCGCACCGCCGCGTCGGCGTACGGGGCGAGGCGCCGGATCGGAGATGCCTGGGCCTTGATGCCGCGCGTGGAGACGTTCATCTCGATCCCTTCTCTCCCGTGTAGGGAGTGGTCACGATGTGCCGCAAGAGCTTCACCGTCTGCTCGAGGTCGTTCGCGTTCACCAGCACCCGCGGGCCCCCCGTCTTCCGCGCGGGAATGGCCACGAGCGCGGTCGGAACGCCGGCGCGGGAGGCGCGCACCGCGCGCGCGTCGCTTCCGCCCGATTCGCGGATGAGCCACTGGTGCGGCACGCGGGCCGCCTTGGCCGCGCGTTTCGCCAGATCGAGCGCCCGGGGGTGCGGAAGGTACCCCTCCTCCTTCAACCCGAGGCAGGGTCCCTTCCCGAGCGCGATGTCGCCCGTTCCCCGCGATTCTCCCACGAACGCCACGTCCAGGACCACGGCCACGTCGGGCTGGAGCCCGAACGCGCTCGTGCCGGCCCCGCGCGCGCCCAGGTCCGACTGCGCGGCGAACACCACGTGGAGGTCGTTTCGGAGCCCGCGCACGCCCGAGAGGGCCGCGACGACCGCGGCGCACCCGGCCCGGTTGTCCAGGTTCCCGCCGCACCAGAGGTCCCCCAGCCGCTCGGCTCGATCCAGAAGCGCGCCCACCGTTCCGACCTCGATCTTCTTCGGCGCCTGCTTCGCGCCGAGGCCCGTCTCGAGGTAGAGCGCCTCGGGCTCGATCTCGCGGGTTTCCTTCGCGTCCCTGGGACGGTCCCACCCGACCACGCCACGCGCGCTCCCATCCAGGCTCACGACCGCGCCGATCCAGTCCGCCGCCGGCATGGGGCCGAGGAGGGTGAGACGCGCGAGGCCGGAGGCATCCACCCGGGTCACGATCAGTCCCGGTGCGTCCATGTGCGCCGTGAGAAGGAGCCGTTTGCCTTTGCCCGGAAGGTGGAGATGCAGGTTTCCCAGCGCGTCCTCGCGCACCGTACCCATGCCCCGGAGCGCGCGCCGCAGCGCCGCGCGGATCCCCTCCTCGCGTCCCGGCGGGCCGTAGGCCTCGCTCAGCGCGGGGAGGAGCGAATCGAGAGAGGGTTTGGGGCTCACGGCCACTCCTTTCGCAGGGTCTCGAGCGTGTGCCAGATCAAGGTGACCGTCCTCTGCGCGTCCCGCACGTCCAGGAACGCCGCGGGAGCGTGGATGTAGCGGCATACCACCGAGACGACCGCGGAGGGAACCCCCGCGCCCGAGATGGCGATTCGTCCCGCGTCGGTGCCCCCCACGCCGGGACGCTTCCACTGCGTCGGCACCTTGTGCCGCTTCGCCGTCTCCTCGATCCGGTCCAGGAGGCGGGCGTGGACCATGAGCGTCCGGTCGTGCACCGTGAGCGCGGGCCCCTTTCCCATGAAGGGATACTGCTCGTCCGGGGGAGCGCCCGGCGACTCGCCCGAAGCCGTTCCTTCGAGCACGATCGCCAGATCCGGCTGGACGCGCCGCGCGGCGGCGGCCGCTCCGCGAAGCCCCACCTCCTCCTGGACGCTCCAGACCGCGGTCACGGGGACGGGCGGACGGCGCTGGATCAGGCTCGCGAGCACCGCGCATCCGGCGCGGTCGTCGAAGGCCTTCCCCTTGCGCGTCGTGCCCCAGGCTTCGTACGTGGTGTCGAACACGGCGTAGGTTCCCACGGGCACTCGCTCCTCCGCCTCCTCGCGCGAGCGGGCGCCGATGTCGAGGTAGAGGTCGTCGGCGGGGGTCACCTTGTCGCGCTCGGCGCGCGGGGTCAGATGCGGGGGAAGAGCGCCCACGACGCCGCGGATTCCTTCGGCGCCGATGCGGAAGACCTGGCCGGGGAGGATGCGCGGATCGATCCCCCCGACCCGGCGAAACCGGAGCCTTCCCTCCTTCTCGACCGCGGTCACCATCAGGCCGACCTCGTCCATGTGCGCGCAGAGCATCACGTGCGGCCCGCGCCGGCCTCCGTTCCTCGAGCCGCGTCCGCTTTTCGCGCCGGCCCTGGGGCGCGCCGGAGCGGGATCGATGCGCGCCACGAGGCTTCCCATGGGATCCACCTCGAGGGAATCCACGTTCTCCCGCGCGTACTCCGCGAGGATCGAGCGGATGGCTTCCTCGCCGCCGCTCACGCCGGGCGCGTTGGAGATCTTTTGCAGAATATCTTCCCGGAACTTCGGCGCCCCGTTGGCGCTCACTTCAACACCTCGACCGCGCGCCACTCCGGGCTGAGCTCGGAGAGATAGTGGGCCAGGAGGTGCGCGCAACGGTCCACGTCGCGAGGCTCCACCGTCTCGACCCCGGTGTGCATGTAGCGGCACGGAATCCCGATCACCGCGGTGGGAACGCCGGAGCTCGAGATCTGGATGTCCATCGCGTCCGTGCCGGAGCCGGTGGGGCAGGGTTCGACACGATAGGGCATCGAGAGCGCCTTCGCGGAGCGCTTCAGGCCCTCGAGCACGACGGGATGGATGTTCCCGCCGATCGAGAGGGCGGGGCCGCTGCCGAGCGGGACGGTGTCCCCTTCGCGCGCTCCGGGCATGTCGCCATGGCTCACGTCGATCGCGATGCCCAGGTCGGGGGAGAGGTTCTCCGCGGCCGTGCGCGCGCCGAGGCACACGGCTCCGAATTCTTCCTCGACCGTCGCGACCGCCACGACGTCCCACGAAGGACGCTTGGAAGCCAGGAGCTCGAGCGCGCGGAGCATCACGACGACCCCCGCGCGGTCGTCCATCCCGGGCGCCGCCAGGCGATCTCCGAGAAGCTCGATGGGAGACTGGCGCAGCGTCACCATCGTGCCCACCGGAGCCTTTCGCTTCACCTCGCGCTCGGGACGGCCGGTGTCGAGGTAGAGGTCCTCGAGCTGGATCGGACGGTCGGCTTCGCCTTTCTTCTGGAGATGGGGAGGACGCGTGGCGAAGACGGCGACCATGGGAGGGCTGGAGTGAACCAGGACCTCCTTGCCGGGGAGCGTCCGCGAATCGAATCCGCCGACCTCGGTGACCCTGAGGTAACCGCCGGGCTCGACCGCGCGCACCAGGAATCCGATCTTGTCCATGTGGGCCGCAAGGAGGGCGCGCGGGCGCGGCGGTTTTCCATCGCCCTGGATCCAGGCGTAAACGCTGCCCATGCGGTCCTGCTCGACGCGGTCGGCGACGCTCCCGAAGGCTTTCAGGAGCTCGCGCGCCACCGCCTCCTCCTGCCCCGGGACGCCGGGAAGCGAGGTGATGTAACGCAGCCACTCGGCAGAGGTTCGGCCGACGTTCGAGACCATAGCCCCATAATTTAGTGCACCCGATCCGCGAAGGGCAAATGTAAACTCCGCCCTCCCATGCGCATCGCGCTCGCGCTTCCTCACCTCGGCGTGTACGGAGGGATCCGCCGGTTTCTGGAGCTGGGCGAAGTCTGGATTCGCCGCGGGCACGAGGTCGCGATCCTGGTTCCGGATTCCCGCGACGCCAAGCCTTGGGTGCCCTTCTCCGGAGCGATTCGCCCTCTCGCGGAGCTTCCTCTGGGCGCCTGGGACGTGGTCCTTTCTCCGGATCCGGAGCTCTTCCTCTCGAGCCGGGCGCCGGGCGCCCTGCGCGTCTACTACTCCGTCCTCGAGGGGGCCCCCGCCGAGCGCGAGGCGCTCCGCGCGGCGGATCTTGTACTGGCGAACTCGGCGGGGATGAGGCGCTACCTCGCGCGGAAACGGGTGCACGCCGCGGACGGAGCAGGGGGCGTGAACGCGGGCTGGTTCCGCCCGCCCTCGCCCGACCCGCGCTTCCAGCGACGGGATGGGGGAGCGCCCGTCCAGGCGCTCGTCTTCGGAAGGCTTTCCCGCAAACGCAAGGGCACCTGGATCGCCGCGCGCGCGATCGAGGGCGCCTCCATGACGACGGGCGTGCGCGTCATGCTGACTCTCTTCGATGCTCCTCCGGAGGGAGGAGCGCCCTCGCTTCCGCGCCCCCTGGGGATTCCGCACCGCTGGGTGCTCCATCCCTCGCAGCGCGACCTG
>VBOR01000013.1 GCA_005893165.1 Candidatus Eiseniibacteriota bacterium | reverse complement strand
ATCAAGGAAGCGGTTCTCCTCTCCCGATGAGTCTGAAGGTGAGTTCTCGAATCTGCTCACGAATCGAGGGGTCCAACACTTCCATTCCCGGGTTGCTCCTCGCCGGCCGTATGTTGATTAGCGCAGTGTATTCGATGCACTCATCCCGCCCGCTACCCGGATAATAGTTCGCTCCCCAAAGGCTCCGCGGATCGCTTCCTTGATCGAGCAATACGGCCTCAGCATCCGCGTGCAGCTCACCGCCGATAGCAATCACCCCACGGTCCACATCCACGACGTATTTCACCATGATGCCGAAAATCGCACCTGTAAGGCGGGCCAGGAGCGCCGGGTCGATTCTCTCCGAGATGACATGGATTTCGCCAGGCAGCAGGGCCTCTTCTCCTCGGGGCATGGGCGGAGAATACCACCGTGACGCGGCGGCCTCCTACAGGCGATACTTGATCGGCGCGCGCCAAACAGGTAGGAGGGAGGGACGATGCGAGCCTCGAAGAACACGATCCTCATCACGGGCGGGGCGACGGGCATCGGGCTCGCGCTCGCGGAGCGATTCTTGAAGTCCGGAAACGAGATCCTCGTCTGCGGCCGCCGCGAGGAGAAGCTCCTCGAGCTTCGCCGGAAGCATCCCGCGATCAAGACCCGCGTCTGCGACGTCGCGCTCGAGACCGACCGCGTCGCGCTCTGCGAGTGGGCGGTGAGCGAGTCGCCCGCCCTCAACGTTCTCGTCAACAACGCCGGCATCCAGCGCCGGGTCAATCTCGCCGAGGAGAAACACTGGGAGGCGGTCGAGGAGGAGATCGTGATCAACCTCCACGCGCCGGTGCATCTCACGATGCTCTTTCTTCCCCACCTCACGAAGCAGAAGGAACCCGCGATCCTGAACGTGACCTCGGGGCTCTCGTTCGTGCCGCTGGCCGGTGCGCCGGTCTACAGCGCGACCAAGGCGGCGCTCCACTCCTTCACGTTGTCCCTCCGGCATCAGCTCACCGGCTCGCCGGTGGAGGTGATCGAGATCATTCCGCCCGCCGTGGACACCGACCTGGGCGGTCCGGGCCTCCACACGCACGGCGTGCCCGTGGGCGAGTTCGCGGACCACGTCATGGAGCGCCTGAAGACCGGAGCCCGCGAAATCGCCTATGGATTCTCCGAGCAATCGAGCCACGCCTCGCGCGCGGAGCTGGACGCGATCTTCGAGCGGCTGAACCAGCCGACCCGAGAGCCGAGCAGGGCTTGATCGCGCCCGCGAACGCGAAGCTCGCCGCACGCCGGTTTCTCCCGGTGGCTGCGGTCCTGCTCGCGTCCCTTCTCGGCGGCTGCTCCAGCGACAGCGGGGTCCGCCCTCCCGCGGTTGCCCGCACCTACTACATGGGATTCTCTTCCTTCCCGCCCCGGCCGGATCAGGCGCTCGCGCTCCTGACCATCAACTACTGGAGCCTTCGAGGCGACGCCGCGCTCATCCTCGAGGAGCCGCCCTGGGATTCCCTGCTCGCCGGCTTTCCTCCGGACTCCTTCGTGCGAACCGTCCACCTTCCGCTCGCGAATTACTATCGTGCCAAAGGGCTCCGCCTCATCGTGAGCGTGGATCCCACGAACGGGCTGGATCGCTCCGCGGAATCCGCGAAGCTGGTGGCCGCGGGCCGGAGCCTGACCGAGCCGGCGGTGCAGCAGCTCTACCGGGATTACGTGACCGCGATGGACACGATCCTCCATCCCGACTACATCGGGATCGCGTCCGAGACCAATCTGGTCCGCGCCCTGGCGCCCGCCTCCGTCTACGACGCCGTCGTTCAGGCCGCGAGCGGTGCGGCGACCTCGGTGAGCGCCGTGGACTCGACCGTGAGGATCTATGCCACGGTCCAGGTCGAGACCGCGTGGGGGAAGCTCGCCGGCCCAGGGGGCGCGTACGTCGGAATCGATCAGGATCTCGCGGATTTTCCGTACATCCGCGCTCTGGGGCTCTCCTCTTATCCCTATCTCGGAGGATTCAGCAATCCCGACAGCATTCCGCTGGACTACTACACGCGTCTTCAGCTGGGAAAGACGCAGCAGCTCCCCATGCTCGTGATCGAGGGTGGGTGGCCCTCCGTTACCGTGGGCGCGGTGGCGTCGGATCCAAGTAAACAGCGCCGCTACATCGCGCGCCACGCGAAGATCCAGGATCAAGCCCAGACCAAGGCGTGGTTCCAGATCACGTTCACCGACATCGACGAGGCGGCGTATGGTTTCCCGCCGGGACAGATCACGCCGTTCGCAAAGCTGGGGCTCGTGGACGTGAACCTGAGCCCCAGGCCGGCGCTCTCCGCGTGGGACGCGGCGTTCGCGAAGCCAAGGAGGTAGGCAAGGTGAAGGTCGGAGTATTGGGGTCCGGAATCGTGGGGCAGACCCTGGGCGCGGGATTCGTCGCGCGCGGGCACGACGTGAAGCTGGGCACCCGCGATCCGGGCCAGGACAAGGTGAAGGCCTGGGTCCAGAAGAACGGGGCCAAGGCCTCGGCCGGGACGTTCGAGGAGACCGCCAAGTTCGGAGAGCTTCTCGTACTCTCGACGTTGTGGGATGGCACGCAGCACGCGATCGAGCTGGCGAAGCCGGAGAATTTCGCGGGCAAGGTCGTGATCGACACGACCAACGCACTCGATTTCAGCAAAGGAGCTCCTCCCAAGCTGGCGCTTGGCTGGAGCACCTCGGCCGGGGAGGAGGTGCAGCGCATGCTCCCGAAGGCACGCGTGGTGAAGTGCTTCAACACGGTCGGGAACGCGCACATGGTTTCTCCGAAGTTTCCCGGCGGCCCGCCCGACATGTTCATCGCCGGCAACGATGCAGAGGCGAAGAAGAAGGTCGCCCAGGTCTGCACCGACTTCGGCTGGCCCGGGGCCATCGACTCGGGCGGAATCGAGTCGTCGCGCTACCTCGAGCCCCTGGCGATGGTGTGGATCCTGGAATACTTCCGGACTGGCTCGCCCAACCACGCGTTCAAGATGCTGAGGAAATAGGTCCATGGCCTGGCCGCCGGGATCCGACATCGCCCGAAAGACCGTCCCGCGGGAGCACGTGTGCGCCTCGGAAACCATCGAGCGGGCCGACTGGCGGGACGCCTACCAGGCCGCCGATCCCGATACCGCAGAGGCATTCGGCATCCGGCTCCATCGGGTCGAGGACGCGGACGTGCTCATGATGACCGCGGTGGATCTCCTGATGTTCAATCGCGTGACGGGACTGGGCGTGGACTCGCCGGCCACCGAGGAGCAGCTGGACCAGGCGATCGAGATGTTCCGGGCGGCGGGCGTCCCTCGATTCTTCATGGATGTCTCTCCCGCCGCGCGCCCGATCGACTTGACCGATTGGATCACGAGCCGCGGGCTTTCGATCCACAACAATTGGGTGAAGCTCACGCGCCAGGTCGATCCGGTGCCGGCGGCATTCACGATCGTCCAGGTCAAGGAGATCGGACGCGAGCACGCAGACGATTTCGGGAGGATCATCCAGATCGTGTTCCGCATGCCCGAGCGCCTGGCCGACTGGGCCGCGGCGCTCGTGGGACGGCCCGGACGCCGCCACTTCATGGCGTTCCAGCGCGACAAGCCGGTCGGGACCGCGGCAATCTTCACGGAGGGAGCGTGGGCGGAATTTGGATATGCTGCCGTCCTGCCGGAAGCACGCGGGAGAGGCATCCAGGCGGCATTGATCGCCGCCCGCATCCGCGCCGCTCGCGACTCGGGCTGCAAGTGGATCTCGATGGAGACGGCCGAGGAGACGCTGGAGAAGCCGAGCTACTCGTTCCGGAACGCAAGGAAGATGGGGTTCGAGGTGGTCTATCTGAGGCCGAATTACCTGGGGTTGACCGAATCCTCCGTCTGATCGCGGTCTCCCTCCTCGCGGCGTTCGCCCTTCCTGGATTGGCGCTGGCCAAGGACGGCCCTCCCGGCCCCGACGGTCTCCCGGTCGCGGCGGCGAAGCATCCATGGCATTTCTTCCGGAGCGAGCCCCACGTGGACACGCTTTTCTTCGAATTGCGCGAAGTGGCGCCCGCGGCGCATCGCCAGTTCGAGGCGGACGAGTGGATCATCTTCCAGGAGGAGCTGACCGATAACGCCGGAGCCGTGGTCGTGACCCGGTGGAAGCAGATCCATCACCCGCTCATCTGGCTCTTCATGGGAAAGACGATGGCGCGCTGCATCGTGGAGCTGAGGGCCGTGGGCCCGGGGCGCACGCTCGCGTCGTTCCGCGCGGAGCTTGGGTCACACCACAAGCTCGAGGGGAATCCCATGTTGCCGGCCGCGAAGAAGGCCTATGCGAAGGCGGCTCGAAACTGGTATCGCGACGTGAACCTGGACCTTAACGCGCGCCAGCGCGCGCACGGGCGGCCGGGCGCGAGGCGCCTCGAGCCCGCGGTCCGCTAGCTCCGCAACAAACCTCTTGCCCTGGAACAGGGGCGCTACCGCCGCGCGGCGCGGAGCCTTTCTTTCAACACCTCGTCGAAATTCAGGATCACGTTCGCCTGCGTGGGATTCTGCTCCTCCGGCCCTTTCTGCACCGCCAGCAGTCGGCCATCCGGGAGGAGGTCGTAAAGCGCGTTCCCAAGACGGTTCGGCGGAACCCCCAATGCAGCGAGATCCCAGGCAGGCGTCGGGGCGGTCGCGGCTAGCGTGGGCCGGGAGGCGATCTCGACCGACATCAGCTTCCCCTGGGACGAATAATAGAGATGCTTGCCGTCGCGTCCCCACTTCGCGATGTCCCCTCCGTCACGGGAGACCATGACCGGCACGCCCTTGAACCCACCCTCCGACCACTCGCAGACGTAGATCTCCGGTCTTCCGGTCTCATTCGATTGATAGGCCACCACGTGTCCGTCAGGCGAGAACAGGCCCAACCCATGGGCCGCATCGCTGCCGGTGATCGGTCTCGGGACCGCAAGGTTGCCCTCTTTCTCGGGCACTTGCAGAACACAGATCTGCACGTTGTTGCCTTC
>VBOR01000073.1 GCA_005893165.1 Candidatus Eiseniibacteriota bacterium | reverse complement strand
GCACAAAGCGATCGCTCGATCTAGAAGCTTTGAGGTAAGGGGGATGCCGGCAGCGGCCGAGAAACCCGCGCCGAGAACAAACAGCCGGTTCTCCGCGAACCACTTCGCTCCGTCGTCTCCGGTCAAGCGGAACCTCCGTTTCGGGAGATACGCCTCACTTGCCTGTTCCTAACGCTTCGGGGGCGGAGCGCCGCCTTGTGACTGCATCGCGGGGGCTGCGACAGTGAGTGTCGGCATCCTTGAGCTTCGTCTCCTGCACGAGCAGCACGTGGCCGGGCCCGCTCGAGCCACCACTGCACCTTCTCCAAGCGCGCCTTCAGCGAGTTCACGTTCCAGGTCGCGATCCGCATGGAGCCTCAGATTACCAAACCCGGCCCCGCCGAAGCCGCTATGATGGCGCGACACGGGCTCACACTCCTCGGAGACACACGATGATCACGGAGCCATCGCCCAAGCGATCTGGATTACGTCAAGAGTATGACGCCAGCGCTCGCCTCACGAGGATGCCGACGCCGGATTCCTCACGCCTCACGCCGTGGGTCGAGGCGCTCGCGAACGCGAGAGAGGACGGTGATCGTTCCGGGATGAACACCGCCTGCAAGCAGCTGATCGATTTGCTATCCGATTTTTACGATCTCCCTCCGCCGAACCTTCGAGTCCTCGGAACCCGGCCGCATCGGACCCACGAAGGAGTTCTGACCTATGAGCTCTTCGGCGACTACGAGCCAAAGAGTGCGAAGATAAGACTGTGGACACGAACCGCCATCAACAAGCAGTGGACTACCAGTGGAGTCATGCTGTCCACGCTCTGCCACGAGTTCATGCACCACCTGGATGTGGCTCGGCTCGGATTCTCGCGCTCCTACCACACCGTCGGCTTCTTCGAACGCACTCACACCCTGTATCAGGCGTCCATCGGGCAACCTCATTACCCGCTGGCTTGGCATCCGCCGGACGCTGACGGTTCCCGCATGATCAACTGGCCTGCGATGAGGCGTCGGAGAAGCGCGTGAGCTCCAAGTTTCGTGTCTCCACCTTCGCTATTTCCATCGACGGCTTCGGCGCCGGCCCGAACCAGGACATCAACAATCCCCTCGGCGTTCGCGGCCCGGAGCTGATGGAGTGGTTCTTCGCCACGCGTGCCTGGAAGAAGATGCACGGCATGCCCGACGGCGAGACCGGAATCGACAACGAGATCGCGGAGCATGGCCTGAGCGGGATCGGCGCGTGGATCCTGGGGCGCAACATGTTCGGCCCGGTCCGCGGCCCCTGGCCCGACGAGAGCTGGAAGGGCTGGTGGGGCGAGGAGCCGCCATATCATGTGCCGGTATTCGTGCTGACGCATCATCCCCGCGCGCCGATCACGATGAAGGGCGGCACCGTATTCAACTTCGTCACCGATGGGATCCACGCCGCGCTCGAGCAAGCGAAAGCCGCCGCGGGCAACCGCGACATTCGGCTCGGCGGCGGCGTGTCTACCATCCGACAATTTCTCCAAGCCGGGCTGGTCGACGAGCTGCATCTCGCGATCCGGCCCGTCCTGCTCGGGACCGGCGAGCACCTCCTGCATGACATCGACCTGCGCGCCCTGGGCTACGAGTGCTGGAAATCCGTGTCGGGCGAGCGCGCGACGCATGTCTTTCTGAAGCGCGGGTGAGTGTGCCGCCGCGCGGATTCCGCCCAGCGTCGAGGCGACCCAGGGAGCTCACCGTCCGCCCCGTCACCCCCGCCCGCTGGCCCGACCTCGAAGCCGTCTTCATGGCCAGGGGCTGCTCCATCGCGCGCGGCTGCTGGTGCATGTTCTATCGGCGGAGCGGGGCGTCACCACCCCCGCCCAAGGGAATGACCCGCGCGAAAGCCAACCGAGCCGATCTCAAAGCCCTGGTCGACTCCGGCATGCCGCCCGGCCTCATCGCATACGAGGGCAAGGTCCCGGTGGGTTGGGTCACGCTCGGGCCGCGTGAGGAGTTCGCCAGGCTGGAACGATCCCCCGTCATGAAGCCCGTCGACGACAAGCCGGTCTGGTCGATCTTCTGCTTCGTCGTTCCATCCGAGCACCGCGGTCGGGGAGTGGCTCGCGCTCTGCTCCAGGGTGCGATCGAGTTCGCCCGGAAGCAGGGTGCCACGCTCCTCGAGGCCTATCCCGTGGACAAGCGTGGCCGGGTCAGCGACGACACCCTGTGGTTCGGTGCCATGTCCATGTACGACCGCGCCGGTTTCAAGGAAGTGGCGCGGCGCAGGCCGGCCCGGCCCATCGTGCGTCGGAAGGTGATGGGGGGACGGGCGGGCTCGCGCTCGGAACCACGAGGAGAAAGTTAGATCATGAATCTGCTAGGGCTTGTGCGACTGCAACTCGTCCCAGGACGAGTAATCTCTTAGGCAATTCTGCGGAGATTGGGACAAGGCACCGGGAAGACGATGCAATCCATCGATCTCATACGTGACAACTTGAAGAAGAGCAGGGACCGAGTCCTGGCTCGCGTCGAGGAAATGCGGGAGCACTGCACGGTGTTCCCGACCCCCAAAGGAGGCAGCCACACTCTTTGGGTGCTTGGACATCTGGCGTACATCGAGGCTCTCGTGGTCCGCCAGTTCATGATGGGAGAACCGAATCCGCTGGCGGAGTGGGAGGAGGTCTTCGACGGAGCGGACGTGAGCGGCGACATCAGCCGGTTCCCTCCGTTCGAACAAGTGCTCGCGAAGTGCCGTGAGGTGCGCGAGTCGACGGTCAGGCTTCTCGACTCCCTGTCCGAGGACGCACTCGACCGGCCGAGCGCGAAAATACCGGCCGGTTTCGAAGACACCTTCGGCACCTACCGGCTCTGTCTGCAATATGTCGCCGATCACTGGTACATGCACCGCGGACAGTTGGCCGACGCGCGGCGAGCCGCCGGACTGGAGCGAATGTGGGTGTAGATCTCCCCGACTACGTTCTCCAGAACCGCGCGCACTGGGACAAGCAGGCGCCTGGTTACGTCCCCTCGGGTGAGCGGCACTGGGCGGAAGCGACGCCGACTTGGGGAATCTGGAGCGTTCCCGAGTCCGACATCCGAATGATCTCCGATGACCTCAAGGGCAAGGACGCGATCGAGCTAGGGTGCGGGACCGCCT
Organism: Candidatus Eiseniibacteriota bacterium; assembly: GCA_005893165.1. GTDB lineage: Bacteria > Eisenbacteria > RBG-16-71-46 > SZUA-252 > SZUA-252 > WS-7. The sequence continues at coordinate 7,681 of VBOR01000073.1, read as the reverse complement.
ACGTCTCCGCCTGGCTCGCGCGGCGCGGCGCTCGCGTCGTCGGCATCGACAACTCCGAGCAGCAGCTCGCCACCGCCCGACGCCTTCAACACCAACACAAGCTCGACTTCCCGCTCATCCACGGCAATGCCGAGTCCGTCCCTTACCCCGACGCCTCCTTCGACTTCGCGATCTCGGTTCGGGATGTACCGCGTAGAATGGCCCGGAGATTCGGGGGTCGAGTTTCATCTCTCGCACTCCGACTGGATCCGGCTCCTGCGGGATGCCGGCTTCGAGATCGAGGAACTGATCGAGGTTCAGCCGCCCGAGGGTTCGTCAACGCGCTATGAGTTCGTGACCCTCGACTGGGCGCGGAAGTGGCCCACGGAAGAAGTCTGGAAGGTGAGAAAACGGTAGCAGGCAAGGCGCTGATCGAAGTGCCCCGGGATCGCCGGATCACCCCAAAGCAGAAAGGAAGACCGATGTTCCGAAAGCTCTTCGTCGCACTCGTCACGCTCGTAGTGATCGCCGCGCTGAATGGCTGCGCCAAGACTCCGGCACCGCAAGACATGGCCGCCGACAAGGCCAAGCTTCAGACGGACGCTCTCAGCTGGTTCGACCACTTCGCCGCCGCCGATTCCGAGGGGCTGGCGAACCTCTACGCGGAAGACGCCATCGTGATGCCGCCGAACGTGCCCGCGGTGGCCGGCCGGCCGGCGATCAAGTCTTTGTTGGGTGCGCTAGCGGCGGGCGCCAAGGCTGCCCGCATGACGCTGAAGTCGGGCTCCGTCAACGGGTTCGACGTCAGTGGCAACCTCGGCTGGATTAGCGGCACGTACACGCTCCAGGACTCCACGGGCGCGACCATCGACAGCGGCAACTACCTCTCCGTCCATTATCGGACCAATGGCGCGTGGCTTTACGTCCGCGACACCTGGAACTCGGATCGCCCGCCGGCACCCGTGGCGCAGGCGAAGCACGCAGCGGGCAAGAAGAAGTAGATCCACGGCGATGAAGTGAGTGAGGCGTTCGATGAAACTTGAGCCACTCTATCGGGTGCGCTTTCGGTATCCGGAAGGTTGGTCCGTGGCGCTCGGAGCGGGCGGCAGTCTGGAGGGGCAGCACTTCTTCCTCGCGGAGGGACGCTGCACCGGGCGCGTGGCCGGCCGGCTCCGCGGCGCCAATCATCCCCACCGGCGGAGCGACGGGACCTTCGAGCCTGACTTCCAGGGAGTGATCACCACGGACGAGGGCGCCGTGATCTATTTCGACTACCGTGGCTACGGCAGAACGCATCCGCCTGGGAGACGGCAGATCGTAGCGACCGCCACACACCTGACCGAGCACGACCGCTATCGCTGGTTGAACGAGGGCGTCGCGGTAGGCGTCGGCGAGGTCCGCACGCTCTCGGAGGGCGTGACGGAATTGGTGATCGAGTGGAAAGAGCTGGTCTGGGAGCCTCCGGCCGAGGATCCCTGATGGACGAGACCACCGTACTGATCCTCCTCGGATTCGCCGGCGTGGCGGCAACGCTCGCGGGGTTCAGTGGCGTCGTTGCCGTGTTCGGTCGCCGCGCCCATGGGGAGTGGTTTCTCGAGGACCGCTTCCGGCTCACGAACATGCTCGTCACTTCGCTTGGCGCCGGCCTGTTCGCCTTTGTTCCGCTTCTTGGAGTGCTGCTGCACCTTCACGGACCCCGGAACTGGACCGTCTCCAGCCTTCTGCTGTGCGCCTATTGCGTGGCCTACATCGTGAAGTCGTATCCGCACTGGCAGCACCTTCTGCGCTTGCACCCCGGAGCGCTCTCCCCGCGGATATCCGTCGTCGTTTCGGGTTCCTTCTATTCGGCGGCCCTGATCCAGCTCATGAACGCCGGCTCGATCTTGTTCCATCGGGAGCCGGGTCCCTATGTGCTGGGTTTGCTCCTGCTCTTGATCATCGCCGGGATTCAGTTCGCCCTTCTGGTGCTGAGACCTTTGACCGCTCATCGACCTCACCCGAGCCACGAAGAGGAGTCGATTGGAAAGGAATCGGAAGCTGAGACGGCCCACACTCGCTAGTCGCTAGTTCTACCTCGTCCGCACCGAGCGATTCGTGGCAGACTCATCGGGAGACCCGGCTTGATCCGCCTCAAAGGCAACCCTCCGGAGGAGTCATGGCAACAAGGACAGAGGCACAAGAGAAGCAAAGCGCGGGGAGCGCCCAAGCGAACCCATTCCAAGCCATCGTGATGATGGCCGGGGGCGTGGTCCTTCCCCGCTGCCTCCACGCCGCCGCCGATCTCGGCGTCGCCGACGCGCTGGGCGAGGAAGAGCAGAAAACGTCCGAACAGCTCGCTGCATCGGTCGGAGCCCATCCCGACGCGCTTTTCCGAGTCCTTCGCGTGCTGTCCTCCAACGGGATCTTCGAGATGACCGGCCGCAAGGTCCGACACTCCCCGGCGTCGAGGCTCCTCCGGTCCGATCACCCGCACTCACTGCGCTCGCTGGCCAGGATGTTCGGTCTCCCGGGATTTTCAATGAAGCGATGGTGGGCAAGGCGCAGGTTCAGGTGCCGGCGGTCGTCGCCGCCTACGATTTCTCCCGCTTCGGCACGATCGCGGATATCGGCGGAGGGCGAGGGCACCTGCTTCAGGCGGCGCTCGAAGCGAACCGGTCCGCGCACGGAGTGCTCTTCGATCTTCCCAACGTGATCCAGGACGCTGGCGCGGTCGCGAGCGACCGGCTCAACCTCCAGGCCGGAGACTTCTTCAAGGATGCTCTCCTCGCCGCGGACGTCTACACCATCATGGAGGTGATCCACGACTGGCCGGACGAGGAATCGGTCGCGATCTTCAAGGCGATCCGCAAGGCGGCGAAGCCGGGCGCCACGCTGCTCGTGATCGAGCAGCTGATCCCCGAGGACAAGGCCCCTCACTGGGCCAAGATGCTCGACATCCACATGCTGACGCTTCTGGGCGGGAAGCAGCGCACGGAGGAGGAGTATGGTGAGCTGCTGCGCCGATCCGGGTTCGCGCTCGAGCGCGTGCATCCGACGCGCTCGGACGTCTCCATCATCGAAGCGAAGGCCGCTTGAAATACCGTGGCGTCCACGGAAAAAGTGATCCTCTCGACTCGTCGGAGGGCCTCAATATTTCCATGCATCGTGCCGATAAACAGGTGATGACCCGTATCCCGCTCCTCGGAACCCCTGCGATCATCGTGCTCCTCGCGCTGGCGGTGCCTCCATGCGCCTGGGCCGATGACGATCTGCCGCCGCCGCCTGCCCCGGCAAGCGCTCCCGCCGACACGGCGGCTCCCGCGGGCGCCGACACGCTCTCCTTCGAGAAACGCACCATCGACGCCATCCAGCACATCTCCGTTCGCGCCATCGACAGCACCCAGACCGAAATCCGATTCGACCGGTGGTTCTGGAATGCCGTCGGCGCCGACGCCTGGGTATCCTGGGAAGTGAACGATTGCGGCGAGCAGACCGGCTCCCCCGCCGATTCGGCCCGTGAATATCCCATCTGCGTGCAGGCGATGGCCGAGTGGAAGGACGGACGGAAGGCGTATCTGTGGATCGCGGTCGGCTCGGGGAACGAGGTGAGAGGCAAGCCGGAGCTCGCCTACGCGTCCGCCGGGCTCGGGGACAACAACCAGAGGACGTTCCACTCTCTGGCCCAGTTCGCGAAGTACGCGCAGATCGAGGGGAAGCTGGAGGAATCCGTAAAGAAGTAGTGCTTCGCCGGGCCAGGGTCCTGCCGTTAGATTCACTCCGTCATGGCTTCCCTCTCCCTGAAAAACCTCTCCCTCACGTACCCGAACGGCGCGCGCGCCCTCGACGGGATCGACCTCGAGATCGAGGACGGTGAGTTCCTCGCCGTGCTCGGGCCCTCGGGCTGCGGGAAATCCTCCCTGCTCCGCCTGGTCGCGGGGCTCGAGGTCCCGACCTCGGGATACATCGACATGGACGGGCGGGACATCACACCGCTCGAGCCCAAGGAGCGGGACGTCGCGATGGTGTTCCAGGGGCTCGCGCTCTATCCGCACATGACCGTGCGCGAGAACATGGCCTTCGGATTGATGGCGCGGCGGACGCCGCCCGAGGAGACGGCGCAACGCGTGAATGAGGCCGCCGCGACCCTGGGCCTGACGCCGCACCTTCGCAAGCGGCCGCGCGAGCTTTCCGGAGGCGAGCGGCAGCGAGTCGCCCTCGGCCGCGCGCTGGTGAGACGTCCGCGGCTCTACCTGTTCGACGAGCCCCTTTCGAGCCTGGACGCGCAGCTGCGGCAGGAGCTCCGCGAGGAGCTGGCCCGCCTGCACTCCCTCACGCGCACCACGTCGATCTACGTCACCCACGATCAGAAGGAAGCGCTCTCGCTGGGACATCGCGTGGCGGTGCTGGACCGGGGCCGCGTGCGCCAGATCGGCACGCCCGAGGCGATCTATCGCGAGCCGCGCGATCTCTTCGTGGCGCGCTTCGTGGGCGATCCCGCGATCAATCTCATCGAGGGCGAGGTGGCCACGGACAACGGACGCGCCGCGTTTCGCTCGACCGGATTCCACTTCCCGCTCTCCTCCACCGCGGGGCAGTTCGGCCGCGTGGTCCTGGGCGTCCGCCCCGAAGCCGCCGCGATCGGCGATGCCTCGGCGTCGAACGCGCGCGCGACCGTGGAGCGCGTGGAGCGATTGGGAGGCGACACGCTCATCCATCTGCGCAGCGAGGCGGGCCGCCACGTGCTCCGGGCCGAGCCGCGCGAGGCGCTGCCCTCTCCGGGGGACGTCGTGGGTCTCTCCGTGGACCCGAAGCGCGCTCTGTTCTTCGACGCGGAAGGGCTGCGCATCCACCTGGACTAGCGCTGGACCAGCGGGCGGAATCCGCCTTCCGCGCCCCTCGCTGTGCTAGCATTCCGATGTGCTCCCGGCGCCCAGAATGCATCTTTGCCGCGCACGCGCCATCACGGGCCAGAGCCTCACCATCCAGGGAGGATCGACTTCATGACCGGTGTTCTGTTCCATCGCCCTCTTCGAATCTCGCTCTCGTGTTCCTCCGCGTTCCTCCTTCTCGCGTTCCTCGCCGCACCGGCGCCTGCCACCGCGAACACACCCGCGAAGGGCAAGAGCAACGCGGAGACCTCTCTGAACCGGATCCAGCGTACGGTGGCCAAGATCGACGCCGAGGCCAAGACTCCAGAAGGAGAGGACGCGGTGGTGAAGCGGCTCAGCGCGCAGCTCCGCGTGAGCGAGGAAACCCTCCGCGCCAAGCACGACACGTGGGGGCTGGGCTACGGCGAGATCGCGATGGCGTACGGCTTCGCCGGAGCGAGCCGCACCGGGAAGACCCCCGACGACGTCGTCGCGATGCGCTCCTCGGGAACGTCGTGGATCGACATCGCGAAGGATCTCGGCGTCAAGGTGGACACGGTCGCGAAGCGGATGCGGCGCCACGCCGGCCCCTCGCCGCGCCGTTGAGCGCATGCACTCCTCGACCTCCATGTGGATCCAGGCCTCTCCGCGAGAGGTCTTCGCGCTCGTGTCGGACCTGGATCGCTGGGAGCGGAGCCTTCCACACTACCGCTACGTCCGGATCCTGAGACGCACCCACGAAACCACCCATGCGGCGATGAGCGCCCGGCGCGGACCGGTTCCGGTCTTCTGGGAGGCGATCCAGATCGTGGACCACGAGGCCCTCACCATCCGCTTCCGTCACGTGCGCGGGATCACGCGGGGCATGGAAGTGCTCTGGAGCTTCGCGCCGGAGCGAAACGGCACCCTCGCGCGCGTCGATCACGAGCTCGATTTCCGCGTTCCGCTCCTGGGGGGCTGGCTGGGCCGGCGGATCATCGCGCGTGAGTTCATCGAGCCCATCGTGAAGAAGACGCTCACGTGTTTCCGGGAGCTGGCCGAGAGCCGGGTGCAGGCGGCATGATCGCACCCACCATCCGCCACCGCGTGGCGCTGACGGGCATCGGTGCCGTCACCCCCATCGGGACCGGCGTGCGCGAATTCTGGGAAGGGGTGCGCACCGGCCGGCGCGGCGTGCGGCCCCTGACGCGCTTCGACGCCTCCGCCCTCCGCACCCGGATCGCCGGCGAGATCCCGGCCTTCGATCCCGCCGCCTTCTTCAGCCCCAAGCGCGCGGGCCGCATGGACCGCTTCGCGCAGCTCTCGATCGCCGCGGCGCAGCTCGCGATCGAGGACGCGGGTCTCAGGATCGGAGAAGGCTACATGGCGGTCCCGGAGACCGACGTGGGCGTGACGATCGGCTCCGCGCTCGGCGGCGTGCCCAGCGCGGAGGCGGACCACGTCCTTTTCCTGGAATCGGGGATCAAGTCGGTTCCGCCCAGCCTCGCGATCCGGGTGTTCGCGGGAGCGGGCGCCTGCAACGTCGCGATCGCGTTCGGGGCGCGCGGCCCGGTGCTGGGGAATTCCAACTCCTGCGCCTCGGGCGCGATCGCGATCGGAGAAGCCTACCGCGCCATCCGGAACGGCGACGCGCGCGCGATGATCGCGGGGGGTGTCGAGGCCCCGCTGGCTCCTCTGACCTTCGCGGCCTTCACGGTGATCAAGGCGATGTCCACCCTGAACGACGAGCCCGCGCGGGCCTCGCGTCCCTTCGACGCGAAGAGGGACGGCTTCGTGATGGCGGAGGGGGCCGCGATCCTCGTCCTGGAGGAGCTGGGGTCGGCGCTCCGGCGCGACGCGCGGATCTACGCCGAGATCGCGGGCTTCGCCACGACGAACGACGCCTTCCACATGACGGCGCCGGAGCCCCAGGGGCGGGACGCCGCGCGCGCGATGCGCCTGGCGCTTCGCGACGCCGGGCTCACGACGGAGGAGGTCGAGGCGGTGAACGCGCACGGATCCTCGACGGTGCTGAACGACCGCACGGAGACGCTCGCGATCAAGGAGGTCCTGGGGGCGCGTGCGCGGCGCGTGCCCGTGAGCGGAACGAAGGGGCTCCATGCCCACGCGCTCGGCGCCTCGGGCGCCATGGAAGCCGCCATCGCTTCGCTCTCGGTCTCGGAGGGATTCCTTCCCCCGACCGCCAACCTGGACCACCCCGATCCCGAGTGCGACCTGGACTACGTGCCGGGCGTCGGCCGCACCGTCCCCGTGCGCACCCTCATCTCCAACTCCTTCGGGTTCGGAGGAACCAACGCCTGCCTCGTGTTCAAGTCGGTCAACCCATAGGAGGGATGTGATGCTACGGAGAAATGGCCGCGCGATGGGGCTGGGGATCGCTCGGCTTCCGCTCGCGCTCTTCGCTCTGGCTCTGGCTTCGGGCGGGTGCGGCACCGCGGGGACCAAGCTCCCCGTCAGCGAGATGACCGCGCGAACCAACTCGGCGGGCGTGCAGGTCGTGGACGTGGACGTCCACTCCTACTACTTCAAGCCCAACCGGATCGTGGTGAAGCAGGGCGTTCCGGTGGACGTGACGCTACATTTCAAGAGCTTCTTCGTCCCGCACACGTTCACCTGCAACGAGGGAGACGCGGGGCTCGCCGTGAGCGAGGGTACGGGATTCATGAGCTTCCATCGCACGAAGCACGCGCGCTTCACCCCGACCCAGCGCGGGCAATTCGAGTTCTTCTGCCACGTCGGGAAGCATCACCAGAAGGGTATGGAGGGGACGATCGTCGTGCGCTAGCGGGTGGGTGCCGGCGCGGGCCGGCTCGGCGAGGGCCGGCCGGCTCGGCGAAAGGCTACCGCACGACCCG
>VBOR01000031.1 GCA_005893165.1 Candidatus Eiseniibacteriota bacterium | reverse complement strand
AAGAAGGAGAAGGACACGGTCGGCTTCAACGTGGAAGCGGAGAAGTTCGAGGACCTCTTCGAGGCGGGCGTGGTGGATCCGACCAAGGTGACGCGGTCGGCGCTCCAGAACGCCGCGTCGGTGGCGGCTCTGCTCCTCACGACCGAGGCTCTGGTCGTCGAGATTCCCGAGAAGAAGAAGGGCGCTCCTGCCGGGCCGCATGGCGGCGGTGGCGGCTACGAGGACATGTACTAGAAGCGAAGGCGGCGGCGCGGCAGACGGCGCCGGCGGCATGAAACGAGGGCGGGGCCTTTCGGTCCCGCCCTTCTTCTATTCAACTCCGCGTCAGGCGACGCTACCGGCAGGCGGGGCTCACCGCTCCTTGGGCGGCCGCTGGAGGGTCTGATACAAGGTGCTGTCGGGCGTCATGCCATCCAGAATGATGGGCGACACGCCGGCGAGATTGGCCCATTCCATGGGCGTCACTTGCGTCACGACCTTGAACTTGCCGTTCCCCTTGGGCTTGATGACGAGGGCGTCCCCCTCGCCCAGCAGGTCGCGCCGGAGGCCCGGAACGATGGGGATCCACTGATCCTGGTGCACCACGAGCACGAGGTTCTTCCCCTTCGCGGGCGGAGTGCTGATCATCGCGATCCGCTTCTCACGGAACGCCGGCCCCTTCCAGTAGAGGACGCCGGTCGTGTCGTAGCGGTCGAACGCGAACTGCGCCGTGTCGCGGCAGCGCCACATCGGGCTCGTGAGCACCTTCTCGATCGGAATGTTGAGCACCCGGAGCGACTGGCCGAGCATGGCGGCTTCGGCCTGTCCCGCCTCGGTGAGATTCCGCTGATGGTCCCGGCTCGCGAAGTCTCCCTCGGTGACGTCGCGTTCCTTCCAGTTCGTGATCGCATGACGGAACAGGATGACGTAGCCGCCCTCCTTGAGATCCTGGATGAGGAGCGAGTCCACCTGGTGAGGGATGTAGCCCTTCGGGGATTTCTCGGCGGCCTCGATCGGGACCGGGGACTTGGCGGCGGACGCCTTCTCGGACTCCTCGCCGCGAGCCGGCGCGACCGCGATGGCGATGAGGGCCGCGAGGAGGAGCGCCAGGGTGATTCTGCTTCTTGGTTCCACGGTCAGCCTTTCGACGATGGGTCGTTCAGATAGGGAGTGAGGAGGAAGAGCGCGAAGGGCGCCACATAGGTGAACCCTCGCTCCACGAACTCGTAGAGAGGATAACCCGTGACGGGATAGAGCAGTTCCGTACCGATCTTGAGGATGCACGCTACCAGAACCAGAGCCCGAAGGGGCCGCAGCGCGATCGCGATGCCGAGGGCGATCTCGAGCCAGCCCAACCCCGGCATAACGCTCGATCCGACGGCCGGTAGCGAGGTCAGGCCCGAGCGCGTGTACTGATCGAGGAGGAGCGGCTTGTGCAAGAAAGCTCCGTAGCCGCCGTGCCCGATCAGGATCAGGACCGTGATCCAGCGGAGCACCACGGCCACGTTCCGGAGCGCCGTGCGGGTGATCGGGCGCCAGCGGATCGGCTCGGTCCAGGCGCGCGCGGTGCGCGGCCATCCGCTCAGGATCAGGAACGCCAAGGGGCCGCCGTAGTTGCCCGCGCGGTCCAGGACCTCCCAGAAGGATTCCCCGGCCATCGGCCGGAGCATGGCGGTCATCAGCCCCCAGGCGGCGCAGTAGAGGAGCGCCCAGCGCCGGGGGCTCACCAGCCCCAGGATCCCCAGGGCGACGTCGATCGCCCCGACGATCGGCATGAGGACGTAGGTCGTGTGCTCGTCGAATCCGAAGACCATGAAATATTTCGCCCAGGCCGGTTTCATCGCCCAGCCGGCGGCGCCGTGGCCCACGAATTCCATGAACACGCCGATGCGGAAGAGCCAGTGGAGAGCCACCCCGAGGCGAGCGTCGGCCCCGGCCTCCAACTGGCCTGCGAGGGAAGGAGTTACGGCTACGGGTTTGGCGGTGAGTTCGGGCAAGTCATTGTGATCATAAGCGATATGACTGAGGAAATCAAGCCTGAGCTGTCTGGAACGCGCCTTCGAAAAATCACGCCCGCGCTGTCTGGAAGGCTCCCTCGACCATGTCGGCATGGATGCCCACCGTGTCCTCCAGCTTCAGGGCGTAGCCCCCGGCCAGGAACGCCGCGACGGGAATTTCGCGAGAAGCGGCGGTGTCGAACACCACGCGGTCGCGCCGCCTCAGATCCTCCCGCGTGAGCTTGAGGCCGCCGAGCTGGTCCTCCTCGAAGGGATCCGCTCCCGCGACGTACGCGACGAGATCGGGACGGTGGCGGTCCAGGATCGCCGGCACGTGGCGCTCCAGCGCGGCGAGATATTCCGCTCCCGCAGTCCCCTTGTCCAAGCCCACGTCGAGGTCGCTCGGTGGCTTGATCGCGGGGTAGTTGTCCTCGTCGTGCATCGAGAAGGTGAAGACGCTCGGATCGTCGCGGAAGATCGCGGCGGTGCCGTTTCCCTGATGCACGTCCAGATCGATCACCGCGGCGCGGCGGACGAGCCCCTCGTGCTGCAGCGCGCGGATCGCGATCGCCACGTCGTTGAAGACGCAGAAGCCCTCTCCGTGATCTGGAAAAGCGTGGTGGAATCCTCCTCCCAGATTGATGCCGACGGCGCGCGTCCGCGCCTCGCGCGCCGCGAGGATGCTCCCTCCGGCGCAGAGGAAGGAAGCGTCGACGAGCTGCTTCGAGTAGGGAAGCTCGAGGAGCGCCTCCTCCAGCACGGAGAGGCGCCCCAGCGTGAGCTTGTCCACGTACGCGCGATCGTGGACGCGGAGCACCTGCTCGGGGGTGGCGGGCTGGGGGACCAGGATGTCCGAGTCGGCCAGAAGCCCGCGCCGCACGATCTCCTCGCGGAGGAGCCGGAATTTCCGCATGGGGAAGACGTGCACGCCGATGTCGGCGAAGTAGCCGTCGGAATGAACGACGGCGGGCGAAGTCACGGGATTACTCGAAGGGGGCGCGCACGGCGCTTGCGGGGCGGTATTCCTCCCCGAGCTCGACCGGCGCCTGGGAGCGGATCTCCGCCGCGGGCCGGAGCGACCGGTAGAGCACCATCAGCGCCGCGATCCAGAAGGGAAAGAACAGGGTGTCCACGGCGCTCGTCCAGATCACACTCGCGATCTTGATCGGCGCCGACGTCACCTCCGCGGTCCGCTCCACCGCGCCCAGGATCGAGGCCGGGATCGTGGCCACCACGTACGCGAACGTCATGAGAAATGCGAACGCGAGGAGGCGTCCCAGAATGCCGCCCAAGTTCCTCGACGCGAGGTGGGCGCTCGTCCTGAGCGACTGCACCGGCCCCTCGCCCTCGAGCACCACGGCGGGCGTCGCGAACATCATGAAGAAGGTCGCGAGCACCGTCCATCCGAGGATCGCGAGCATCGTGAGGGCCAGGAAGATCATGCGCGGGGAATTCGTCTCTCCGCCCCCCGCCGGGAGGAGAACGCCCGCCACGCCACCGATCACGACGAAAGGAACGAACAGGACGAGCGCCTGGACGATGCCGGAGAGCATGAAATCCACCGATTCCTCGAGCACGCGGCGGATCGCCGCCAGAAAGCTCATCGCCTGGCCGCGGAGCAGGCTGTCTTGCAGCGGCAGGAACGGCGTGTAGATGAGCACGAGAAGGGGAAGGAAGCTCGCGATGATGGCCAGCTGCGGACCGAACGCGCCGAGCGCGTCCTTTCCTTGTGGAAAGGAGTAATCGGAGAGCGCCATGTACGCGCCCATTCCCAGGCGGTAGAAGTAGAGGAACGCGAGCGCGGGGAGCGCGGGCTTGAGCGAGCGCCGGCCCAGCTCGAATACCGAGGTCAGGTAGGCCGGGATGCCGGGGAGGCCGGCTCTCCCGGAGCCGATCACGGCCCCTTCGGCGTTCATGCCGCGCATTCTACGCCCGCTCCCCTCGCGTTGCACGCGCCGCGAACGCGCGGCGGCGGCAGGGGGGCGCGTTGCACGCCCCGAACCCATCTGATAGCGTGCGGCTCTCATGCCGATCCACGCCGCATTCTCGCGCGCGGCCACGCGGCTCACCGAATGGACGCAGCGCTGGGTCCCCGGCACCTTCACCATCGCCTGGCTCCTCACGCTGATCGTTCTCGTGCTCGGGATGACCGTGGGGCGCGCTTCCTTCATCCGCTGCATCGAGGCGTGGGGCGACGGATTCTGGGAGCTGCTTCCCTTCTCGATGCAGATGGCCCTGATCATGTTCACGGGGGCCATCGTCGCGGTTTCCCCTCCGGTCCGCCGCGCGCTGGCCTGGCTGGCGTCGCGGCCGCGCACTCCGCGACAGTCGGTGCTGCTCGTCGCGCTCTCCTCGATGCTCCTGGCGCTCCTCCACTGGGGAATCAGCGTCGTGGGGAGCGCCGTCCTCGTGCGCGAGATGGGGCGAAGGCGCTCCGGCGCGGATTACCGCCTCCTGGTCGCGGCCGCGTACCTCGGAATGGGAACGACCTGGCACGCCGGGCTCTCCGCCTCCGCGCCGCTGCTCGTCGCCACGCCGGGGCATTTCCTCGAGTCCCAGATCGGCCTCATCCCGATGGGCGAGACCGTGTTCGCCCCCTTCAATCTCATCCTGGTGGCGTGCGTCATCCTGGTCTTCGCCGTGGTCACGCCGCTCCTCCACCCCGCGCACAAGGAAACCGTGGAAGCGACACCCGCGCAGCTTCAGGCGATCCACGTCTTCGAGCCTCCCCCGCGTCCCGCCGCCTCGCGGCTCACCTTCGCGGCGAGGCTCGAGCATTCGCGGTGGGTGAATCTTTCCTTTGGAGCGCTGGCGCTGACCTGGCTCGCCGCGTACGTGGCGCGGGAGCAGCATCCCGTAACGCTGAACGCGCTCAACTTCGTGATGATGGGGCTCGCGATCGCGCTCCATCCCTCTCCCGCGTCCCTCGTGGCCGCGGCGGAGGAGGCGAGCGGGCTCCTGCACGGGATCATTCTCCAGTTTCCGCTCTACGCCGGGATGTACGGGATCATCCGCGAGACGCGCCTCGCGGAGGCGCTGGCCGGCCTCTTCGTGGCGGGGGCCTCGGCGCGAACGTATCCCGCGATCGTGTACTGGTACTCCGGCCTCGTGAACTACTTCGTCCCCTCCGGCGGGTCCAAGTGGGCCATCGAGGCGCCCTACATCATGGAGGCGGGGAAGAGGCTCGGGGTCCCGGCGGCGAAGGTGGTGACGGCGTACGCGTGGGGGGACATGATGACCGACATCATCCAGCCCTTCTGGGCGATTCCGCTCCTCGCTGCGGCGAAACTCGATTTCCGTGATATTCTCGGCTTCTGCATGATTCTCTTTTGCGTCTACGCGCCGCTGGTTTCTCTGGCGTTCCTTCTCTTCCCGCGATGACCGGCGACGGAGTGCGTGAAAGCGCCCTCACGGGCTCCGGCACGGGTGCCGGCGAGCTCGAGCTGGATTTCCGCGAGCCCTCGGAGCCCTCGGAGCTCCTGGGGCTCGACCCGGATCAGCGCGACGCGGTCGAGCACGACCAGGGCCCGCTCCTCATCGTGGCGGGCGCGGGAACCGGCAAGACCACCGTGATCGCCCGGCGGATCGCGCATCTCATCGCCTCCGGCCGCGCCCGCCCGTCGCAGATTCTCGCCCTCACCTTCAACGAGAAGGCGGCGGCCGAGATGCAGGAGCGCGTGGACGTGCTGGTTCCCTACGGCTACGCCGACACGTACATCTCCACCTTCCACGCGTTCGGAGAGGACGTGATCTCGAGCTTCGGGATCGAGATCGGGATCGCTCCTGGATTCACGGTCCTGGACCAGACCGCGCAGGCGCTCTTCCTCTCGGAGAACTTGAACGAGCTGGGGCTCTCGCGGTATTCGCCCCTCTCCGATCCCACGAAATATCTTCGCGAGCTGGTGCGGTTCTTCAACAAGCTCAAGGACTATCCCATCCCCGCGGAGCGGCTGCGGGAGTTCGCCGAGGGGATCCTGGCGACCGCGGGGGCGCAGCCCGCCGACGTGGACCGCGGCAAGCGATACCTCGAGCTTGCGACCGCGGGCCAGCGTTACAACCGCCTCCTCTGGAGCAAGGGGTTCGTGGATTTCGGAGATCTCCTCGCCCTCACGCTCCGTCTCTTCGACGAAAGCCCGGCCGCCCTCCGCACGTTCCAGGAGCGCTTCCGGTACGTCCTGGTGGACGAGTTCCAGGACACGAATCCGGTGCAGTTCGAGATCGTGCGGCGCCTCACGGCCGGGCACCGGAACCTGGTCGTGGTGGGGGACGACGATCAAAGCATCTATCGCTTCCGAGGCGCCCACCTCCAGAACATATTGAAATTCAACGAGCACTACCCCGACGCCCGCTCCATCGTCCTCACGCGGAATTACCGCTCCACGCGCGAGATCCTGCGTGCGGCGCGCCGGCTCATCCTCGTGAACCGGGAGCGGCTGGAGAAGCGCATCGGGATTTCGAAGGAGCTGGTCACGGAGCGGACCGGTGTCGCGACCCGGCTCCAGGAGTTTCCCACCCAGGAGGAAGAGGCGGCCTGGGTCGCGTCGGAGATCCGCGCCGCAGTCGATTCAGGGAAGCGGCGGTGCCGCGACTTCGTGATCCTCGTGCGCACGAACCGGAATGCCGAGCCGTTCCTTCGCGCCCTGGACGAGCAAGGGGTTCCCTATTACTTCTCCGGGAACCGGGGCCTCTTCCAGCGTCCCGAGATCCGCGAGCTGGTCGCGCTTCTCTATTCGCTTTCCCAGGGTGCCCGGGAGGAGCACCTCTACCTCCTGGCCCAGAACGCCTACGACGTACCGGGCGAAGATCTGAACCGTCTCGTGCACGCGCTCCCTGTCGAGACGGGGAGGCTGCGTCCCCTGCTCGAGCGGGTCGCGCGCGGCGGCACGGCGATCGAGATCTCGGAGGAGGGGCGTACCCGGATCCAGGCGATGCTCGCGGACCTCGAAGCGCTCCGGAGCCTGGCGCGCGACCACCGGACCGGAGAGGTGCTCCGCGCGTATCTCGAGCGACGCGGAATCATCAAGCGTCTTCGCACCCCGACCCATTTCGAGGACGAGATCCAGGCCCGCAACATCGTGAAGTTCTTCCGGCTCGTGCAGGTGTTCGGATCGGTCGCCGTCGTGGATCGCGTGCCGCTCTTCCTCCGGCACCTGAGCATGGTCATGGATCACGGCGAGGACCCCGCCGTGGCGGATCTGAGCGAGGAGTCGGACGTGGTCCAGGTGCTCACCATCCATCGGGCCAAGGGGCTCGAGTTCCCCGTCGTCTTCCTCGTGCAGGCGGCCAACGACCTGTTTCCCCTCAGGAGCTGGGGGCGCGGCCTGGACGTCCCGGTGGAGCTGGCGCCGGGGGAGGAGTCGAGTCCCGAGCTTCATAAGGAGGAGGAGCGAAGGCTCTGCTACGTGGCGTTCACGCGCGCGAAGGAGGAGCTGATCACCACGCACGCGGCGGACTACGGCGGAAAGATCCTCCGCGCCCGGAGCGAGTTTCTCTCCGAGGCGTTCGACCTCGGGAAGCCGGTGCCTCCCGGCAGGAGGCGGAGGGCGATGGAGGAGCTGGAGGCCCATATCGTCGAAGGGCCGGACGGTCTGCCCCGGCTGGAGCGCCCCGCGGCCCGCGAGCCGATCCATCTCAGCCACCAGCGAATCGCGGACTACGATACGTGCCCGCTCAAGTACCACTTCCTCCACGTGCTCTCGATCGATCCGATTCTCACCCTGGACCACCGCGTGAACTTCGGGAACGCCATGCACCAGGCGGTGGCGTTCGCCCTGGACCGCCACCGGCTGGGGCAGCGTCCGACGTTCGATCAGGTGGTCGAGGTGTTCCGCAGCAACTGGAGGAGCGAAGGCTATCGCTCGGAAGATCACGCGCGAAGGCGATTCGACCAGGGCGTCGAGGCGCTGCGCGCGTTCGTCCAGCGCGAGATCGAGGGCGAGCCTCCGCCCACCGACGTGGAACGTACGTTCCGGTTCCGGCTGGGGGACGTGGTCGTGTCGGGAAGGATGGACCGCGTGGACGACCGACCCGCGGGGACCACCATCACGGACTACAAGACGAGCGAGCTGGAGGAGGACGAGAACGCGGATCAGAAGGCGCGGGACAATCTACAGCTTTCGATCTACGCCCTCGCGCACAAGGAGCTCCAGCGCGTGAGGCCCGCGCGCCTCGATCTGCGCTACGTGCTGAGCGGCACGGTGGGAACCTCCACGCGCACCGAGGACAAACTGGAACGGACCCGGGACCGCGTCCGCGCGATTGCCGAGTCCGTTCGCTCCGGTGATTTTCACGCCCAGCCGACCATCCGCAACTGCTCGATCTGCGCGTGCCGCCCGATCTGTCCCGAGTCGGTGGTCTAGGCCGCCGTTCCGCCCGAGGGGGAAGCCCCCGCAGTCGAAAGCACCCCGTCGAGCACCGAGATGATCTGATGCTTGGGGACCGCGCCGACGATCTGCTCGACGATCTTGCCCCCCTTGAAGACATAGAGGCTTGGAATGCTCCGGATCGAGTACTGGGCCGCGATCCGCTGGTTCTGGTCCACGTCCACCTTCGCCACCTTCACCTTGCCCTGGTACTGCTTCGCGACTTCCTCGACGACTGGGGCCACGATGCGGCACGGGCCGCACCATTCCGCCCAGAAATCGACGAGGACCGGAACCTTCGATTGGAGCACCTCGGAGTCGAATGTGCTGTCGCTCACCTGGATTACCGAATCGGCCATGGGGAAAGACTCCTTGCACGATGAGTTGGACCGCACCGATGATGCAAACGCCCTTGTGACGCGGGTCCTCGCGGGACCCCAGTCTCGAAGGCGCAAACTAAATGATTTAGACGCACCGCATCAAGGCCGGATTCTCACAAGCAACATGCTCTCGGCGTTGACACCAGGCGCGCAAGGTTCTAGACTCATCGCGCTTCGGCCCTTCGGGCCGCCTCCACCACGCAACGCTTCCGGAGACCCACTTGATCGAAGTTCTCGACCTCTGTAAGACCTTCCACGACCGGAAGAAAGGCGACATCGCGGCGGTCAGCAACGTCTCCTTCACGTGCTCCCCCGGACGGGTCTTCGGGCTCCTGGGACGAAACGGCGCCGGCAAGACCACGACGCTCCGCATGCTGGCCACGATTCTCTACCCGACCTCGGGCACCGCCCGCATCGACGGAATCGACGTGAACGAGAATCCGGGCGAGGTGCGGAAGCGGATCGGATACCTGTCGGGAGACACCAAACTCTACGACCGTCTGACCGGGCGCGAGCTCCTGACCTATTTCGGGGAGCTGGCCGGGATGTCGCCAGCCTCCATCGCCGGACGCATCGCCGAATTACAGGTCTCCTTCCAGCTTGCCGATTTTCTCGACAAGCGGGTCGGGAGGATGTCGACCGGGATGAAGCAGCGCCTCTCGCTCTGCCGCGTCGTGCTCCACGATCCGCCCGTGTTGATCTTCGACGAGCCCACGTCGGGGCTCGACGTGATGGGCGCCCGCGAGGTGCTCCGGATCGTGCTGGATCTGAAATCGAAAGGAAGGACGATCATCTTCTCGACCCACATCATGACGGAGGCGGAGCGGATCTGCGACGAGATCGCGATCATCGAGCGCGGCTCGATCCTCGCGAAAGGGAGCGTGGATTCGCTGCGGCAGAGCAACGGCGGGGGATCCCTGGAGGACGTATTCGTGAGCACGGTGGACAAAGTGTTCCGCGAGGAAGCGGCACGCGGGGAGCCGGTGCGGCCATGAGATCCCGAGCCTGGTCGGTCTGCCGGAAGGAGCTGCGCGACGCGTTGCGCGACAGCCGCACCATCATCGCGGTGTTCGTCGTGCCCCTCGTTCTCTACCCGGGGATCATGCTCCTGATGGGGTGGATCGAGTCCCAGAACAAGAAGGACGAGGGAGCCATGCAGGTGAGGGTGGGCCTCGTCGGCGAGGCGCAGCTTCCCGGGCTGGTCCCGGCCTTGAAATCGATGGAAGGGGTCACGACCGTATCGCTGGACCGCGTGCCGCCGAATCTGGAATCAGCGGGCGTGGACGCGGTGCTCTCCATTCCGCCGGGGATCGCCCAATCGATTCCGCGCGGCGACTCCGTGAAGGTGGAGCTGCTCTACAAGGACGCGGACCACAAGTCCTCGGCGGCGGAGAAGAAGCTGCGTCCCGCCCTGGACGAGGTGCGGCGCGAGCTGACCGTGCTCTGGGCGAGGAGTCATGGGGCCCCCGTCGCTCAGGCGCCCGCCGTCGCGGTCGAGACGCGCGACGTCTCCTCCAAGGCGGAGGAGGGGCGCTTCATGGCCGCGTTCATCATTCCTTACATTCTGGTCTTCATGGTGGCGGCGGGAACGATGCACCTCGCCATCGACGCGACTACCGGGGAGAAGGAGCGGAGCACCCTGGAGACGCTTCTCGCCACGTCCACGCCGCGGAGGGATCTGGTTCTGGGGAAGGTGCTGGCCGTGATCGCGACCGCGCTCGCCGCCGGCCTGGTCGGAATCTTCGGGCTCTGGTTCAACTTCACCGTGCTCGCGGGACTGATGCCGGCGCTCTCCAGTCAGTCGGTGCAGCTCACGATCCGGCCTGATCAGGCATTCTTCATCCTGCTCACCATCCTTCCCACCGCGATCTTCCTGAGCGCGGCGCTGGTCGCGCTCGGGTGTTTCGCGCGGAGCATGCGGGAGGGCCAGACGTATGCGACCTACGTGTACATGGCCGCGGTCGTCCTGGGGCTCATCAGCTTCCGGCAGCTCGGAGCTCCACCGATGGAGCGCTTCATGATCCCGATCCTGAACACCGCGCTCCTCCAGCGCGAGATCCTGACCGACACGGTCGTACCCATGCATGCCGCCGTCGCCCTGGGCATGAGCGCCGTCGTCGCCGCGATCATGTTCGTCATCGCGACCCGGCTCTTTTCCAACGAGTCCGTTCTCTTCCGGACGTGAAGGGACAAACATGAAACGAGACATCGACCATCTCATGAACGAGCGTGGCCTCGGCGCCGCGATCGTGCTCCAGGGCGAGCACATGAGCCCGACGTTCCGCTACCTCACCGGACCGCGTGCGCACCTGAAGGGCATCGTGGTCTGGCGACCGGGGCAGAAACCCTACCTCGTCCATCACGCAATGGAGCGCGACAGCGCGGCGGCCACGGGATTCGCGCTCGGGGACTACGGCTCGCTGGGGTGGATGAAGCTGCTCGAGGACGAAGGAAGCCAGATCAAGGCCACGGCGCGCCTCATCCAGAAGGTCCTCGACACGCTGGGGATCCGCGGCCGCGTGCTGGTGGACGGCGTGGTCCAGCTGGGCTGGTACTACCACGTCCTGAACCACCTCCGGGAGATGAAGCCCGACCTGGAGATCGTGGAGGACCAGGACCCGGGGCTCTTCGAGCTGGCCCGCAGCACCAAGGATCCGGATGAGGTCAAGACGGTCCGCACGGTCGCCTCCGTCTGCGAGCGGGCGTACGCCCGGATCCGCGAGATCATCCAGGGCGCCCGGCTCGAAGGAAAGAAGCTCAGGGACGGGGAAGGCCCGGTCACGATCGGGAGGCTCCGCCGCGAAGTCCGGCGCGTCTTCTTCGAGGCCGGCCTGGTCGAGCCGCACGGAAACATCATCGCGATGGGCCGCGACGCCGGAGTGCCGCACAACGAAGGGAACGACAAGGACGTGCTCGAGGAGGGGCGCCCCATCGTCGTGGACCTCTATCCCGCGCAGGAGAACGGCGGCTACTACTTCGACGTGACGCGGACCTACTGCGTGGGCCGGGCCCCCCAGGAGCTGAAGGAGCTCCACACGCTGGTGCACGACGCCGTCCGGACGACGGTGGACCGCCTGGCGGTGGGAACGCCGGGGCGCGTCTACCAGGAATCGGTTTGCGACCTCTTCGAGTCGCACGGGCACCGCACGATCCGGCAGGACGAGCGGGTCGAGGAAGGGTACGTGCACGGACTGGGGCACGGAATCGGCCTCGAGGTCCACGAGCGCCCGCGCTTGAGCGCCGCATCGAATCCCGACCTGATCCTTCCCGGATCGCTCTTCACCGTCGAGCCGGGACTCTATTATCCTTCCCGTGGACTGGGTGTGCGGATCGAGGACGTCATCTACGCTCATCACGATGGGAGCTTCGAGAACCTCACGCATGTCCCCTACGAGCTGGAGATCGCGCCCGCTTAGGGAGCGCGCGATCCTGGCCGGCCGCGAGACGCGGCCGCGCCACGCCATGAATGGCGAGTGCCTGACGGAGCTGCGTCTCCTCGCGGAGACCGCGGGCGCTCAGGTGCGCGGCGAGGTGGTGCAGCGCCGCGGGTCCGTCCGGGCCGCCACGTTCCTCAGCAAGGGCAAGATCGACGAGGTGCGCACCCTCTCCGGCGAGGAGCAGGCGACGCTGCTCCTTCTCGACGACGATCTCTCCCCCGCCCAGAGCCGGAATCTCGGCGAGCAGCTCAACATGAAGGTCGTCGACCGGACGGGACTCATCCTCGACATCTTCAGCAGGCGCGCGAGGACGCGCGAGGCCCGCATCCAGGTCGAGCTGGCGCAGCTCCAGTACCTGCTTCCGCGGCTCACGCGCATGTGGGAGCACCTCTCGCGCCTCGGAGGCGGCATCGGAACCCGGGGACCCGGCGAGACACAGCTCGAGGTGGACCGGCGGCGGGTCCGGGAGCGGATCGGAAAGCTGAAGCGCGAGCTGGAAGCGGTCGTGAAGGAGCGGCGCGTGCAGCGCCGCGGACGGCGCGATTGCTACAAGGTCTCGCTGGTCGGATACACCAACGCGGGGAAATCAACCCTCTTCAACGCGCTGACCCGCGCCAGCGTGTACGTCGAGGATCAGCCCTTCGCCACGCTCGACCCCACGACGCGCGTCTTCTCCGTGGAGCGCGGCGCCCGTGCCCTCCTCACCGACACCGTGGGATTCATCCGGAAGCTCCCGCCGCATCTCGTCGCGTCGTTCCGCGCCACGCTCGAGGAGGTCGCCGAGGCCGATCTCCTGCTCCACGTCGTGGACGCCACGGAGCCCGACGTCGAAGGCCACATCCAGGCGGTCGAGAACGTGCTGGAGTCGATCGGCGCGCTTCAGCGCCCCCGGCTCTCCGTCTTCAACAAGATCGACTCGGTGACGGACGAGGTCTCGCTCCTGGGGCTCCGGGCGCAATACCCGGGCGCGGTCTTCGCGTCCGCCTTGACGAGGGAGGGGCTGCCGGCGCTCCGCGAAGCGGTGATGCGTCACCTGCTCGAGAACGTGAACGGACAGGACCGCACGCTGGGCCCGCCCGGCGAATCCGAGCCATGAGCGGCGGGCGCCCGCTCCGCACGCCGGAGCCCGCCCAATCGGAAATCTTCCTCCTTGAGCCCTGAGGATCCGGAATCGGGGCACGGCTCCACGCCGAACCTCGTCCCGCTCCGCGAGATCGAATTCCAAACCTCGCGCGCCGGCGGCCCCGGCGGTCAGAACGTGAACAAGGTGGAGACCAAGGTCGAAGCGCGCTGGAAGGTGGAGGATTCCGCCGCGTTCACGCCGGCCGAGATCGCGCGGATCCAGTCCGCGCTTCATTCCCGGATCGGCCCGGGCGGATTCCTTCGCGTGGTGAGCCAGCGCCATCGCAGCCAGTCCCGAAACAAGGAGGCGGCGCTCGAGCGGCTGCGCTCGCTCGTGGCACGGGCGCTCCTTCCAAAGAAGGAACGGAAGGCGACGAAACCGACGCTTGGATCCGCCGAATCCCGCATCGCCAAGAAGAAGCGCCGGGGTCGCATCAAACAGCTCCGAACCGGCCCGGCCGCCGCGCAGGAAAGCCAAGAAGAATGATGCATTTTAGGCTCCGCAACACCTTCTGTCTCCGTAGCTTAGGCCCACTCTACCCGCCCGCGCGGGCCGCAACTTAGCCTCAAGTACCAACTTCACGGCGTCGATAGATTCCCCGTAAGCCCCCGATCGAGACATCGGTAGGCGTGTATCTGATTTGTCGGCCCTGCGATGCCGAGACCGGTCCGGCGCCTCGCGGGAGGGGAGGGTCAGGGTGCCCGGAAAGAAGCTGAGATTCGATCCCAAGCTGGGCCCCGTCGTCATCACGGCGGCTCTCATCCTGCTCATCGTGGGCGCCATGGCGGCGCCGAGATTCCTCGGGCTCCCGTCTCGCTCCGCCGATGCGCCGGCCAGCTCCGACGCGGACGATTCGCCGGATCTTCGGCCCGGAAGGCCCGAGGTCTTTCGCTACTACAGCGAGCCCCTCGGCTCGCTCGATCCCGCGCTGGCCTCGGACGCCTACTCCTCGATCGTGATCGCCCAGATCTTCAGTCCGCTCGTCGGCCTCACCTCGGACCTCGAGCCGGTTCCTCAGGTCGCGGAAAGCTGGACGATCTCGCGCGACGGCATGGTGTACCAGTTCCAGCTTCACCGGGGCGTCCGATTCCACAACGGCCGGGAGGTGGAAGCGAACGACTTCGTGTACAGCCTCACCCGGCTCTTCAGGGAGCCGTATCGCTCGCACGGTCTCGCCGCCGGGTATCTCGACGCGATCGTCGGTGTGCCGGAGTTCGTCTCGGGACAGGCGAAGGCCATCCGCGGAATCCGCGCCCTGGACCGCTACCGCCTCGAGGTGAGGCTCAGCCGCCCCTACAGCGCCCTCCTCAGCGCGCTGGCGCTCGACCAGGCCTCGGTCGTGCCGCGCGAGTGCGTCGAGGGAAACCATCCGTTCGGGCAGTATCCGGTGGGGTGCGGTCCCTTCCATTTCGCCTACCAGCGGGACGAGGCGCTCGTCCTCGCCTCCAATCCGAGATATTTCCTGGGAGAGCCCGCGATCGACTCGATCGTCTTCTACACGCCGAAGAAGAGCGTCGAGGGCGTGGACACCGAGGGGGCGCGCGCGCTCCTGAGCGGCAGCGCGGCCATGGCCAACCTTCCCCTGAACCTGCTCGCCGAAGTGAGCGGGCATCCGGACATCCGCATCGTCCGCTGGCAGGACCTCAGCCTCTCCTTCATCGGCATGAACGTGAGAAAGCCGCCGCTGGACGACCGGAGGGTGCGCCAGGCGATCGCGCTCGCGATGGGGCGCGACCAGATGCTGAATCTCTGGCCCGCCGGCAAGGTGCTCTCGCAGGGAATCCTGCCGCCCGGGTTGCCCGGATACTCTCCCGAGCCCAGGACCTATCCGCACGATCCCGGCGCCGCGCGCCGGCTTCTCGCCATGGCCGGATACGGGCCCAACCATCCGCTTCCCACGATGACCCTCTGGAAATCCACCGCGAACCAGAGCGTTCGCCAGGTGGACACGATGATGGTCAAGACCCTCGCCGAGGCGGGAATCAACGTGAAGCTCCGGTACGTGTCCTGGACCGAGCTCGACAGCATCATCACCGCCCGGAACGCCCAGCTCTTCGGGCTCGCCTGGGTGGCGGACATCCCCGACCCGGACACCTTCCTCCGCTCCCTCTTCTATTCCTCCAGCGGAACGAATTATTTCCGGTACTCGGACCGTACCGTCGATTCGCTCCTCGACGTCGCCCAGCGCACGGCCAACCCCGAGGTGCGGATGAACGCCTACCGCTCCGTCGAAACGCGGGTGGTGAAGGCGGCGCCGTTGGTTCCGCTCTTCCATTCCTCGACCTTCGTGGGGCTCAAGGAAGACGTCTCGGGGCTCGAAGTGAACCCGCTCGGAATCTCCACCCTCGCCATGGAGAAACTTCGCATTGGGAAGCCCGTCGCCCGCGAGCCAAGACAAGCGCTACATTGATCCGTCGTCGGCGCGCCGGTTCGGGCTCCAGACGCGGATCGTGCTCACGTTCGGCCTGATCGTCGTCGGGCTCGTCGGCGTTTCGCTCATCTACGTGGTCCGGAACCAGACCGACTCGCTCCTCGGCCAGACGCGCGAGAAGGGATTCGCGCTCGCCCACAGCATCGCGTGGCTCTCCACGCCCTCGCTCCTCTCCTACAACTACGTCGCGCTGAGCCAGGCGGCCGCCCGCTCCCGGGGCGGCGCCGAGCTGGCCTACGTGGTGATCTACGACAAGGAAGGGCAGATCGCGGCCGACAGCCGCGAGCGGAACTCCTTCGGACATCCGCCGCGAGAGCCCGCGGACGTGAAAGCGACCCGGGCGCGCGAGGATGCCTGGATGATCGTGCCCTCGCCGCACGCGGGCGAGGCGCCCATGATCGAGTTCCTCGTTCCCGTCTACGTGGAGGATCACGCCGTCAAGTGGGGCACCGTCCGGGTGGGCATCTCGCTCGCCGAGGTGAACACGGACATCCAGCGCACGACGCACCATCTGGTGCTGGCCGGCCTCGTCGCCGCGATCCTCTGCATCATCGGCGCGCGGTTCGCGGCCCGGGCCATCACGCGTCCGATCGAACGGCTGGTCGTCGCGACCCGCGCCATCGCGCGCGGCGACTACTCGCAGCGGCTGGACCTCCGGAGCGGCGACGAGCTCGAGACCCTGGCATGGCACTTCGACCGCATGTCGGACGAGGTCCACCGGCAGCAGGGGCAGATCCTCGCCAGTCGCGAGGACCTCCGCCGCCTGAACGAGAGCCTGGAGGCGACCGTCCTCGCCCGGACCCACGCGCTGGCCGAGTCGGAAGCCAAGTACCGCATCCTGGTCGAGAGCTCTCCGCTGGGCATCCTGATCGTGCAATCGGGCCGCGCGGTCTTCGTGAACCGCGCCTTCGAGCGGATGACCGGACAGGGCGCCGAGACCCTGCTCCAGAGCCCGGATCCCTTCCAGGTGTTCGATCCGGAATCGGAGCACAGGATCCGGAAGGCGCTCGAGGAGGCCCCGGACACCCAGATCGAGGTCCAGATCTGCCAGCCGTCCGGAAAGCAGATCTTCGTCGAAGTGCACACGGCGCGGCTCCTCTTCCAGAACGCGCCGGCGACGATGGTTCTCGCCACCGACGTCTCGGAGCAGCGCGACCTGCAAGAGCGCCTCATCCGCGGGGAGAAGCTCCGGGCGCTCGGGGAGCTGGCCGCGGGCGTCGCGCACGACTTCAACAACAACCTGGGCATCATCCTGGGGCGCACGCAGCTCCTCCAGATGCGCGTCACCGATCCCGACGTCACGGCGGGGCTCGAGGTGATCCGCCAGGCGGCCATGGACGGTGGGCAGACCGTGCGCCGGATCCAGCAGTACACGCGCGTCCGTGAGGAGCTGCAGCACGAGGTGCTCCATCTCCCGTCCGTGGCGGCCGAGGTGATCGAGATCACGAAGGGCAAGTGGAAGAACGAAGCGCAGCGCCGCGGCGTGAAGATCGAGATCCGGATCGAGTCCAAGGATCCCGCCCCCATCCTGGGGACGCGCGCCGAGATCCGCGAGGCGCTCACGAACCTGATCTTCAACGCGGTCGACGCGCTCCCGATGGGAGGCTCGATCGTCATCCGGGCGCTCCAGGGGGGGACGGAGACGATCCTCGAGGTCGAGGACAACGGCATCGGCATGGCGGAGCACGTGAAGAGCCGGATCTTCGAGCCTTTCTTCACCACGAAGGGGCTCTCGGGGAACGGTCTCGGGCTCTCGATGGTGTACGGGATCGTGAGCCGGCATCGCGGCTCGATCGAGGTGGAGTCCAAGGAGCAGGCGGGCACCGTGGTGCGCATGCGTTTCCCGGCCGTGGACCCCCAGAGCCCCGCGCTCTCGCTCCCCGAGCGGGTGTCCGCGCCGTACCAGGCGCGCATCCTCGTCGTCGACGACGAGGTGGATCTTGTCTCGATCATGCGCGACGCGCTGCAGCGCGAAGGGCACGTGGTGGTGACGGCGACCGGGGGCAGCGAGGGGATCCAGAAGTTCCGGGGCGGCAAGTTCGACGCGGTGCTCACGGACCTCGGCATGCCCGACGTGAGCGGCTGGGAGGTCGCGCGGGTCGTGCGGCGCGAGGGGGGCGCGCGGCTCATCCTGGGACTGGTGACCGGGTGGGGCGCGACCGTGAGCGACGAGGTGATGGAAGCGCACGCCATCGATTTCGTGATCGGGAAGCCCTTCGAGGTGGGAACGCTGACGATGAAGGTGAACGAGGTCCTGACGGCGCGGGGCAGCGAGGCGCCCGCGCCGCGAGGCGTCAAGCCTCGGCGATCCGCTTCACCCAGCGGAACTCGGCCGACTTGAGCCGGCGCTCCCGGTAGCCCAGGGCCTCGAGGAACCTGGCGCCGTCGTCGTAGCCCACCGGGACCTCGGCCGCGATGAGGGAGACCCCCAGCTCGTTCGCGAGGAAACCCTCCGCCAGCTCCAGCGCGGCGCGTCCGAATCCCTTCGCACGCTCTCCCTGCGCGACCACCAGTCCTCTCAGAGTCGCGGGCACTTCATCGGCCCCCGCCTCGAACTCGATCGTTCCGATCAGGCTCTTGGTGTCGGTCCGGCGAATCGCCAGGTAGTACCGGCTGTCCTCGGAGAGCGCCTCCTCGTACATCATCTCCACCGCGGTGGGATCGAAATCGGAGGTGCCGGTCAGAGCCTCGAAGTAGTCGGGCGCGTCGAGGTAGACCTTCCAGATCGCCGGAAGATGCTCGGGCCCCGGGGATTCCAGATAGACCAGCGGGCCGTCGATTCGTGTGCTCGTGCCGGTGCTCATCGGATCAGG
>VBOR01000030.1 GCA_005893165.1 Candidatus Eiseniibacteriota bacterium | reverse complement strand
CCACATCGAGAAGAGACCCGCGCCCCACAGCGTCGGCAAGTAGCTTCCGACCACGGATCCGACCGTGAGCGCGGCCATGATGACGAATCTCGAGTTCAATGCGTGGCCCTTCCTAGGCTCACGGCATATCGAACCAGAACGCGCTGTCCGGCCTGTTGAATTCGAGGAGACGGACTGTACCCATTGCGAGCATAGCTAGAGCCCTGAGATGCGACGGTGTAGCCGCAGAAGTGTCCCGCGCTGCCGCCCGACGCAGCACCTCTGTAAACTCGCTCTCCTCAGGGCTTCCGATTCTGAGAGCCCGGGCAGCAGGATCACCGGGAACATCACTGCCTAGATAGACGCGCCTGGACGCAGCCATCCAGGCTTGAAAACCTAACGAGTCTTCCGGCAACGACCGCGGACGCACTTTCCTTAGCACGTAGAATCTCATCACCTTCCCTCGCCTGCCACCTACGGAGCCAACAAATGAGCCGGCGAGTGGTCCATATGGAGCGGCTCTATAGTAGGTTACCAAGGAGTACGGAGCACCCAGCTCGGAAGATTTCCGCACAGAATCCGGCTGGGGACGATGAGGGCAACCGAAAATGGTCAGCGCAACCAACGTTGCAACGAGAAGAACTTGGTGATGGTGACTGGAAGTGCTCACGATCAGCTGTAACTGATCCCGTTCCGGCTCATGGTGGGGAACCACAGGATATTATGACAACTGCGATCCGGCCTCAGCGTTGACCTTTGGACGCCAAGCTTCCCCCGGATCGTAGTTGACATAATATCTCTTCTACGACAAACGCCGTACGCCCTCGGGCCTGGGAACGCTCGTTGGATTGGATCAGCCCGGAAGGTCGCCTGATTCCCTGCGGTCGGCGGTCTCGCCCAGACGGTCGCGGACCTGCTGCGTCAGCGTGGTGAGCTTCTCCAGGACATACGTCGCTTGCTTGGTATTTTCCTCGACCGCCAGGATCACCTGGATCCATTGGGCCGTGTAGAGCAGATAGATGAAGATGAACCCGCCCGAGACTCCGTACGCCAGGGTCTGGGTGAAATCCTCCGGCGACCGCGCGATGATCGCCCGCGCGAATCCGACCGGCACGACGAGCAGCACGATGACGAGAACAATCCACGCCAGGACGCTCATCACCTTCGAGAGCCGCCGCAGCAGCCAGAACCGCTTTTCCGTCGCGGGAGACATCAGAACGGAACCCGCTCGATCTGGGTGCCGAGGTACGGCAGCCGCATCACCTCACCGTTCGCCGCCTTGGCCGCGCTGTACGCGGTCACGCACAGGATCGAGGTCCAGACGAGGAACTTGACCAGGTATCCGACGAACGGCCCCACGTACGGGATCCGTCCCAGCGTCACGTCGTAGATCCAGAAGAAGACCACGAACACGATCTCGATCATGAAGAGCAGGAATCCCTGGCGGGCGTGGAATCCGATGAACGCGTTCTCGGGAGCGCCGAGGAGCCCCAGGAGACAGAGACCGGGAAGGTAGGCGACCGCGGCGAGCAGGCGCCCGCGCTGGACGTCCTCCGGGGCGATCGAATCGTATGGCGACGCGGACGACACGAGGCAGGAATAGCACGCGTGGCCGGGAGCGTCAAGGAGCCGCGCCCCCCGCCGGTGCTAGGTGGCGGACCAGTTTCGGGCTTCGAAGTCCGGCTCGAGCGTGGGCGTCGTCAGCTCGCCGGTCCTCGGGATCACCTCCGCGATCTCCCCCCCGTCCTCCAGCTCCACGCGCCAGCGGAGCAGCGCCCCCGGCCCCGCTCCCAGGCGCGCGAGCGGAGCGCGGATCTCGATCACCCTTCCGATCGCATACTCCCCGGCGTCCCCCGCGGAAGCACCTTCGCCCGTCCACGCGAGCGCTCCACGGGAGCCGAGCTCCAGCGGGATCCGTGCCTCCGCGCGCAGCGGCTCGGTGAACCGGAGCCGAACCGCGCGAGATCCTCCGGTGGCCGTGCTGAGCCCGTCCACGCGCACGAAGAGATCGCGCACATTCAGTCCGAAGAGCACGCGCCGCATGAAGAGCGTCGACTTGTGGTCCGCCCCCTGTACCGAGATCGCATCGAAGAGCTCGGCGTTTCTCCACTCGTAGAAGTGGGTATCCCGCCCGTCCACCGTGGGGGTGATGTAGGGCACGTGCTCGACGTCCTCGGAATACGGCGCCGCGCCCCGCAGGCTGCGCCTCACGGTCGCGGGCGCCGGAAGACCGAGCAGGTTGTAGCCGCGGATCAGGTGCGAGCGGAAGAGCGCGTCGAACTCGTCCTTGTGCGCGCTCTGATGATCGTCGCCGTACCACCAGAACCAGTCGCTCGCCTCCGCGAGCAGGATCTCCTCGTACGCGTTCTTGAGCCGCGCCGGCGCCGCGGATCCGCTCCGGTCGGCCTCCTGGAAACGCTCGCGCAAGCGGCGGATCTCCGACCACGCGCGGTTTTTCTCCGCGTGCCCGACCCAGACCGAGAGGTCGGGCGCGATCCAGGATCCGACGGGGACGTGGGGGAGCGTGTCGCTCGGGGGGACGCGCTCGAGCGCCTCCCCCACCGTGACCGCTTCGACGCCGTTTCCCTCCTCCAGACGGCGATACAGCGCCTCGAGGAACGGCCGTCCGTCGTCCTGGTAGGATTCCCAGCAGTTCTCGCCGTCCAGGATCACGGTGACGACCGGATCGTTCCGTCCTTCCCGGCGGGCGCGCGCTCCGTACTCACGGACGCGGGTCACGAAGTCCTCCGCCGCCCGCTCGGGCTCCCACGCCGCATACAGGAACCCGATCCGGTCCGAGAGCGGGCGCTCGCGAAAGAGAATCGAGATCGCTCCCTTCCCGGTCTCCACCCGGTACGGGCGGCAGAGCGCGGCCGCCCAGCCGTCGCCCCCCGGCTCGGACCGCCCGAGCGCGCGGGCAAGCACCGTCTCGTCGGAGGCGCACCAGGAGAATCCGGCCTCGCGCACCAGGGTGAGCGCCTGCTGGCTGACCGAGCCCTCCGGCGGCCACGTGCCTCGAGGCGGAGCGCCGAAGCGGAGCGCGTGGCTCGCGCTCGCGCGGCTCAGCTGAGCCGCGGCGTCTTCGGGTGCGCTGTAGGAGGGCTGCGGGAGCGCGATCGTGGGCGAGACCTCGCGCGGCGCATCGGTGGTGACGAGCAGGGGCAGGATGGGATGGTGGTAGGCCGAGGTGGAGATCTCGATCTGCCCCGATCCCATCGCATCGCGATAGACCTCGACCACGCGCGACGCGAGGGCCACGCCCCAGTCCAGGAGGGAACGCTTCTCCTCCTCCGTGAATCCCCTGCCCTTCTTGAAGAGCGACCGGATGGGCTCCTGGTCCCGGTACTCCGGATCCACCCAGACGAGATGGAACCAGGTCTGGAGATCCCGGATCTCCTCGGGAGTCAGCGGCTGCTCGCGCGGCAGGCGCGGCCCTCCGATCACCGCGGCCGCGCGCGTCCGGAGCTCGCGGTAGCGGGGATAGGGCTCGAGCATCCTCGCGGGGTTCACGCTGAAGAAATGGCGAGAGAGAAACCGCTGCTCCTCGGGGGTGAGCTCTTCGGCGCGCGTTCGCGCCAGATCGAGAAACGTGTCCGACTCCCCCGAGGCGATCGCCTCGAGCTGATCCAGGAGCACGGGGGTCAGATTGAACGTCGCGTGGACGCGCGGGTGGCGCCGGAGCACCGACACCATGTCGCCGTAATCCTTCGTGGCGTGGAGGCGGGTCCACGGAAGGAGGACCCGTCCCGTGAGCGCGTCGCGATAGGAAGGCTGGTGCATGTGCCACACCAGCGCGAGCAGGACGGAATCCGCCATGACGGCGGGGGATCTAGGGGGTCGGGCTCGAAGCCGGGTGTTGGGTCTCGCCCGGACCCGGGCTCGAAGCGGAGAGCTCCCCGATTCCCACGCCCGCGGTGTTGATGAGCGTCTGGTCCACCACGGGGAGCCGCTGAACTTCCTTGTACACCGCGATCGCCTTCTGCGTCTGCCCCGCTTTCGCCAGGGAGCGTGCCTCGGCCAGCATGGCGCGACCCCGCTGGTTGTCGTTCTCGCCCAGCTTTGCGAGGTCCGCGTAGCTCGCGGCGGCTTGAGTGAAATCCCCACGGTCCTCGAGCGCGGCGGCCAGGCCGTGGAGGCCGGCGACCTTGAGGTCTTCGTCGCGTCCCGCCTTCGCGAGGGCGCGGCGGTACCAGCTCACCGCTTCGGCCGCCTTCCCCTGCGCCGCGGTGACGTCGCCGAGGTACACCATGGCTTTCGCCGCGGCCTTGGTTCCGGGCGCCGAGTCCACGATCTCCTTCAGCATCTGCGTGGCGGTGGCGTAATCGGTCTGCGCCACCGAGATCTCCGCGCGGAACAGGTCCCCTTCCGCACGCTCCTCCGACTGGGCGCGGGTGCGCGAGACGAAGAACACGAGCAGGACCACCAGGACGACCGCCCCGACCCCGAGGAGAATCCGGTTTCCGTGCTGTTCCCATACCTGCGTTCCGCGAAAGGCCGCGGTCACGAGCGGATCTTCCTTGATCTGGCGTTTGGTCAGCTTCTGGTGCTTCACGAGACGAGTCGTCATGAATCTCTCCGTGGGAAGGACGAGCGGAGGAGTCTACCCCGCTCCACCGTGCTCTGTCAACGACGCGCCCCCTAAGGACGCGCCGAAATCGTGAACCTCAGTCTTCCGGAACTCCGTAGAGGAGCGCCGCGGCCACGAGCGTCGCCTCCGTTTCGAAGGCGCGCTGGCGGATCACCTGAACCAGCTTCCGCTCCCAGTCCTCCTTGAGCTGCAGCATGCGCCCCGCTTCCCGGTCCTCCGGGCGCCGGGCGCGCCCCGCCCGCTCCTCCGCGATGAGCGAGCGGTAGTGGCTGCTGAGCGTGCGCATCTCCCGGTGGAGCTCACGGCGCGCGCGGTCCTCGTGAGGCCGGAGCTTTCGCCGCGCGCGTCCCTCGAGGAGCCGGAGCGCCCGGGTCCAGGTCGCTCCCAGAGCGTCCTGGGCGGGACGCGGCAGCCGCTCGATCTCCTCGGGCGTCGCGGCCCGGAACAGCGACTCTCGCGGCAGGCGCATTCCGCCCACGCTCCCCACCGGAAGCTCCTGGACCAGGAGCTCCTCGGGGATCTCGTCGCTCCCGTACCGGATGCGCCAGTGGAGACGGGCCCAGATCCGAGGGACCGCGGAAGCCTCCCTCGAGGGGGACACCGGAGCGACGAGCATCGCGACCTGCCCGTGCGAGCGGCCCAGGAGGAGAATTCGCTCCGTCATGGCCGCATCCATCTCGGCCCCGCGTGCCGCGCGTCCCGCCGGAGCCGCGACCAGACGGACCCGGTTCACGCCCAGCGACGTGGTCAGCTCGGGCGTCAGATCCGCTTCCCAGATCATTCCGTTGCGCGAGACCGTGGCCCCGCGGTACTCCAGCACCGAGGCCAGGATCTCGGGCAGCTCCGCCCGCCGGCGGTCCGATCTACGCCGACCCATTCTGATCCACCTCGTCCAGGAGCTTCCGGTCCAGCTCCTCCACGGCTTCGTACCGCTTCCGTCCCACCAGGAGCGCCGTGCCCAGCTTCCCGAACTCGCGCTCCAGATCGCGCTCCCCTTTGGCCGCGGCCCAGATCCGGAAGACCTCGTCCTCGAAGGTCCCGGCCTCGGCGTACGGTCCCAGAACCATGTCCAGGTCCCCGATCACCGTCCGGAACATGTTGATCTTCTCGTGCACGATCTGGAGCACGTAGGCCTCGACGGTGTTCCGGGCCGTGAAGTTGTAGACCCGCACGTCCTGAGTTTGTCCCAGGCGATGGAGGCGGCCGATCCGCTGCTCGATCCGCATCGGGTTCCAGGGCAGGTCGTAGTTCACGAGGTAGTGGCAGAACTGGAGATTCCGGCCCTCCCCGCCCGCCTCGGTGCTCACCAGAACCCGCGCGCGATCCCGGAATTGCTCGATGGCCGCCTCTTTCTCCCGCAGCGAGAGCGCTCCGTGGAACACCGCCACCTTCATGCCGAGGTTCCGGAGGGAGCGGGCCAGGAATTCCAGCGTGGCGCGGAACTGGGTGAAGATCACGAATTTCTCCCGCGAGCCCGAGAGGAGCTTCGCGGTCCCCTCCATCTTGGCGTTCGACTCGATCGAGCGAGCCTGCCGGAGGAGCGCCTCCATCTCCGAGCGCTCGAGCCCCGGGCCCTCCCGCGCCATGAGCTTGCTCAGGGTCGGGATGGCCGCGAAGGTGCTCGAGCCCATCTCCTTCTGCAGCGTGAGCAGGGTGAGCTTGATCGCGCCGCGGCGCGGCTCGCGGTGTGCGTGGAGCACCCGCCTCACGAACTTGGTCACGTTGTCGTAGAGCTCCCGCTCCGCGTCGGAGAGATCGAACATCACGTTCGTCACCTCGCGCTTCGGGAACCGGATCGACGTGCTGGCGCGCGTCGTGCGGATCATCGTCTCCGAGAGGAGCGCCGCGAGCCGGCCCGTGTTCTGCGGCATGCGCTTGTCGCCGCGGCGCATGAACTCCCTCCCGAACGTCCGGTACGTTCCGAGAAGGCCCGGCCGCAGGAGCTGGACCAGGTTGTAGAGCTCGTGGAGATCGTTCTGCACGGGTGTCGCGGTCAGGAGCAGGATGTAGCGGGGCGCGAGCCGGTCCAGGAACTTCCAGGCGAGCGTCTTCTGGTTCTTGAGCCGGTGCGCCTCGTCCACGACGACGAGGTCGAAGGACGCCGCCGCCACCTTGTCCCGGTGGCGAAGGAGCTTGGCCGTGTCCATCGAGGCGAGGAGGAGCGGCTCCTCCCACCAGGCGGTCCCGTGCTTTAAGACTGCGAACTCGAGGTCGAACTTCCGGCGGAGCTCCTGATCCCACTGCTCGACGAGCGACGCGGGCACGAGAATGAGCGCGCGCTGCACGAGCCCGCGCAGGAGGTACTCCTTGAGGATGATTCCGGCTTCGATCGTCTTCCCCAGACCCACCTCGTCCGCGAGGAGCGCGCGCCCGCGGAGCCGCCGCAGCACGTTCATGCAGGCCTGACTCTGGTGGTCGTATTTCTGCACGTCGTGGAGGAGATCCAGGGAGAGGAGCCGGTCGAAGCCCCGGTGGAGCGCGAAGCGCTCGATGCGTAGCCGCAGATCGAAGTCGCGCGGATCGTCGTAGGGTCCGGTCCGGAGTGTCTGGAAGAGGTCCTCGGATCCTCCCGCGACTCGGAACTGGGTCCGCGCCGGAACCGCGAGCCCGCCCGAGAGCGGCGCCGCCTCCGTGGCGGATGCCGTCGCAGCGGTCTGGGAGCCCGCTCCCGGACGCGCGCGCCCCTGCCCTCGCGCCGTCTCCAGCGGATAGAGCGACGTGAGCCTCCGGATCCCGTCCGGGAAGGCGATCTCCAGCACCTCGAAGCCGTCCCGCTCCCGGACCTCGACGATGAGCCCTTCGCCGAACTCGCGGTGATGCACGCGGTCCCCTACCCGGAATCCCGCGCGGGGCGCCCGGCTCATGGAGCGGATCATCGGAGCTCCCACACGTCCCCCTCGGAGGGAATGCGCGTCGGGATCGAGGGAACGAGCGCGGCGCGCAGGGCCTCGGCGCGCTCCAGATCCGCGTGGACCACGGCGCAGCCCTTCGGCGCGCCGCACGATTTCACCTGAGCCACGAGCGCCTCGTGATCCGCGTGTGCGCTGAATCCGTTCAGAACCTCGACCGTGGCCTGGAGCGCATAGGGCTCTCCGAAGATGCGCACCTCGGGCTGGCGCTCGACGAGGCGGCGGCCCAGGGTCCCTTCGGCCTGATAGCCGACGATGACGATGGTGTGGCGCGGATCGGACACGGTGTGTTTCAGGTGGTGCAGGATCCTTCCGGCCTCGCACATTCCCGACGCGGCGATCGTGATGAAGGTGCCCGGCTTCTCATTCAGCTTCTTGGAATCCTCCGCGTCGCGCACGAGCGTGATGCGGCGCATCCCCAGGGGATCCTCGCCGTGGCGGATCGCCTCCATGGTCTCCTCGTCGAAGACCTCGGGGTGACGCCCCACGGCGACCAGGATCTCCGCCGCGAGCGGGCTGTCCACGTAGATCGGTAATTCTGGAATTCGACCTTCCACGAACAGCCGGTCGAGCGCGTGCACGACCTCCTGAGTTCTTCCCACGGCGAAGGCGGGGATCACGATCCTCCCCCCGCGCTCGATCGCCCGGTGCACGACCCGCTCGAGCGCCTCGTAAAGCGAGATCTCGTCGGGGTGCTTCTTGCCGCCGTAGGTCCCCTCCGTGACGAGATAATCCGCCTTCGGCAGAGGAGCCGGGTCTTTCAGGATGGGCCGGTCCGGCCGTCCCAGATCCCCCGAGAAGACGAGCGACCCCGCGTGACCGTTCTCCTTCCACTGGATCTCCAGCGAAGCCGAGCCCGGGATGTGCCCCGCTTCATGGAGCACCACGCGCGTTCGCTCGAGCGGCTCGAAGGGCTCCTCGTAGGCGTGCTCCACGAAGCGATCCAGGGAGCGCTCGGCGTCCTCGGGGGTGTAGAGCGGGAGGACCGGAGCCTTGCCGCGGTGGTGCCGGTTCAGGAACTCGGCGTCCTTGACCTGGATGTGGGCGGCGTCCAGGAGCATGGCGCGGCAGAGGTCCGCGGTCGCGGCCGTGGCGTGGATGGGACCCCGGAATCCCTGTTTGCAGAGAAACGGGATCGCTCCCGAATGATCGATGTGGGCGTGCGATAGAACCATGCAATCCACCGAGGCTGCGTCGAACGGAAGGGAACGGTTCCGCGCTTCCGACTCGGCCCGCCTCCCTTGAAAGAGACCGCAATCGAGGAGCATCGTCCCCGACCGGCCCGTGAGCAGATGTTTCGATCCGGTGACGGTCCGCGCGGCGCCCCAGAAGGTCACCCGCACGCGGTCAGTCTCCCGGGTACAGATGGAGTCCCACGGTCAATTGCGAGAACAGGGACAGCTCCGAATTCCCCACCACACCATACCCGCGCAGCGAGACGTCGATCGAGAGCCTCTGCCTCACGAACCGCTCCAGTCCCACCCCGGCGGTGAGGAACGGGCCCTCGTCCACGCGGCGCGACTCCTTCCTCTCGTAGATGACGTTCGGGCTCGCGAACCCGAACCCCGTGAGGAAGTATGGCGTGGTCTCGCGCTCGCGGTGGACGAACAACACGATCTCGGTCCCGACCGTCGTGACGACGGCATGGCTGTCCGCCGCCGCGAAGGGACTGGTGTCCAGCGGCAGGCCGGCGCGCGTGTTGTAG
Organism: Candidatus Eiseniibacteriota bacterium; assembly: GCA_005893165.1. GTDB lineage: Bacteria > Eisenbacteria > RBG-16-71-46 > SZUA-252 > SZUA-252 > WS-7. The sequence continues at coordinate 55,196 of VBOR01000030.1, read as the reverse complement.
CGGTGGTTCTCGAACGAGAAGCCGAGCGCCGCGCGCGCGCTCAGCATGTACCGGAACCGGAAGGCGTACGAGGGTCCGTTGTCGAAGTGGTCGTTCAGCTCCGAGGAGCCGCGCACCACCCCGTAGCCGACCTGCCCTCCCAGGCTGATGGTTCCCTTCCGGAGCCGCCGCAACGGCGGGAGCGCTCGCGGCGTGACGGGCGCGGGCTGCCGCCGCATCCAGGTTTCCGCCGAGCGCGCCCCCGAGGATCCATTCCAGAACGTCTCCCGTTCGTTCCCTGCGCGCGCCGGCTCCGCCCCCGGTGGGGCTCCCACCACGGAGACCGCGAGCAGCGCGGCAATGCCCATCCCGCGTACGTTCATCCATTCCTCCCGGGCCCGGCCAACGTCACGTCACGCGCGCGGGTGGAACTGCTTGTATTCCGCGCGCAGGTAGTTCCGGTCCAGATGCGTGTAGATCCGCGTCGTCTCGATGGAGCGGTGACCCAGGAACTCCTGGACGACGCGCAGATCACATCCTCCCTCCAGGAGATGCGTGGCGCACGTGTGGCGCAGCGTGTGAGGCGAGATGGGACGCTCGATTCCCGCCGCGCGCCGGTATCCTTCGAGCAGCTTCCAGTAGCCCATGCGCGTGAACCTCCGGCCCAGCCGGGTCAGGAAGAGCGAACGCTCGCTCCTATCTCGAATGAAGTGCGCGCGCGCGAAATCCAGATAGCGGACGAGCGCGGCCTTGGCCTTCCCTCCGAAGGGGACCAACCGCTCCCGCGACCGCTTTCCGAAGCACCGCACGAGGTCCTCGTCCAGGTCCACCTCCTCCAGCGTGAGGCGCACCAGCTCGCTCACGCGAAGCCCGGCCGCGTAGGCGAGCTCCAGCATCGCCCGGTCCCGGACGGCCGCGGGCTCCTCCCCTCGGGGCGCCTGCACCAGCGCCTCCACCTCGGCCACCGCCAGCACGTCGGGCAAGGGCCGGCTCTGCCGCGGGGGGCGGATCTGGAGCGCGGGATTGTCGTCGGCGTACCCTCGCCGCCGCAAGAACTCGTGAAAGGCGCGGAGCGACGCGATCTTTCGCGCCACGGTGGACGCCGCCCAGGCGCGCCCCGTGACGTAGGCTTCCACGTCCTCGGGCTGCACCGCGGCTCCGCGTTCCTTGCCCCGCGCCGCGAGGAATCGCTCGTACTGCGCGAGGTCCAGGACGTAGGAGCGGACCGTGTGGTCGCCGAGCCGCCGCTCCAGGCTCAGATGCTCGCGGAACTGCCGGATCCGTTCCCCGAACACGCCCGGTTCCGCGCCTCCCCCGCGCCGCGCCTTCGTGGAGGGCTTCTTCATGGGCGCCGGGACCGCCGCTCGGCGTTCCCGGCCGTCCGGTCGGGAACCCAGTCGAGCTCCAGCTGCCCGCGCTCCAGCTCGAGCAGGAAGCGCTTCCAGCGGAGTCCGCTCGAAAACCCGCCGATCGAGGAATCCCCATGGATCACGCGGTGGCACGGCACGACGATGGGCACGGGATTTCTCCCGAGCGCGTTCCCCACCGCGCGCGCGCCGCCCGGAACGCCGAGGCGGACGGCCAGCGCGCCGTAGGACGTGAGGGTTCCGTACGCCACCCGTCGCGTGGCTTCCCAGACGCGCCGCTCGAAGCGTGAGCCCACGGCGAGATCCAGCTTCAAATCCAGCGCGGGCTCGCGTCCCTCGAAGTAATCCTCCAGCGCGCGCCGCGCGGGATCGGTCCACCGCGGCCGCTTCACGTAGGCGATTCCCAGCGCGCGCGCCTCGCGCGCGGAGGGCGCCTCGCGCTCCCCCAGTCCCAGGCCGCGCAGTCCGCCCTGGGTCGCGAGGATCCAGACGGGGCCCAGGTCGGTCGCGATGCTGGCCGAGGCGACTTCCAGCGCTCCGCTCACGCGTTCACTCCGTTCGCCGTTCCGATCTCGCGAAGGATGCGCTCCGCCATGCGGACGCCGATTCCCGGCACCGAAGCGATCGCGTCCAGAGGCTGCCTCCGGATCCGCTCGAGCGACCCGAACTTCTGCAACAGGAGCGCGCGCCGCTTCGGGCCCAGGCCCGGAACCTTGTCCAGCGCCGAGGCGCGGGCCGCCTTGGTGCGGACGAGCCGGTGATATCCCACCGCGAAGCGGTGTGCTTCGTCACGGAGGCGCATCAGGAGCTTCACCGCCGGCGAGCGGCGCGGCAGGAGCAGCGAATCGTGCCTGCCGGGGAGGAAGATCTCCTCGAGCCGCTTCGCGAGCCCGATGAAGGGCACTCGCTCGAGCGGCGTGCCGGCGGCCGCCTTCCGGGCCGCCTCCAGCTGTCCCACACCTCCGTCGATCACGATCAGGTCCGCGGGCTCGATCTCCCCCTCCTGGACGCGGGCCGCGTGCCGTCCCACCGCCTCCGACATCGAGGCGAAATCGTCCTGTCCCGCGACCGATTCGATCCGAAACCTCCGGTATTCCCCTTTGAAGGGAGATCCGTCGCGGAAAGTGACCATGGACGCCACGGTGTGCCGGCCCTGGATCGTGGACACATCGAAGGCCCGGATCCGGCGCGGCAGCGTGGGCAGCCCGAGCTCCCGCTGCAGCTCGAGCGCCTCGTCGAATTCGTTCCGCGAGAGGGGACGCTCGCGCTCCCCGTCCTCGGATTCGCGGCCCAGGAGAAGCGCGGCGTTCCGACGCGCGTTTCGCACCAGCGCGCGCTCCGAGGTCCCCCGCGGCGTCCGGACGCGCACGCCGGATGAGGCCGAAGCGGAGAGCACCTGCTCGAGGAGCGGCGCTCACGGATCTTGAAGATCACCGCGCATGCGGCCTCCCCCTGGCGCGCCACGCCGATCACGTCGGCTTCGGAGCCGCTCAGGTCCACGACCCGCTGCCGCGCCAGGATCGACTCGATCCCGCGCACCTGGTCGCGGATCCGCCCCGCGCGCTCGTACTCGCGGCGCGCGGCCGCGTCCTTCTGGAACTGTTGAAGCCGCCGGACCACCTCCTCGCGCCGTCCCACGAGGAAGTCGCAGAACTGATCCACCATCGCGCGGTACTCCTCCTGCGTCTGCCTCGCGATGCACGGTCCCGTGCATCGTCCGATATGAACATCCAGACATTCCCGGCGCGCCGCGATGTGCGCATCGATGTCCTGGCACGAGCGCATCGGGAAGATCGTCTGGGTCATGCGCAGGAGCTCCCGCAGCGCCTTCACCTCGGTGTACGGACCGAAATAGCGGCCCCCGTCGCGCTCGATCCTCCGCACGAGCGACATGCGCGGATAGGGCTCCTGCCAGGAGACCCGGATGTAGGGATAGCGTTTGTCGTCCTTGAGGCGGATGTTATAGGGAGGCTGGTGCTCCCGGACGAGCGTCGCCTCGAGATGCAGCGCGTCCCCCTCCGAATCCACGGCGATGAAGTCGAGATCCCGGACGTTCGAGACGAGGGCGACCTGCCTGGGACCGATGAGGTCGGGACTCTGGAAGTGCGACCGGACCCGCTGGTCGAGGCGCTTGGCCTTGCCGACGTAGAGCACCCGTCCGCCGGCTCCCTTGAACACGTAGACGCCCGGGAGCATGGGAAGGGACGCGACCTTGCGCATCAGCTCTTCCGGGTTGGATTCTGCGGGGGACTCGAGGCGGGAATCGCCCGGTCGTTTTCGAAGACGCGGGGCCATCGAGGGAGTATAACACGGCCCGCCCCCGGCTCCGGGGTTGACAGGGCTGGAATCTCCCGATATCTTAACGGCTTACACTTTCTTGGAGTCAGATGAAACGCGGAGGAACGAATGCCTCGTCACAAATCGGCTGAGAAGCGGGTCAATACGAACTTACGGGATCAGAAGCGGAATCTCGCGGTGAAATCCGAGCTCAAGACGCTTCTCAGGAGAGCGCGTCAAGAGCCTGGCAATGCATCACTTATGAAATCGGTGGAGTCCAAGCTGGATCGCGCCGTGAAGAAGGGCGTCCTGCACAAGACGGTGGCGAACCGGCGCAAGTCCAGACTCGCCCGGATGGTCAATCGGACGGCGAGAGCTTCCTGAGGGCCTCCTCGACCCGCTTCCGGACCTCCCCGGCCGCATTTCCCACGGGTATCCGATCCACCTGACCCGTCTTCCGGTCTCGTAGCTCCACGACGCCGTCCTTGAGCCCCCGCTCCCCGATCGTGACCCGGAGCGGCACCCCGATGAGGTCCGCGTCCTTGAACTTGGCGCCGGGGCGCTCGTCCCGGTCGTCCAGCAGCACCTCGATTCCCGCCTTCTCCAGCCCCGCGTAGAGCGACTCCGCGACCTCGCGGGTCTCCGGATGGCTCACGTTCACCGGGACCACGTGCACGTGGTAGGGCGCGACCGAGAAGGGCCACGCGATTCCGTTCTCGTCGTGGAGCTGCTCGATCACGGCCGCGACGGTGCGCGTGATTCCGATCCCGTACGTGCCCATGACGATGATTCGCTCGTTCCCCTCGGCGTCGAGATAGGTGGCCCGCATCGCCTCCGAATACTTCGTGCCGAGCTTGAAGATGTGCCCCACCTCGATGCCGCGGCTCAGCCGCATCACGTCGCCGCAGCGCGGGCAGCGGTCCCCCTCCCGCGCGGTGGAGAGGTCCGCGCGCTCGCGCGCCTCGACGTCCCGCCCCAGGCGCACGTTGAGGAGATGCAGGTCCGGGGCGTTTCCCCCCGTGACGTAGTTGCGGTTCTCCTGGACCGAGACGTCCAGGATGGTGCGCAGCCCGTCGCGGATCCCGACGGGACCGGTGAACCCGAGCGGACCGCCCGTGAGCTTCTCGATCTCCTCCGCCGTCGCAAGACGCGGCGCCGGGTGGCCGAGCACGCGCGCCAGCTTGGCCTCGTTCAGCTCCCGGTCTCCGGGGACGACGGCCAGCACCGGATCCGGCCCCGCGAAGAACACGAGCGACTTGAGGAGGCGGCCCGGCTCGACCCCGAGGAACGAGGAGACCTCCTCGACCGTCTTACGCCCCGGCGTCTCCCGTTTCGTGAGCGGAGCCTCCTTCTCGGGCGGCGCGGGCTCCACCCGGAACTTGGCGCTCTCCGAGGAAGCTGCGTAGCCGCACGCGGAGGAGAAGATCAGGGACTCTCCCGATTCCGCGGTGACCATGAATTCGTGGTTCACGTCGCCCCCGATCGCTCCGGAGTCGGCCTCCACGATGACGAACTCGAGCCCGCACCTGCGGAACACCGCGGCATAGGCGTCGCGCATCTCCTCGTAGGACGCCGCGAGCTGGGCTTCGTCGGTGTGGAAGCTGTACCCGTCCTTCATGAGGAACTCGCGCGCGCGCATGACGCCGAAGCGGGGGCGGATCTCGTCCCGGAACTTGGTCTGGATCTGATAGAGGTTCAGGGGCAGGTCGCGGTACGAGCGGATGTGGTTCCGGACCAGATCCGTGATCGCCTCCTCGTGCGTCGGACCCAGCACGTAGTCGCGATCGTGCCGGTCGCGCTCCCGGAACAGCTCCTTCCCGTACTTCTCCCAGCGACCGGTCTCCTGCCACAGCTCCGCCGGCATGAGGATCGGAAGGCGCAGCTCCTGACCGCCCGCCCGGTCCATCTCCTCGCGGACGATCTGCTCCACCTTGCGCGTCACGCGCCACCCGAGGGGCAGGATCGTGTAGACCCCGGCCGCGAGCTTGCGAAGCATCCCGGACCGGACCATGAGCTTGTGGCTGACCAGCTCGGCGTCGGCAGGATCTTCCTTCAGCGTCGGCAGGAAGGCTCGTGAAAGGCGCATTCGATCGTCCCTGGCTCCTCGGCTCAGAACTCCCCGAGCGCGTGCTCGAGGGTGTACAGGGCGGGCGGCTTTCCCTGGAGAAAGCGCGCGGCGCAGAGCGCGCCCCGCGCGAAGACCGCACGGTCGGAAACGGTGTGCTGGATCTCGATCGTCTCCCCCGTTCCGGCGAGGATCGCGCGGTGGGTTCCCACGGCGTTTCCGGACCGGATCGAGTGGATGCGGACCTCGCCGGGAGCGCGCTCCTTCGTGGACGGGGCCGCGCTTCCCTTTCCCTTCCCCTGCCGCTCCCCCTCGAGGAGCGAGGCCCAGAGAAGCGCCGTGCCGCTGGGGGCGTCGCGCTTCGCCGCGTGATGGTGCTCGACGAGGTCGATCTGGAAGAGCGCCCTGGCCCCCTCCGGAACGGCCCGGAGCATCCGCGTCACGAGGGCGTTCCCCACGCTCAGGTTTCTCGCGCGGAGCACGGGGGCGCGCGAAGCCAGCGCCCCGATCCTGGCCTCCTCGGAATCCGCGAGGCCGGTCGTCGCGCTCACGAGAGGCCTCGGCGCCCGCTCGAGCCAGTCGAGGAGCCGCGCGGTGCCCGCCGCGAGGCTCACGTCGATCACCACGATCTCGGGTGAAAGATCGCTCCCTTTCGCCAGAAGCTGGTCCGGGGTCATCCAGGAGCCGGACCCGGCACCCTGCTCGTCGCGTCCTCGAGCCACGCAGAGTGACAGCTCCACGTCCGGGAATTCCGGCAGCGCGGCGCGGATGGCGCGGCCCATGCGGCCGGTCGCCCCATAGAGGAGGATCCGGGTGCGGGACACGCTTCGGTCAGCGGCCGGTGCGCGCGTGCGAAGCGGCGCCGACCCGCTCGAGCGCCTGGTCGACGGCGGCGGCCGTGTCGGGCTTCACCGGCACGAGCGGAAGACGGAGCTCCCCGGTCATGAAGCCCAGCCGGGAGAGCGCGTGCTTCACCGGCGCGGGGTTCGTCTCGAGAAAGAGCGCGCGGAAGAGCGGCGTGAGCTTCCGGTGGATCGCTTCCGCCTCGCCGGTACGGCCCGACGCGGCATGGGCGTGCATCGCGCTCAGCTCGGCCGGCACGACGTGACCCGCCACCGACACGACGCCGCGCGCTCCGATCGCCAGGAGCGGCAGGTAGAGCGAATCGTCCCCGGCCAGGACGGCGATATCGCAGCGCGCCCGGATCGCGCTGGCCTGATCCAGCGATCCGCTCGCTTCCTTGATCGCCGCGATGCGCGGGTGCTCCGCCAGCTTCGCCACGGTCTCGGGCTGGATGGTCACCCCCGTCCGGGAAGGAACGTTGTAGAGGACCATCGGACGGTCCACGCGATCGGCCACGGCGCGGTAGTGCGCCAGCAGTCCCTCCTGCGTGGGCTTGACGGAATAGGGGCTGATCACCATGACGCCGTCCGCGCCCGCGCGGATCGCGTCCTGCGAAAGCTCGATCGTCTCCGAGGTCAGGGCCGTCCCCGTGCCCGCGATCACCGCCGCGCGTCCGCGCGCCGCCTCGACCACGGTGCGGATCACCTGGGTGCGCTCCTCGCGCGAGAGGGAGGTCGCCTCGCCCGTGCAGCCGCAGGGATAGAGGGCGCGCACGCCTCCTTCGACCAGGTGCCCCGCGAGGCGTGCGAGCGCTTCGCGGTCCAGCGAGCCGTTCCGGAACGGCGTCACGAGCGCGACGGCCAGCCCTTCGAACATCGTCTTCGGGTCCGCCATCATGACTCCTGCCTGCGGGAGGAAGCCGTCATCGCGAGGGCGAAGGCGGCGCGGTGCGCTCCAGCCGGAAATCGATGTTCTCGTACTCCTCTTCCGGGCGCGCCTCGAAGAGACCCTCGCGCCTCACTTCCTCCGGGACTTCCCCGACGGCCCGGGGCAGGCGCCGCGCGCTCAGCCTGTACTTCCCCGGCGGGACGCGAAGCACGTAGTCTCCGGGACCCTTGCGTTCGGCGAATCGAACGAAGGTCGTGTCCGAGTCCGACCTCGCTTCGACACGGAAGCGCGCGGTCGAATCCGGCGACGTCACCGTTCCGCGGATCACCGCCGGCGCGTGCGGGTCGATCGCGAGGATGTTGATACTATCCGCGACGGGCCGCTCGGGTGTCAACCGGATCACGGACGGGTAGCTCGCGGCCACGTCGGTGAGCGAATCGAACGCGCCGTTTCCGTTGATGTCGTAGACGGCGTGGACCGTGAACCCCTGCCGAAGCGGCAGCCCGGTCAGGGCGTACACGGCGCCCGTGTCGGTCTCGGTCGCGTACGACGGGAGCGCGTTCGCGAAATCCGGGACGAGTCCCAGCGACTCCGGATAGGCCCAGATCGGGGCTCCCCTCGTCGGAAGCGTCTTCGCGCGGAGGATGCCCGTGATGCGCCCCGGATCGAGGGAATCTCCCGTCGAGAACCGGATCGTCACCGGAGTGCGGAGGGTGACCCGGTGCGCGTCGCGCACGCCGGCGCTCAGGAACGCCTGATACGTCGTGTTCGGACGAAGCCCCCCCTCCCACGAAACGCGGAAGCGCCGTCCGCTCCAGTGATACGAGGGAACGCCGGGGTTGGGATAGAGCCGGAACCCGTCGCGCACGCTCACGCGGTCCATGGGCTCGGAGAACAGAAACATGATCTCCAGATCGGCCGGAACCCGCGTGGTGCTGTCGGCAGGCGCCGTGGCCAGGACGCGCGGTGGAGTCGTGTCCACCGGACCGCCGGGGGGAAAGTCGGGCTTCGCGCAGCCCCCGAGGAACCCCCCTGCGGCCAGCGCCGCTCCGAGCGGCAGGAGCCCCTGGAGCGAGCGGCGGAGCGCGTGCCGCGTCACCGCGAGCGTCGCGTGCGAGCGGAGCGCTTCGAGGCGCGTGCTTTCGACGCCGTGCGCGCCGGACGGCTCTTCGCGCGCCCGGCCAAGAGATCGAACAGGATCGCCTTCTGCAGATGCATCCGGTTCTCCGCCTGCGGAAAAACGATGGACTGAGGTCCCTCGAACACGTCCTCGGTGATCTCCTCTCCTCGGTGCGCGGGCAGGCAATGCATCACGAAGGCGCGCGGCTTGGCTTCGCGCAAGAGGGAGCGGTTGATCTGGAAGGTTCGGAAGATGGGCAGCCGCTTCTCCCGCTCGGCCTCCTGCCCCATGCTGGCCCAGACGTCCGTATAGAGCACGTCGGCTCCCTTCGCCGCTTCCATCGGAGAGCGCACGATCCGGACGCGCCCGGGGCCCGAGCGCGACACCTTCGCCACGAGCTCGGGATCGGGATCGTAGCCTTCGGGGCACGCGATCCGCGCCTCGAGCCCGAAGAGGCGCGCCGCCTCGATCCAGGAGTTCGCGACGTTGTTGCCGTCGCCGATGTACGCCACGATCGCGCGATCCAGGTCGACGCGGTGTTCCCGGAGCGTGAAGAGGTCCGCGAGGATCTGGCAGGGGTGGAGCCAATCGGTGAGCCCGTTGATCACGGGGACGCTCGCGTGGCGCGCCAGATCCACCGCGAGATCGTGGGCGAACGTGCGGATCATGATGCCGTCCACGTAGCCCGACAGCACGCGCGCCACGTCCGACGTGGATTCCCTCGAGCCCATTCCGATCTCGCGCTCCGTGATGAACACCGAGGAGCCCCCGAGCTGCGTCATGGCCACCTCGAAGGAGAGCCTCGTTCTCAGGCTGGGCTTGTGGAAGATGAGCGCGAGCGACCGCTGATCCAGCTCGCGATGATGCTTCCCCGAGCGTCGATCCGCCTTCAGCCGCGCCGCGACGGCGAACAGCCGGTCCACGTCGGCCCGCGTGAGATCCGCAAACGACAGAAGATCGCGCTTCATTCCGATCGCTCCTCGAACAGGTTCGGGTGGGGCGCCGGGCTCACGCGCGCGGGTGGGCCTGCGCGTACGCCTGTTTCATGCGGCGGCGGGTGACGTGGGTGTAGATCTGAGTCGTGCTGAGGCTGCGATGACCCAGGAGCTCCTGAACGGCGCGCAGGTCGGCGCCCCGCTCGAGGAGGTGCGTGGCAAAGCTGTGGCGCAGGGCGTGGGGATGCGTCGCCGCGTTGGGTCCGAGCCCGCAGAGGAGCGCCCGGATGTCCCGCTCCAGCGTCCGCGGGGAAACCGGCTTCCCTCCCCTGCCGGGGATCAGCGGCATCTGGATCGTGGGCTTCCGCCCGAGCTCCGCCCAGTAGCGCTCGAGGGTGGCGGCGGCGCGCCCCCCGACGGGGACCACGCGCTCCTTCGATCCTTTCCCGAGCACGCGCGCGAGCCGGCGATCCTTGTCGAACCGCGCCCAGGTGAGGCCCGTCAGCTCGCCCAGGCGGAGTCCCGACCCGTAGAGCCACTCGGCAGCGACGAGCGCGCGCAACGCGCGACGATCCCCCTCGCGGAGCGAGGAGGCGGCGCGGTCCAGGAGCTCGTTCAGAGGCGTCGCGGAGATCGCGGCGGGCAGAGGCTGAGGCACGCTGACGCGCGGAAGGGTGCCCCGCAGGGAGCCCGTCGTCTTCCCCCGGTATTCGAGATAGCGCAAGAACGACCGGAGCGCGGCAAGCGAGCGTCCGAGCGTCCGCGCGGCGATCGGACGATTCTTGCGCCGGACCTTCGTGAGCGATCGCGCGGCCGCGTACGCGGCGAGAAGCTCGGGGGTCAGATCCTCGGGGAACCGGGCCCGGCTCCCGAGCCTCGCCCGCGCGAATTCGGCGAATCGCGTGAGGTCGTCGTGATACGCCCGGAGCGTCGCGGGCGCACAGCGCCGTTGGGTTCCCAGGTACTCCAGAAACTCAGCGATCCAGCGTTCCACTCATGGCCTCGGAAGCCTCCGCGTCGACGCGCGTCTTGCATTTCGGGCACTGGAGATAATCGCCTTTGGTCTTGGTGTGCTTCTGGACGAGGATGGGATAGGCGCAGGACGGACAGGGCTGCTTCACCGGCCGGTCCCAGACCGCGAACGTGCACTCGGGATAGCGGCTGCAGCCGAAGAAGGATTTTCCGCGCCGGGTGCGGCGCTCCACCAGCTCCCCCGTGCCGCACTCGGGACAGGGCATGCCCAGACCGAGCGGGCGCGTTCCCTTGCACTCGGGATAGCGCGAGCACGCGAGGAACTTCCCGAATCGTCCCGAGCGCACGCGCATGGGGCTCTCGCAGACCGGGCAGAGCTGTGTGGGCACGGCTTCGCTCTCCGCCTCCCCTTCCAGCGGCATCGTCGTCTTGCACTCGGGATAGCGAGGGCACGCGAGGAAGGGGCCGTTCCGGCCGTAGCGCTTCACCATCTTCGATCCGCACTGGGGGCACTCCCGGTCCGACTCCTCCGCCAGGGAGGCTTTCAGGCTCTCGCGCTGCGCCTCGGCCGTGGTGAGGTCCTTCTGGAAGGGCCCGTAGAACTCCGCGACGACCCGGTCCCAGGCGTCCTTGCCGTTCTCCACGCGATCCAGCTCCCGCTCCATCTTCGCCGTGAACTCCACCTCGAACACGTCGCCGAACATGCGGGCCAGGAGCTTCCAGACCGTCATGCCCAGCTCGGTCGGGGTCAGCTTGCCGCGATCGCGCAGCACGTAGTCGCGGGTGAGGATCGTTCCCACGATCGTCGCGTAGGTGCTCGGCCGGCCGATTCCCTTTTCCTCGAGCGTCTTCACGAGCGAGGCTTCGGTGTAGCGCGGAGGGGGCTCGGTGAAGTGCTGCTCGGGAAGGATGCCGAGCTGCTTCAGCGGATCCCCTTCGTGGAGCGCGGGAAGCTTCGAGGCTTCCGGCCCCGTCTCCTCGATCAGCGTGGAGCTGTAGGCCCGCGTGAATCCGTCGAACTTGATCCGGCTCCCGGAGGCGCGCAGGAGGTAGGCGCCCGCCGTGATGTCGGCGGTCGTCGTGAGCACCAGCGCGGGATTCATCTGCGACGCAACGAACCGCTGCCAGATCAGCTCGTAGAGACGGTACTGGTCGGGCTCGAGATGGCGCTTCATGGAGGCGGGCGTTCTCGCGACCGACGTCGGCCGGATCGCCTCGTGCGCGTCCTGCGAGGTCTCGCGCGAGCGGAAGCTCCGCGCCTCCACCGGGAGATAGTTGGCGCCGAACGTGGCCTGGATGAAACCGCGGACCTCGGCCAGCGCCTCGGGGGAGGTCCGCGTGGAATCGGTGCGCATGTAGGTGATCAGACCGGTCGCTCCCTCGGTGCCGATGTCCATGCCCTCGTAGAGGTGCTGCGCGACCACCATGGTCTTCTGCGCGCTGAAGCGGAGCCTCTGGAAGGATTCTTGCTGCAGCGTGCTCGTGATGAAGGGGGGCAGAGGATTCCGCTTCTTCTCCTGCGTGCGCACTCCGGTGACGCGGAAGGATTCCTTCTCGAGCTCCGCGGCGGCGGCCCTGGCCTGCGCCTCGTTCTCGAGGGCGATCTTCTCTCCGGCCTTCCGCTGCACGCGCGCGCGGAAGCGCTCGTCCTTCGCGGTGGCCAGATCCGCGTCGAGCGTCCAGTACTCACGCGGCTTGAACGCGCGGATCTCGTCCTCGCGCTCGCAGATGAGCCGCAGGGCGACCGACTGCACCCGTCCCGCCGAGAGCCCGTAACGCACCGTCTTCCAGAGGAAGGGGCTCACCTGATACCCCACCAGCCGGTCCAGGACGCGCCTCGCCTGCTGCGCGTGGACCTTGTTCATGTCGATGGAGCGTGGAGCCTCGAGCGCGGAAAGGACTCCGCGCTTGGTGATCTCGTAGAAGGCCAGCCGGAGGATCCGGCCGTCCGAGCCGTTCCCCAGCGTCTCGGCCAGATGCCAGGCGATGGCCTCCCCTTCCCGGTCGGGATCGGGGGCGAGATAGATCGTCGAGGCCTGACGCGCGCTCTGCTTCAGCTCTTTCAGGATCTTCGCCTTCCCCTTGATCAGGATGTAGGAAGGCTGGAAGCCGTGCTCGATGTCGACCCCGAGCTTGCTCTTCGGGAGATCGCGCACGTGCCCGTTCGAGGCGCGCACCTCGAAACCGGAGCCGAGGTATTTGCCGATGGTCCGGGCCTTCGCGGGAGATTCTACGATGACGAGGCTTCTCCCCCGCTTCGCGGACCGTGCTTCCGGCGGCGTCTCCGCGGGCTCCGCGGGCGCCGGCGTCTTCCCGGCGCGCGCGGCATGAGCCTTGACCTTGGGCGGAGTCTTGAGCGCCGCCGCGGCGTTCGCCTTCGGCGCTTTCCCGGCCTTCGTCTTCGTCTCTTTCTTTCGCTCGGTCACGTTCAGTGTGTGGTCTGGGGAGAACCCGGATCGAACGGGATTCCGTGCTCCTCGTCGAACCAATGGATCAGAACCTCGGTCGCCAGCTCTTCCGCTTTCGCCTCGCTGTCCAGCGAAGGACCCTCCTCGCGAGCGCGCGCCATGATCTCCTCGAACTGCTCCGGGGTCACGCGGCCCGACTCGCTGAGACGGAAGAAGTACGTGTAGGCGGGAGAGCTGAGAAGCGCCCGCTCCGGACCCGTCGGCACACGGACGTGCTTGCGCTCCGCGCGCGGCTCCCCCGGATAGTCCTCGCGGGAGTAGGGCTCGAGCGCCCGGAAGATCATCTCGAACGCCTGGTTCACCACGTCGGCATCGTGCCGGCCCGAATCCAGCACCTGGGTCAGCTCGAGCAGGGCATCTTCGTTTCCGTCCACGTACGCCTTCAGCTGTTCCACGATGAGGAACATCATTTCGCGAACGTTGTCATCCATGGTCTTCCTCCGGGTCTATGCGCCGTGGCACTTCTTGTATTTCTTGCCGCTGCCGCACGGGCAGGGATCGTTCCTTCCGACCTTGGGCTCCTGAGCCACCAAGGGAGCGCGTCGCGACCCCTCCGCGGGTCGCGAGGGACCCACTCCGCCGCCGCCGCCGCCCCCGCCGCCGCCTTCCGGCGCCGGCGTGCCGAAGGCGGACACGGCCGCGTGCGATTCCGACTCGGGCGTGGCCCTCACGCGAGGCAGCGCGCGAGCCGCAGGCGTCGCGGGACGCTCGGGCCGGCGCGCGGCCCCCGGCGGCGGCCCGGCCGCGGGCTCCAGGACGAGATTCGCGCGGAACAGGGTCCGGACCGTCTCTTCACGGATCGAATGCGTCAGGTCCTCGAACATCGAGAACGCCTCGCGCTTGTACTCCACGAGGGGATCGCGCTGACCGTAGGCCCGCAGCCCGATCCCTTCGCGCAGGTGATCCATCTCGCGCAGATGGTCCATCCAGTGCTCGTCGATCACGTTCAGGAAGACCTGCCGCTCCAGCTCGCGCATGATCGGCGGCGAGATCTCCTGCTCTTTCTCCTCGTACGCGGTGCGCACCCGCTCTTGCAGGAGCTCCTCGATCTCCTCCGTGGAGGGATGGCGATCCCCCGCGTCGGGCAGCTCCACCGTGCGCAGCATGACCTGGCTGATCTCGTTCAGGAGCTTCTTGAGATCCTCGTCGTCCCACCGCTCGTTCGCAGGAAGATAGGATGCGACCCGCTCCGAAACGATTTCCTCCATCATCTCGAGGATCGATTCCTTGAGGTCCCCCTCTTCGAGCGCCCGCAGCCGCTGCGCGTAGATCACGGTGCGCTGCTGGTTCATCACGTCGTCGTACTCGAGGAGGTGCTTCCGGATATCGAAGTTGTGCGCTTCGACGCGCTTCTGCGCGCGCCCGATGGCCCGGGTCACGAGCCCGTGCTCGATCACTTCCCCTTCCTGCACGCCGAGCCGCTCCATGATCCCGGCGATCCGCTCCGAGCCGAAGAGCCGCATGAGGTCGTCCTCGAGCGAGAGGTAGAAGCGCGAGCTGCCCGGATCCCCCTGCCGTCCCGCGCGGCCGCGCAGCTGGCGGTCGATGCGCCGGCTCTCGTGCCGCTCGGTGCCCAGGATGTGGAGCCCGCAGGGGACCTCCTCCTTGCAGTACTTCACCTGATGCCACGTTCCGTGCTCGAGCTTGCTCACCGAGCCCCTGAAGCAGTCCCGCCCGCAGCGGATCACTCCCGTCTCGAGCTTGATGTCGGTTCCGCGGCCGGCCATGTTGGTCGCGATGGTGACCGCGCCCATGTGCCCCGCCCCCGCGACGATCTCGGCCTCCTGCTGGTGGTACTTCGCGTTCAGGACGTGATGCGGGATGCCCCGGCGCTTCAGGAGCCGGCTCACGGTCTCGGACGCTTCCACGCTGATGGTGCCCACGAGCACCGGTACTTTGAGCCCGTGGAGCTCCGCGATCTCGTCCACCAGCGCGTTGTACTTCTCACGGCGCGTCTTGAAGATCACGTCGTCGGAGTCCTCGCGGCGCACCGGCTGATTCGTCGGGACGACGACCACGTCGCGCTTGTACGTGTGCCAGAACTCCTGCGCCTCCGTCTCCGCGGTGCCCGTCATGCCGGCCAGCTTCGCGTAGAGCCGGAAATAATTCTGGATCGTGATCGTGGCGAGGGTCTGCGTCTCCCCCTCCACCCGGACGTTCTCCTTGGCCTCGATCGCCTGATGGAGCCCGTCCGAGTAGCGCCGGCCCGGCATGAGCCGGCCGGTGAACTCGTCGACGATGAGGATCTTTTCTTCCTGCACGACGTACTCCACGTCTTTCTCGTAGAGCGAATACGCGCGCAGGAGCTGGAGGATGTTGTGGACGCGCTCGCTTCGCTCCGCGTGGATCCGCTCCAGATCGCGCTTCTTCGCCACCTTGTCCGCGGGCTCGAGGGCGTCGTCCTCGTCGATCGCGCTCAGCTCGGTGGCGAGGTCGGGCAGGAGGAAGAGGTTCCGGTCGCGCTGCGACAGGAGCTCCCTCCCCTGCTCGGAGAGATCGATGGAGTGATTCTTCTCGTCGATCGAGTAGTAGAGCTCCTCGTCCGCCTCCCCCATGCGCTTGTCCCGGATCAGCTCCAGCTCCACCTTCTGGATGAGCCGCTTCATCCCGGGCTCGTCGGAGACAAGCTTCCCGAACCGCTTGTTCTTCGGCGCCCCGCGCTTCACTTGCAGGAGCTTGAAGCCCGCCTCCCATTCCTTCTCCGGATCCTGGCGCATGCTCTCGGCGTCCGCGAGGATCCGGTTCACGAGCTGGCCCTGCGTGCGGACGAGCCGCTCCACGTCCGGCTTCATCTCGTCGTATTTCTGGATGCTGTGCTCGACCGGACCCGAGATGATGAGCGGCGTCCGCGCCTCGTCGATGAGGACCGAATCCACCTCGTCGATGATCGCGTAGTGATGCCCGCGCTGGACGCGGTGATCGCGATGCCGCGCCATGTTGTCGCGGAGGTAATCGAATCCGAACTCGTTGTTGGTTCCGTACGTGATGTCGCAGGCGTAGGCGGCGCGCCGCTCCGCGAAATCCATCCCGTTCTGGATGCATCCGACGGTGAGCCCGAGGAAGGTGTAGATCCTCCCCATCCACTCGCTGTCGCGCCGGGCGAGATAGTCATTCACCGTGACGAGGTGGACGCCCTTTCCGGAAAGCGCGTTGAGGTAGATGGGCATCGTCGCGACCAGCGTCTTGCCCTCGCCGGTCGCCATCTCGGCGATCTTCCCTTCGTGGAGCACCACCGCGCCCAGGAGCTGGACGTCGAAGGGGACCATGTCCCAGGTGATGGGAATGCCGACCACGTCCCAGGTCTGACCGACGAGGCGGCGGCAGGTCTCCTTCACGACCGCGAACGCCTCCGGCAGGAGGTCGTCTTCCGTCTCCCCGGCTTCGAGCCGGGAGCGGAATTCCGCCGTCTTGGCCTGGAGCGCTTCGTCGGGGAGCTCGCGCAAGCGCGCGTAGTGCTCGTTGATCTGCTCGACGAGCGGCCACATGCGCTTGATGTCGCGCTCGTGCTTCGTCCCGAAGACGCGTGAGATCAGGTTGACTACCATGACTCCTTCTCCGGCCGTTCTTGCGCCGGTCCCCGTCCCTTCGACGGGAGGGCCCCGGGTATGCTTACGACCCCATACAGCGAAACCCCAGGAGCGCGAAGCCGCCGGGGTTCAAGACTTGGGTGGACCATCGCAATCGATTGGTATGGCAGAGCTTATCCCCTCCGAAAACGCCCCTCCCCCCTCTGCCCGCGACCGGAGTCTATGAAGTGGATGCCGCGCCTGTCAAGGCAGATTCAGCTATCTAGATAGTAGAAGAAACCCCGGAGGAGTTCCCGCGGTCTCAGCGAAGCAGAAGCTCCATCGCGAAGCCCGCCGAGAGGGGAATCCGGAAATTGTCGTCGAGAGGGATGGGCAGGAGCTCGAACACGGTCGCGGTGAGGGCGCCGACCAGTCCCACGTACCACGGAATGTCGGGCATGAAGAACGTGAGTCCGAAGCAGACCAGAAGACAGGCCGCGCTCCCCTCCAGGGTCTTTCCGCCGAGAAGCCGGACCTTGCCGATCCACTTCCCCACGATCGCGGCCACCGTGTCCCCGAGGATGAGAAACCCCAGGGCCAGGAACGCCACCGGTTTCTCGAAGAGGTGGAGGGTGAGGAGCATCGCGATGAGCAGATACGTGGAGCCGAGGAGCGAGACCTCCTCGTGGTTCCGGAGCAGCTCTCCGAAGAAGTGGCGAAACACGTTCCGGATCCGCGGATTGTGGAGCCGGACCACCTCGATCGCGAGCGAGAGGATCACCAGGGCGAGGAGCGCGCGCTGCCAGTTGCGCGACCAGGAGGGCGGGCTCAGGTAGTAGGCGATCGGGATCGAGAACGAGGCGAGGTGGATGGCTTTTCGCTTCAGCTCCGAGGTCAGGAGCACGCCCGCTCCTCAGCGAGACGGCGCCGATTCATACACCGCCTCGTAGCGCCGCATCGCGGCGTAGGTCTGCTTCACGTAGTCTCTCGTCTCCCGGTACGGAATGAGCTCCACCCACAGATCGTCGATCCGCGGATGGGCCGCGATCCACCGCCTCACCGCGTCCTCGCCGCTGTTGTACGCGGCGGCCACCGGCCGGAGATCCCCGAACTCCCGCGCGAGCCGGCGAAGATATCGAGCGCCCAGCTTCACGTTCAGGACCGGGTCCGTGAGCGAATCCACCGGAACCCTGCGTCCCGCGAGGCGCGACGCGGTCGGGGACATGAGCTGCAGGAGCCCCAGCGCTCCCGCGCGCGACCGCGCGGCGGGATTGTATCCGCTTTCCAGCCGCATGATGGACCAGAGAAACGCAGCGCTCAGGCTTTCCTCGCCGGAGGCCCGGAACACCGCGCCGGCGAAGGCGGGCGGAAACCGGAGCCTCAAATCGAGCGTCTGGTCCGCGCGTCCCACGCGGAAGATTCCCTCGTCCTCGAGCTGATCGATGCAGCCGTTCGCCCGCGGCTCGGCGTCCCCCATCGCGGAGGCACGGAGCGTCTCGAGGGCGAGGTCGTGGAAGCCGACCGCGTTCAGGATGCGCGCCTGAGGCGGAGGGGCCTGCGCGTGACGGACGGCGTGCCTCGTGCGTGCCAGGGGCACCCCCTGGGTCGCGTCCACGGGGAGCGAGGAGAGCTCGCGCGCGCGGACCCCTTCGTAGGACCAGGGGTCCGCCTCCCAGGCGCGGCGATACGAAGCGCGGGCTCGCGCCGAATCCCCCAGGGCCGACGCCACCCAGCCTCGCCAGAACGGAATCCGGGCGTCCCCCTCGGGGCCGGAAGCGGCCAGAGCCGAATCGGCGCGCGCGAGCGAGTCGGCGCGGATCCACGCGATGGCCTCGTGCAAACGCACCGTCGAGCGCAGGGGCTCGGTGCGGACGCGTCCGCGGGCCCACCGCAGCACCAGGGCCGCCTCGCGGGGGGATTTCTGGTCCTCCCACTCCCGCGCCCGCTCCCACGCGGCGGTCTCCCCCGTCGTTCCCGAGGTGTCCAGCGCGGAGGCGAGCACGAAGGCGCTGTCGGAGAGCGCGAACTGGCGGAGCGATCGCAGGGAGCGCGCCAGCCCCAGCGCCAGGTCCGCGCGCGAAGGCTGCGGGCGCTTCGCGCGCGTGAGCAGCCGGCGGTATTCCGCCGCCGCGTTCTCGTAGCGCCGCGCGCGATAGAGGAGCATGGCGCGGAGGTCCTCGCGCTCCGCCGACGCCGCGGCGTCGGGGGCCGCCTTCCGCCGCGCATCGAGCAGGCGGAGGGCGAGGGAAGGCTCCCCCACGTCGTTGAGGGAGCGCAGGAGGCCCATCCACTCGCGCTCGCTCATCGAGTCCGGAGTCACGGTCCCCTGCGCCCACCCGGCCGCGCGCATCGCGGCCGCGTAGCGGTCCGCGGTCGGCAGGTCGGTGCGCGCCGCGATTCCCGAGAGCTGGTGCGCCGCCGCGACCGTGTCCCCTGTGGACGCGGTCAGGTCCGCGAGGAGGAGATTCTCCTGGCTCGTGCGCGATCGCGCCCTTGCCAGAAGCTCCCGCGCGAGAAGCGGCTCGCCTCCGCGTGCGAGCGAGCGCGCGAGGGAGATCCGGGCCCAGGCGCGCGCCGTGGCGGGGCGGCTCTCGTCGAGAAGGAACCAGCGGGCGGTGCGCGCGGAACGCGCGAGCGCGGCGGAGTCGCTGAGCTGCGCCGCGACGAAGAGGGTGGCCTCGTCCGAGCCCCGGCCGGATCGGAGCGCCCGGTCGGGAGGCCACGGGAGCATGTCGAGACCCGCTTTCGGGGTCCGGGTCGTTCCCGCCGCGAGCGCCTCGATGGGACGCAGCAGCGGGGGTGAGCCCAGAGGACCTCGGAGGAGGCCGAGGCTCTTCTGCCAGGCCCCGGACTCCGCGAGCTCCAGCGCGACCTCGCTCCAGGTCTCGCGCTCCCGCGACGGAATCGTCGCGGGAAGAGGTGCGTCACGGAGCGCGATGCGGTAGCGGTCGGACGCCGCGTCCAGGCGCGCCTGGGCGGCGCGGAGGCCCGACAAGGTCCCGCTCCACCGCTCGCGCGTCCATGCGGCCCGCGCGGAATCGCGTGCGCTCTTGGCGGCGAGGATCTCGTGACCGGGGCGGGCCGGGCGCTTCGCGGCGAGCGCGGGGGAGGAAAGAAACGGCGGGGCGCAGAGAAGCACGGCGATCGCCATGCCCACCCACACGCCCCGCCCGCGAATCAACCCGCCTACCGGAGCAGGACGAGTCGGAAGACTTGTGTCTGTCCCAGGATGTCGACCTTGGCGAAGTAGATGCCCGAGGACGCGAGCCTGCCCTTGTCGGTGTGGGCGTTCCAGCTCGCGCGGAATTCACTCCCGCTGAGCGGCTCGACCGAAGCGTCGAGCGTGCGCACCAGCCTGCCGTGGGTGTCGTAGATCTTTATCTGAGGTGCGAGGCCGGGATGCGGCAGGCCGTCCGGCGCGCTGAACCGGAACGTGATGGCCGAGGTGAAGCCGTTCTGCACGCGATACGGATTCGGACCGGCCCGGAAGGAGAGAATGCGCCTCGGCGGTCCGGGCTGGACGCGCGCCTTCACGGCGACCGCGTCCACGTACCAGCCTTCGTAGTACCTCGCGAGCGACCCCAGATTGAGGTCGTATGGCTGATTGACCTCGTTCGAAGCGAACCGGAACCGGATCTGGGCCGCACCCGAGTACGGCGAGAGGTCCGCGACGACCCTGCGCCAGCTCGAGGGAGAGCCGGAGAACACATCCTGTCCCCGGAGCGCCGCGCCCGAATCGAAGGTGAGATGCTGGCCGTAGCCTCCGTCCACGCCGAGCGGCTCCCAGGGACCTCCGCGAAGAGAGATCTCCACCCTGGCTCCGTCGAAGGCGGACACGCCGCCGTTCGTCTCGGCATCGATCCACGAGGAAAACTCGAGCTGCGATCCCGACGGGACAAGGAACATCGGGGACACCAGCACCGCGTCCTCGTTGTTCGCGTAGGTCTTCGCGGCGTTGGAGGCCAGCCCGTTGGGATCCTGCGTGCTCCCCACCTTCATGCTCGTCGCGGATCCTCCGAAGGCGCGCGTGGTGGAGAGATGCCACTCGTTCGCGGTCGAGGGCGCGATGGCCGCGGTGGTCCAGTTCCCGAGTCCCGATTCGAAGTCCTCCGTGAGCCCTGTCCCCATCCCGACGGTCAGGGTGAACGGCTGGGTGCCGCTCGTCGTTCCGTCGGTCCAGGCCAGTGTGAACGGCACCGCATGCGGGAGGGTCGGATAGGTCCCGACCGTCACGACGAAAGGCGTCGCGTTCTGGACCACCCCCATCGCGGTGGCCGAGGCGGGTGTCGAGGCGGAGACGCCGCTCACCACGGTGACGCCGGGGTCGGTGGTGCTCAGCGTTAAGGTGAGCGAGCCGGAAGGGGTGCCGACGTTCTGGATCAGCATCGAGAGCGAATCCGTCTCGGCGTTGTCCAGGATGCCGTTTCCGTTCCCCGCGCCTCCATCTTGCACGTTCACCTGGAACACCACCATCTCGGGGGCCAGCGCGATGCCAAGATCGAAGGACACGCTTCCGTCCGCGGCCCGGACGATGTTCGTCATCCGGATTCCGGTGTCGCCGCCGGCGTAGTCGTGCGTGTTGGGGGTCGTGCTCTGGGTCCAGGACGTCACCCCCAGCGAGCCGGGGAAAAAGTCCGCGGCCTCGCCGTAGTACTGGGGAGGAACCGGGCTTGTGGGAGGCGGCGTCTCGATGTCGTTCCGCCCGTCCGCCTGCACGACGTGCACGCGGCCGTGAGGCGCCGGGGGAACGAGGCACGACGGGTTGTCGCAGTCACGGCAGTTGTCGATCATCGTGTCGTCGGCGTGGTAGATCAGAAGTCCGCCGCCGGGGAGCGCCGCGTCGAGCCCTTCCTGGTTCCGGTTCTCCACGAGGTAGTATTCGGTCCCGGGTTGTCCGTTCTTCCAGACTTTGAGCACGTAGCCCCCCTGAGTCAGGGGCGCCAGGGTGTAATGCCCCGCCACACCCACCACCAGGGGCTGCTCAAACCCGAGAAACGCGCGCGACCAGGGATCGATCGCGCCCGCGCGCGTTCCCTGCGCCTCGGGGGGCGAGAGCGGGAGATAGTTTCCAAGACTCATGAGCGAGTAGACGCCGAGGCCCTGCCCGACCGGATTGCCGCAGGCGCTGATCTCGTAGAGATCGGCCAGCCCCAGGGTGTGGCCGAATTCGTGATAGTAGGTGCCGTTGGCCTTGTCGCCCGGCTGGTAGTTGAATTCGCCGTTCATCGTGTAGAGGAATCCACGGACGTTTCCGAGGAGCATCCCGGGAAGGCAATCCGGGCTGCTGGGCTGCGGACAATCCTGGTAGACGCTGATGCCGGCCTCGTGCGACCAGAGATAGTCGGGCTCGTACTGCGGCAGGGCGACCTCCGCTCCCTGGCCGGGGTGGATCACGATCGTCGCGTCGATGTAGCCGTCGTCGTCGCCGCTCGAGGGAATTCCGTCGGGCCCGTCGTTGTCGAAGTAGCTCAGGCTCCCGCCGAAGGAGTTGTACGCCGCGGTCATCGCGTCCTCGGCGGCCCTCTGGGAGCTGCGCGGGTAGGAGCCGAAGTCCAGCCCCGAGGCTCCGTTCGCGTAGTACGCATACGAATGCGGCATGGCCACCCACTCGGGCGTGACGCGGCCGGAGATGATGAGGCGGCCGTGCGAGTTCGTCCGGTAGAATTCGCGCAGGCTGATGATCCCGTCGTTCGGATCGTCGCCGAAGAACAGCCTGTTGTAGTAGCCGGGCGTGCTGGCCGCTCCGTGGTGGACCGCGGGCCCGAAGGCATCGGCGGGAAAGTCGCAGAGCACGACGAGAAGGTTCCGGTGGGCAATGCCGTCGCGCGGATACTTCGCCATGTTCAGCCCGTAGGACGGGTAGATCTGATCCACGCCCCAGGCCCGGCTCATCTTGTATCGCTCGATGTTCTTCCTGAGCAGGGCTTCCTGCCCCGCGGCGCGGGCGGCCTCCACGACCCGGGGTGAGACATCGGCCGCGCGCGCCTGGCGTGGCCCCGCGGGCAGGAGCAAGCACAACGTCAGACCCGCGGAAATCGCGGCCCATTCCAATCGCTTCAAGACTACCTCCCGGATATGAGTGTCCGTACTCACTCCCACTCGATCGTCGCGGGAGGTTTCGAGCTGATGTCGTACACGACCCGGTTCACGCCCGGAACCTCGTTCACGATCCGGGAGGATACCCGGGCCAGGAACGAATCCGGAAGCCGCGCCCAGTCGGCGGTCATCCCATCGCTGGAGGTGACCGCCCGCAAAGCGACGACCTGGTCGTAGGTCCTCCCGTCCCCCATCACCCCCACGGTGCGGACGGGAAGAAGCACCGCAAATGCTTGCCACACGTCGTCATAGAGCCCGCCCCTGCGAAGCTCGGTGATGAATATATCGTCCGCGAGCTGCAGGGTCTTCACTGCTTCGGGGGTCACCGGACCGAGAATCCGGACCGCAAGACCCGGCCCTGGAAAGGGATGGCGACCGACGACGGCGGCGGGGAGGCCCAGCAGCCCCCCAAGCTCCCGGACCTCGTCCTTGAATAATTCCCGTAACGGCTCCACAAGTTCCATCTTCATTCGGTCCGGGAGCCCCCCCACGTTGTGGTGGGATTTGATCTTCGCCGAGGGGCCGCGGGTCGAGATGCTCTCGATGACGTCGGGATAGAGGGTCCCCTGGGCCAGGAGATCGGCTCCCCCGCGCTCCTGCGCCGCCTGCTCGAAGACATTGATGAACTCCGCGCCGATGATCTTCCGCTTCCGCTCCGGATCCTCGACCCCGTGGAGGGCCGAGAGGAACCGGTCGCGCGCATCCACGGTGACGAGGTCCCGGTCCAGGATGGGCCTCATCGCGCGACCCACCTGCTCGGCTTCGCCCAGACGCAGGAGCCCATGGTCCACGAAGACCGCGAGAACCTGCCCGGGTACGGCGCGGTGCAGGAGCGCCGCCACGACCGAGGAATCCACGCCGCCGCTCAGCGCGCAGAGCACGCGGCGCGCGCCCACCTGAGCGCGGACCTTCTCCACCGATTCGTCCAGCACCTGCCCCATCGTCCAATCGCCGTGGAACCCGCACACCTCGAAGAGGAAATTCCGGAGGATGCGGGTGCCCTGGGTGGAATGCGCGACCTCGGGATGGAACATCACGGCGTAGACGCCGCGCTCGGGGTCCTCCACCGCCGCGACGTCGACCGATTCGGTGTGCGCGAGCTTCCTGAATCCCCGCGGCATCGACTCCACCACGTCGCCGTGGCTGGCCCACACCCGGCTCGTCGGGTCCACGCCGGCAAGCAAACGTCCCTCGGACTCGACCGCGAGCGTCGCCTCGCCGTACTCCCGGCGCGAGCTCGGAGTCACGCGTCCACCGAGGTCGCGCGCGAGGAGCTGGAAGCCGTAGCAGATCCCGAGCACGGGAATGCCGAGATCGAGGACTCCTCGATCCAGCCCGGGAGCGCCCTCCTCGAGGACGCTCCTCGGTCCGCCCGAGAGAACGATCCCCTTCGGGCGCCGGCCTTCGATCTCCTTGCGCGAGAGGAGCGGGCTCACGATCTCCGCGTACACCCCCATCTCCCGCGCGCGGCGCGCGATGAGCTGCGTGAATTGCGACCCATAGTCCAGGATGAGAAGCAGCTCGTGGCTCAATGGAGAAAGCACCTCTCTCCGGTCAGCATCATGGCGACGCCGCACGCCTCCGCGGCCGCGATGGATTCCTCGTCCCGCACGGAGCCTCCGGGCTGCGCGATCGCCGCGATTCCGGCTTTCGCCGCCATCTCGACCGAATCGGGAAACGGAAAGAACGCGTCCGAGCAGAGCACGGCGCCCTTCACGTCGTGCCCCGAGCGCTCCGCCTTGAGGAGCGCGAGCCGCACGGCGTCCACGCGCGAGGATTGCCCCGCCCCGATCCCGAGCGTGCGTCCCTCGCGGGCGATGACGATCGCGTTCGAGATCACGTGCCGGGTGACGCGCCACGCGAACCGGAGATCCCGTGCCTCCGCCTCGCTCGGCTTCCTGGCGGTGACCGCCATCCAGCTCTGGAACGGAGGCGGTCCCGGCGTCGTCTCCGCGAGAAGGCCGCCCAGGAGACTTCGCGTCGCGACGGGGTCGGTCGCGCCGCGCAGGAGATCCGGCGCCTCGAGCACCATGAGGTTCTTCCGCGTTCGCTCGAGGCGTTCGGGAGAAGCCGTGATCGAGGGAGCGGCCACGACTTCGAGGAAGAGGCTCCCGATCGCCTCGAGCGCCGCGTCGTCCAGCGGACGGTTCACGGCGAGGATCCCGCCGAAGGCCGAAAGCGAATCGGCATCCCGGGCGAGCGGGATCGCCGCGGCGACGGTGGGGGCGACCGCGGCCCCCGAGGGATTGCGGTGCTTCACCACGACCGCGGCCGGCTCCTCGAACTCGTGCAGCAGATGGAGCGCGGCCTCGATGTCGAGATAGTTGTTGTAGGAGAGCGTCTTCCCCTTGAGTTGGGCGAGCGCCTCGATCCCGCCCCCTTCCTCCTTCGCGTACACGGCTCCCTCCTGCCCCGGATTCTCGCCGTAGCGAAGTCTCTGGAGGAGCCGGTAGCGATGCTCGATGCGCTCGGGAAGCGCGCCGCCCCGGCCCGCCGGGGGTGGCGCAGCCGGCGCTGCGCCCTTGGCTCCGTCCGGGCAACGCGCCGCGAGGTAGCTGGCGATCGCCGCATCGTAGGCGGCGGTGCGTTCGAACGCGCGCCGCGCGTACTTGCGCGCCATCGCCACGGGCAGAGCGCCTCGGCCCCGGTCCAACGCGTCGATCACCTCGGCGTACTGGTCCGGGTCCACCACCGTCAGCACGTGTGCGTGGTTCTTGGCCGCGGCGCGGATCAGGGCCGGGCCGCCGACGTCGATCTGCTCCACCGCCTCGGCCTCCGGCACGCCGGGGCGCGCCACGGTCTTCTCGAAGGGATAGAGGTTCACGACGACCATCTCGATCGAGACGACGCCATGATGATGGCGCTCTTCCTCGTCCGTACGATTCCCGCGCCGGTAGAGGATGCCGCCGTGCACCGCAGGGTGAAGCGTCTTGACCCGGCCGCCGAAGAGCTCCGGGTATCCGGTGATCTCGGAGACATCGCGCACCGGGACGCCTGCGTCTTTCAGCGCCGCCCCGGTGCCTCCGGTGGAGACGATCTTGACTCCGTGCCGCGCGAGCCCGTTGGCGAGCTCGATCAGCCCGGTCTTGTCCGAGACGGACAGGAGCGCGCGGCCGATCCGGATTTCGTTCACCGCGGCCGAGGGCTCCCCGTGATCCCGGCGAGCGCCTCCTCGTAACGGCGGCTTGTTTTTTCGATCACCTCGTCGGGGAGGCGAGGCGGCGGAGGGTTTCGATCCCAGCGGATCGAGTCGAGATAGTCGCGGATCACCTGCTTGTCGAAGCTGTCCTGCGCGACCCCCTCGCGATAGCCCTCCGTCGGCCAGTAGCGGGAAGAATCGGGCGAGAGCGCCTCGTCGATCCAGAGAGGGGCGCCGTCGCGCTCGCCGAATTCGAACTTCGTGTCGGCGAGGATGAATCCACGCTCGCGCGCGTGCTCCGCCGCGGCGCGGTAGATCCGGAGGGACGCTTCGCGGAGCTTCTCGGCGACGGGTCGTCCGACGATCGAGGCCATGCGATCGAACGTGATGTTCTCGTCGTGTCCTTCCTGGGCTTTGGTCGCGGGCGTGAAGATCGGCTCGGGGAGCTTGGAGGATAGCTTGAGCCCCGGCGGGAGCTTCACCCCGCAGACCGCGCCGGACGCCTGGTACTCCTTCCACCCGGAGCCCGCGAGGTACCCGCGCACCACGCACTCGACGTCGTAGCGCTTGGCGCGCCGGACCCGCATGGAGCGCCCCTCGAGGAGCGAGCCGTGCTGCGAGAACGGCGCCGGAAAGGAAGCAACGTCGGTGGTGATGTAGTGGTTCGGCAGGAGTCCGCGAAGCTTCTCGAACCAGAAGCGGGAGATCTGGGTGAGCACCCTTCCCTTGCCCGGGATCCCTTCCCCCAGGATCACGTCGTAGGCGGAGACGCGGTCGGTCGCGACGATCAGCAAGGAATCCCCGAGGTCGTAGAGGTCGCGGACCTTCCCTGCGTAGTCCGGCTCTCTTCCCGGAATCTCGATCTGGCGCAGCGCGCGCTCCACGGCTCTCATCGTTCGTTCCTCCGCTCGGCCCACGCGGGCGCCGATGGCTCTTGGGCGCGGCCGGGATCGATGCGGACCCTGCCGCCCTCCCGGTGGACCGCGCCGCGCTGGATCAGGCGAATGGCTTCGACGTAAAGACGATGCTCGAGGGGAAGCAGCCGGTCCGAAAGCGTCTGTTCCGTGTCGCCGGGAAGCACCTCGAGCGGCGCCTGGAGCAGGATCGGTCCCGTATCGATACCCGAGTCCACGAAGTGCACGGTCACGCCGGTGACGCGCACGCCCGCCTCGATGGCCTGACGCTGCGCGTTGAGTCCCCGGAACGCCGGAAGCAGCGACGGGTGCACGTTCAGCACCGGGGCCGGCACACGCTCGAGGAAGTCAGAGCTGAGCAGGCGCAGGAACCCGCACAGCGCCAGGAGATCGGCGCGATCCTCGCGCGCCAGACGCAGGAGCGTCCGCTCCGCTTCCGGGTCGAGGCGCGCGCCCTTCGTCTCCGGCGCGAGCACCTGATCCGGGACTCCCATCGCGCGGGCGGTTTCGAGCGCCGAGACATCGGGCCGGTCGCTCACGACCCGCACCACCTCGCCCGCAATCCTGCCGTCTCTCGTGGCCTCGATCAGATTGGCGGCATGGGACCCACGGCCCGAAGCCAGGACGAGCAGCCGTAACGGCTTCACCACCCCATGTATATCACCCTCGGGCCTCCTTCTCAAGGAGAATGTCCGGAAGGACTTACCGCCGCCGGCGGGTCCCACGCCAGGAATTCCGGGGCGGGGTGGGCGCGCGTTGAAACGAGCGCTCCCCCGGGCACGGGTGTGATGCGGATCGCGCCTTCCCGGTCGGTCCGGAACACGCGGGCGCCCGCGAGGAGGTAGCGCCCCACGGTGGCGGGGTCGGGATGGCCGAATCGATTCCGCTCGCCACACGAAACGAGCGCGATGCGGGGCCTCGTCGCGGCGATCCAGGCCGAATCGCTGGAGGTCTTGCTGCCGTGGTGGGGCACCTTCATGATTCGCGCCGGAGCGATCTTCCCGAGGAGCGCCATCTCCGCTTCGTGCTCCACGTCTCCGGCGAAGCAGACCGTCGCTTCTCCGACCTCGACCAGGGCGACCAGGGAGCGGTTGTTCTCCGCCGCGTTCCCGGGACGCGAGAGGCCGGGGTCGGGCGCGCGAAGAAGGCGAAAGCTCAAGCTCGCGCTCGCCGCCACCGTCGTGTCGCCCCGGACCCGGAACGCGCGGCCGCGCGAGCGGGTGAGCCCCGCGAGCAGAGGCCGGCGCCACGCTCCCTCCGGATCGCTTCCGTTCTCGAAGAGCCGGTGCACGAATCCCCGCGAGAAGAGCCAGGCCAGTCCTCCGTAGTGGTCGCGATGCGCGTGGGAGAGAATCGCCGCGTCGAGCCCCGTGATTCCCTCGGAGCGCAGCGCGGGCTCGACCGCGAGGCGCCCTTCGTCGCGGGTCTCCGTGATCGGCCCCGCGTCCACGAGGATCGACGTTCCCTCTGCGTGCGCGACGGCGGCGTCCCCCTGCCCCACGTCGAGCACCAGGAGCCAGGCGGAACGGTCCGGCCCGTGCGGGTACGGGACGAACGGCGCCGCCCAGGAGACGAGAAGCGCGGCCACGGCGCATAGAGACGCGTTTCTCCGGTCCGGGGCTCGGCGCTCGACACGCGCCTTCTCCCAGGCGGCGGCCGCGACGAGGAGGAGGGCGAGACCGAGCACGATCGCGGCGGCCGGTGGCAACGCCCGCGCGGGCAGGGGCGGCATCCACCGCGCGACCGTCGCGGTGAGCCAGAGCATGAGGAGCCCCGACAGCTCCACCGCTCCGGCGGCCGACGGGGCGAGCGGCGGCGCCGCGAAGGCGCAGCCGAGGTGCACGAGCATCGCGGCCATGAAGAGCCCGCAGAGCGGAATGACGGCGAGGTTCAGGAAGAGACCGGCCACCGGGACGGCGCCGAACTGCATCACCTGAATCCCGAGCGTCCCCGCCTCGGCGAAGGCACTCTGCTGTCCCAGCGAAAGAAGCGCCCGGGTCAGGGAACGAAGGCGCGCCTTGATTCCGCGGGCGCCCGGCGCGGCGGGGAGCGCGAGGCGAAGCCCTCCCGACGCCCCAAGCCCCAGCACCGCCGCGAACGAAAGCTGAAACCCCGGGTCCGAGAGCACGCCGGGATCGGCGAGCTGAAGGAGGAGCCCGGCGCTCCCCCACGCCGCGAAGGGGCGCACGGCAGAGCCGCGCACCCGCGCGGCCCGCATCGCGGTCCACAAGATCGCGGAACGAACGGCCGAAGCAGGCGCACCGACCAGGAGCACGTAGCCCCAGAGCACGAAGAGCTCGATCCAGAGCGCGGCCGCGGAGGGAATCCGGAACGCGATCGCGGCCGCGGCCACGATGCCCGCGAGCACGACCACGTGCAGTCCCGAGATCGAGAGGATGTGGATGGTGCCGCCGTCGCGGAAGGAATCGCGGATCGACGGCACGATGCCGGAGCGGTCCCCCAGCGCCATCCCTCGCGCGAGCGCGGCGACGGGAGCGCTGAGGTCGCGGGAGAAGAGCCGCGCCAGCCGCAGGCGTACGAGACCGCTCCAGGGGATCGCATCGTCCCTCTGGCCCGCGAGCACCACGACGGTCGTGGGATCCGCATCCACCGTTCCCGCGATCCCGAGCCGCTCGAGCCATCTTCCCGGCGCGGACGTCCCCGGATTCCGCGCGTCTTCCAGCGGACGGTACGTGCCCTGGAATCGGATCGAGAGCCCGGGCACCGCCCACTCCGGAGGCGGTCCGTCGTCGCCGAAGCGGACGAGGAGCGTGGAGGCACATCGCGCGGAGGCTTCGCCCACGCGCACTTGGGTCGCGCGGAGCGTGACGGCCGGATGCAGCGCGTCCGCCGCGACCGCATCCAGGATCCGTCCTTCCACGGCGACCGGCACGGGGCGCGGGTGTACGGGAAGGGGTTCCAGAATGCGATCCGCCTCCGCTCCGAGGGCGCCGCCCGCCGCGACGAGCGCCGAAACGCCGCAGAGGATCTCGGCGCGGCGCGTCCAGATCCACGCCCGCACGCGCGCGTGGTGGCGGCTCGCCGCCCATCCCAGGAGTAGCGACGCGGGCGCGAGCAGGAATGCCGCCGCCCGGAGGGTTCCTTCCCAGGCGGCGGGAATCGGCGCGGCCGAAGCGAGCGCGTGCCCGGCGAGCAGGCAAATCCACAGGAGAACCGGAACGGGAAGGCGCACGAGCGCGCCCTCGCGGGGAGGAGATGGAGCACGCGCGGCCGGGGGAGCGCGGCCGCGTCAGTTCGAAACGGGGATGGTGTAGATCTCGGAGTAGAGCTCGCGGCCCGCGGCGCCGACCGCCTTGAAATAGATCCGAACCTGGCGCCCGCCGTTCCGGAGCACCTCGGGGGGAATGAGCGCGGCGAAGAGCTTCGAGCTCGGGTCGAGGCGGGTCATCCGCCGGGCCTGAAACGAGCCGCCTGGAGGCGCGGCGTACACCCAGAGGATCATCGAATCGTCCCACTCCCCTTCGGGCAGCGAGATCGTGACCGGGACCGGATTGGAGATCGAGATTTTCGAGGGGGGCGTGAACCGGAGTGGATCCTCCGACCGCGAGCTGAATTCCGCCGTGATGAACTGATCGCCCCCAGGCTTCACCTCGAGGACGGTGATCTGCGGCGGAAATCCGCGGCGGAGGACGCGAACGCCGTGCGCGCCCGGCTTGAGATCGAGCGCGAGCGGAGTCACTCCGCGCATCTCGCCGTCCACCCAGATGGGATCGCCGCGCCCCGACTCGAAGCCCGTGTCGCTCAGGAGCGCGCTCCGCACGGTGACGTGCCCTTTGTCCGGAAGCGCGCCGGCGTTCCCGATCAGCTCCACGCGCGTCCCCTGGAGCACCTCTACCTCCTGCGCGGTCGAGCTCAATCCCGGGCCGCCGAAGCGCACCAGGTGCCGGCCCACGACGATGCTGTCGAGCGCGACCGGCGTCGAGCCCACATAGGCGCCGTCCACGTAGACGTCGAGAATCCGCGAGGGGTCCGAGGAGCGAAATCCCACCGAGCCCAGAAGACGCGGACGCAGCGTCACGCGTCCGCCGGAGAGGACCTGCACCGTGTCGCGCCGCGCCCCGTACACGCCCCAGTCCATGTCCACCCGGTGCGTACCCGGCGAGACCGCGACGTCGGTCGCGGGGGTGCGCGTGGGAATCGGCACGCCGTCGATCTTCACGGCGGCGCCGGGAGGATCCGAGAAGAGGTCCAGGTTTCCGCCGGTGCCGAGCGGCATCGCGGACTGCTGGACCGGCGCGCGCTGCGTTCCGAGAATTCCGGGCATGATCGCGCGCACGAGGAGCGCGAGCGCGATGATGGCGAGCGCCCCGCCTCCCCAGAGTGCGATCCACTCGTACCAGGGGCGCCGCTCCGCGAAGGAGGGTGGTAGCGGCAGACCGACCTCCGCGCGCCCTCGCCCCGGCGCATCGGCGGAGCCCTCGGAGTCAATGCCGTCTTCAGAGTCCGCGGTGTGCTCAGGGTTCGAGCCTGCCTCTTCGTCGATCGCCGAAGGGGCATCCTCGGCCACCTTGCCGGCTCCCGGCGCCTCGAATCCCGAGGCCTCCAGAGCCGCATCCGCATCTCGAGCCGCCGCCTCCTTCCCCGCGGGCTCGATGGGATCGAGCTCGAGCGGCCCGTATCCGGCCGGCTCCTCCTCATCAAGCGCCGCAGCCGGCGGGATTTCGACCTCGTGCTCGCCGGCGAGCGCCGCGATCGCCACACGTCCGGTATCCGAATCGCCGGAGGTCGCGATGCGGAGCAGCGAGCCCACGTCCCGCGCCTGAGCGAGGTCTCGCGC
The DNA here is from genome assembly GCA_005893165.1 of Candidatus Eiseniibacteriota bacterium. GTDB lineage: Bacteria > Eisenbacteria > RBG-16-71-46 > SZUA-252 > SZUA-252 > WS-7. Next base: position 23,829 of record VBOR01000030.1, on the reverse strand, counting down.
GAGGAGACTCAGCTCCCCTTCCCGCAGCGGGTGCGTCGCCAGGATGTAGCAGTCCCCCGCGATCGGGTTGAGGGGAACCATCTCGAGCCGAACCTGAGACTCCGATCCCAGGGCGCCTTCGGGGCGCTCCGCCGGGGTCCCCGGAGCGGCGCGTCCGAGCCGGGAGAGCACGCCGGCGCGGAAGCGGTAGCAGGGACAATCTCCCGCCGTGAGCGCCATTCCTTCGCCCTCGCGGAAGAGCACCACCAGCACCGAAATCCAGGTCCGCTCGCGCTCGGGGCGCGCCCTCAGCTCGGCGTGGACGGCGCGCAGCATGGCGATCGCCCGGCGAAGCTGTGGATCGCGGGCGTCACTGTGGCCCGAGAGCGCCAGCGACAGCTTCTCCTTCACCCAGATGGTCGGATCGATCACGTCGATGAGGCTCATCGAGCCACGCCCCACAAACGCGAAACCCCTCTCGGTGTCGAGGTGCGCGAGCGCTCCCTCCCGATCGGGGCTCCTCACAAGGCCTTGAATGAGGACCTGCGTCGAGACTGCCGTCTTCATCGAGCCGCACAATAGGCGGCTCCATCCGACCGTGTCAACGGCCGTTCTAGCCCTTGATGGCATATCACTTGCAGGTACTAAGCTGCGCTGGGTTCCACGGAAGGCAATGTCCCCTGCAGGGGGGCGCAGGAACCGAATATCAGCTACTTGCCGCTTGCATTTTGCATGACCGGATCGTAGTGTGCGCGAACTTCCCCAACAATCTTGCGCATTGACGCGATCGGAATAGTCCGGCGGACAGCTCCGCGACGAGGCCTCGAGTCCGCGGACCGGAATGCTTATTCAACCCACGGAGGCCCCGTTGAAGAACCGAACTCGCACTTCTCTGCTTGCGATCGCGTTCCTGCCTGCGATCGCGCTCCTCGCCTTCGCCCCCGCGCGAGCGGCGGCGCTTGGCCCGGACATGCCCGCCTGGACGATCCGGCCGGGCTCTGCCGGCACGCCCGACAAGGCTTCGGAGTCTCCGAAGGCTGAGACCGCCCCGGTCCACGATCCGCTCGAGCGGACGCTCGCGAACGTGGCGAAGGCCGAGGAGCTGATGGACGCCGGGAAGCCCTCCGAGGCACTTCCCGCCATCCAGGCCGCGCTTCTCGGGCTGGACGGCCTGCCGGATACGCAGCCCGGCGTGAAGGAGCTTCGCGAGAAACTGGGCGATCTGAAAGAGCAGTGCGACCGGATGAGCGCTTCGGTTCTGGAGACCGACGAAGGCGCGGACGGCTCCGGCACGCCCCTCCGGAAGCTCGGCCCGATCAATCCCGAGCGGAACGAGCGCGTGGACATGTGGATCAAGTACTTCACCGGCCGCGGCCGCGAGGACTTCCAGCGATATCTCGCGCGCTCAGGCGTTTACATGGATCTCCTCGCGCATAATCTAAGGGCCGAGGGGGTGCCGGAAGAGCTGGCGAACCTGGTCTTCGTGGAGAGCGGGTTCAACATGCACGCGCGCTCGGTGGCGCGCGCCGTGGGACCGTGGCAGTTCATCCGCGGGACCGCGAAGATCTTCGGTCTGAAGATGACCCCGTACGTGGACCAGCGCCGGGATCCGGAGCTCGCGACCCGCGCCGCGGCGCGATATCTCCGGAAGCTCTACGAGATGTTCGACGGGAGCTGGCCCCTCGCGCTCGCCGCGTTCAACAGCGGCGAAGGCACCATCAAGCGGGCGATCCGGCGCCAGAAGACCGAGGACTACTGGGCCCTTCGTCTCCCTCGCGAGACGCGCGACTACGTTCCTCAGTTCCTGGCGGCGATGGAGATCGCCTCCGATCCGGAGCACTACGGCTTCGACCTTCCTCCCAACTCGCCGTTCCGTTTCGACGAGGTTTTGCTTCGCGGACCGGTGGATCTCAAATTGGTCTCGGGAATCACCGCGATTCCCTTCGACGAGCTCCAGAACCTGAATCCGATGTTCGTGCGTCACCGCGCCCCGGCCGGAGCCGACGGCACCTCGATCCGCGTGCCGAAGGGCAAGGGGGACGAAGTGCAGGAGCTCCTGCAGACCTACTACAAGCCCAAGCCCCTGACCAGGGCCGAGCTTCGTGATGCGTCACGCGCCCAGCAGAAGGAGATGCGCCGGGCTCCGCGCCATCGCGGCCGCCACGTGCATCTGGTGAGGCGCGGCGAGACGCTTTCGGAGATCGGGCAGCGCTACGGAAAGACGCCGGCGACGCTGGCGCGTCTGAACCGGATCAGCGATCAGGGGCAGCTCCGGACGGGACAGAGAATCCGCATCCAGTAGCTCTCGTTCGTGTCCGGGGGGCGGCCTAGTGCGCGACGTTCAGCTCGCGCTCCATCACGCCGCCGCTCGGAACCGTATCCTCGGGAAAATCCTCCTCGATCAGATTCGCCGAGACGCGGCAATTCCGCCCGATCGTGACCCCCTCGGGGATGCGCGTCTCCTTCCCCACGATCGTGATCCCCGAGCTCAGGTGCTCGGGGCAGGACCGGTTCGGCGTGAGATCCGTCCCGTACCCGACGCGCGCCCGCGGGCCCACGTGGACGCGCTTGTCCAGGATGGAGTGCCGGATCTCGGCCAGCGGTCCCACCCACGTCTCCCCCATCACGATCGAATCCCGCACCGTGGCGCCTTCCTCGACCACGGCTCCCGGGAAGAGCACGGAGCGCTCCACGATCCCGTTCACGATGGTTCCGTGGGTGAGGATCGAGGCGCGGACCTCGGCGCGCATGCCGATCCTCGCCGGCGGGAATTCGGTGCTCGGGGTGAAGATGGGCCAGCGGGGATCCTCGAGAGGAAACGGCGGGTCCGGCCGGAGCAGGTCCAGGTTCGCGCGATAGTACGAATCCAGCGTGCCGATGTCCTGCCAGTAGCCGTCGTGCCGGAAGCCCTGCACGTGCCCCGATCCCACCATCGCGGGCAGGATGTTCCTTCCGAAATCGTGGGCCGTGTCGCGCTCCGCGTCTTCCCGAAGCATGGCGTGGAGCGCCGAGGTCCGGAACACATAGACCCCCATCGAGATGTTTCCCGACGGGGGCGACGCGGGCTTCTCGACAAATCCCTGAACCCGGTCCTCGCCGTCCAGATCCACAACGCCGAATCCGCGCGCCTCCTCCCGCGGCACCTGGGCGATCGCGATGGTCGCGTCCGCGCCGCTCGCGAGATGCGCCTCGATCATCGGCCGGTAGTCCATGCGGTAGACGTGATCCCCCGAGAGCACGAGCAGGTGCTCCGCCTCGCGCTCCTCGACCCGGATCCAGTTCTGCTGGATGGCGTCCGCGGTGCCCCGGTACCAGTCGGTCTCCGCCCATCCCTGAAAGGGCTGCAGGAGCTCCACGCCGCCGCGCTTTCGGTCCAGGTCCCAGGGGCGTCCAATTCCAATATGGTCGCGCAGGCTCAGCGGGCGGTATTGCGTGAGGATGCCCACGTCGTAGATTCCCGAGTTCACGCAGTTGGAGAGTGAGAAGTCGATGATCCGGTACTTTCCCCCGAACGGAACGGCGGGCTTCGCGCGCTTCTCGGAGAGGATGCAGAGGCGGCTCCCCAGCCCGCCCGCGAGGATCATGGCGTAGGAGACGAAGCTCACCCGGAGCCCCCGTTCACGCCGCGCGCCGCGGCGAGGCGGCCCGTGGGGCGGACCACCGAGCCCGCCGCGATCTCCCGCCCCGGGAAATCCCGCTCCGAGACTCCGATCTCGATCAGGGCATCGGGGCCGATCCGCGTGGAAGCAGGAATCACCGATCCCTTCCCGATCACGCACAGCCCCGGGGCGGCCGCGCCCCGGCTGTCCTCGGCGCTCCCCTCCGCCTGCCCCACGAGCGCGCCGGCTCCGATGACGACCCTCTTGTCCACGATCGCGCGCCGGAGCCGCGCCCCGGATCCGATCCGGGTGTCGTGCATGACGATCGAATCCTCCACGACCGCGCCGGGTCCCACGTGGACCCCGGGAAAGAGGACCGACCGCCGCACGGTCCCTTCCACGCGCGCGCCGTGCGAGACCAGGCTCTGGCTCGCCGCCGCCTCGACGCCGAATACGGCGGGAGAGCGGTCCTCGCTGGGCGTGTAGATGAGCCAGTCGGGATCGTAGAGGTTGAGCGGAGGCGCGGGCCGCACGAGATCCATGTTGGATTCGTAGTAGGACTCCACCGTCCCGATGTCGCGCCAGTATCCGCGGTGCGGGTAGGCGAACACGCGCGTCTTCTCGGCGATCATGGGCTGGATCACGTCGCATACGAGATCCGGGCCCGCACCCGGACGGCGCAGGCGATCCATGAGCTCCTTCGCGCGGAAGGCGTAGATCGCGCCCGAGACGGCGCCTCCTCCGGCGCGCTTGGGCTTTTCCTCCAGCCCCGACACGCGCCCGCTCCGGTCCGCGTGCACGTATCCGTAGCGCTCAGGCTCGTCGGAAGGAGCGGTCACGGTGACGAGCGTCAGCGCGGCGTCGTGCTCCTCGTGAAAGCGGATCAGCTCCGCGTAGTCCATCTTGTACACGAGATCGCCGGAGAGCACGAGGATGTGGCGCGCCTGGGCGTCCTCGATCACGTTCCGGTTCTGGAGCAGGGCGTCCGCCGTCCCCCGGTACCAGTTCGTCTCGCGCTGGCGCACGTAGGGCTGGAGCAGGCGGATCCCTCCGTCGCGCCGATCCAGGTCCCACGCGCGGCCGATTCCGATGTGGCCGTGCAGGGAGAGCGGCGCGTACTGGGTCAGGATGCCGATGCGGTTCAGCCCGGAGTGGACGCAGTTGCTGAGGGTGAAATCGATGACGCGGTACTTCCCGCCGTACGGGAGCGCGGACGCCGTGCGGATGCGTCCCAGGGCGCGAAGCGCATCGCTCCGTCCCCCGGCGAGCACGAGCACGAGGACGGGCGGGATCGCGGTCATGGCCGCGCGACGATTCGGCTAGAAGCGGTAGGCGCCGGAGACGCGATGGCTCGCGTCGAGATCGCGGTGATCGAGGAAGGCGTAATCCAGGCCGAACTTGTGATAGCGGATGCCGGCGCCCGCCGTGAAATTCTGCGCTTCGAATCCGGCGCGGAGCGCGAGGCGGCGGTCGAACCAGTACTCGAGCCCGGGATGGAACTCGAATGTGACCGCCCCGAGATGCGCCTGGCTGGAGAGCCGCTCGTCGGAGAATCCCACCTGGACGTCGAGCGCGGCGGTGACGAGGTGCCGGCGGTCGCGAAAGCCCCGCGTCTTCGCGGCACCGAGGCGCAGCGACGGCGCGATGAACTCGCTGGTGCCGGTGTTCCAGAGGATCCGGGTGGTGGTCGCGTCACGGAGGGTCGCCCCCAAGGACAAGCCGCTGCTCCCGACATAGAGGAGCCCGAGATCGATCCCGAAGCCGTTGGAGCGGAGACTGTCCCCGAGCCACTGCCGGATGTACTTGAAATTCCCGCCTACCGAAAGCCCCGGGCGGACGTCGCGAGCATAGCTGAAAAGGAGCGCCGCGTCGTTATCGCTGTCGAAGACGAACCGGCTCTCGTCCACGGCGAGCAGATCTTCCGGGTAATCGAATTTTCCGTTGCCGTTCGCGTCGTAGGCGAGCGTCAGGCCGCGGGTATCGGGAATGTCGTTCACACCCAATCGGACGAGGGAGAGGGAGATCGCCTGGCGCGGCTTCCCCGGAGCGCCCACAGGCATCACGTAGGAGAGGAAATCGTACTGCACGATGGACCCGAACTGCTCGGCGTGCATCGCCGTCAGCTGGCGCTCCGCGAGCGTCGCGAGCCCGGCGGGGTTCCAGTAGGACGCGGTTCCGTCGTCGGCGAGCCCTACGAAGGCGCTGCCCATGCCGAGGGCGCGCGCCCCGACTCCGATGCGCAGGAATTCCCCCGCGTAGCGCGTGGCGTGGGCGGCGCCGGACTGGAGGGCTGCCGCGTACGCCAGCGCCAGGGTGAGGAACAGACGGGATTTCGGTCCGTGGATGCGCCGCATCAGGTGCCGCCTAGGGACTCCAGGGCCATGGGTGAGAACGAGGGATAGTACCCCGTCCCGGAAGCCGGGGTTCCTCTCCCCGAGAGCTCACCGGGAGGCGGAGCGCCTCTTCGGGGCCTCGTCCTCGCCCCCTCGAGAGGCCCCCACCCGCCTCATGGAGCGCCACACCACGTACTGCTCGATCAGCTCGCGATCCTCCTCCGACATGTCCGTGAAGCAGCAGGCGAGCTCGAATTTCCGTTTCTGGCGCGGGTGCTCGATCTCCGCGGATCGCACGACCACGCCGACGCACTGGACCACGCGCCCGCGCCGGAGCCTTCGGCCGAAGGGCGGCAGGAGCAGCGTCAGCGCGACCCGCGTGAGCGCCGGCAGCGAGACCTTGCTCTGGAACTGAAGCCCGCCCGCCGAGAGCGACGCTTTCCCTGACGCCCCCCACGCGCCTTCGTCTTCGCGCGACCCGGATGCTTCGGCCGTCGCGCCGCGCGCGTCCGCAATCCAAGCTCGATTTCCCTGCGCTCCAGGTCCGCCCGCGCGACCACGACGTCCACCGGATCCCCCAGACCCAACCGGTGCCGCGTGCGCTTGGAGCGGAACGAGAAGCCGTGCTCTGCCAGCGTGAGCGACGGATCGCCGATCGCCCGCTTCGGGAGGAATCCCTCGATGAACCATCCCTCGAGGAACACGAACAGACCTCCCGGGGAGAGCCCGACGATCGTGCCGCGCGCCTCCTCGCCGAGACGGAGCTGCGCGTAGCGGACCGCCTTCAGTTTCAGGACCGCCCGCTCCGCGTCATCCGCCGTCATCTCGGTCGAGGAGATGTGCGACGCGACGCCCGCGCTCATCCAGCCGTCCGCAAACGCCCACGGATCCCCTCCGGGCTTTGCGCCGTCGAGAAGATACCGCTTCACGATTCGATGATTGGCGAGGTCTGCGTAACGGCGGATCGGAGACGTGAAGTGCGCGTATCCCCGCATTCCCAGCCCGAAATGGGCGACGTCCACGAGATCGTAGCGCGCCTTCTCCATGGCCCGTAAGAGATACAGGTTCACGATGCGGTCGCGCGTCGTCTTCCCGGACGTCGCCCATCGCCGGAGCTGCTTCGCCTCCGTCACGAAGGGTACGGCCCCCGAGCGGCCCAGGTACCGCGCCGCGTCGAAGAACGCACGCAGCTTATCATACCGGGGGCGCTCGTGGACCCTATAGAAAAACGGGACCTCCTTCGCGAGCGCGCGGCCTCCCACGATGCGATTCGCGAGCAGCATGTATTCCTCCACGAGCTCGTGCGTCGGGAGCCGCTTCGTCTCCTCGAACCTGTGCGGCTCGCCCCGCTCGTCGAGCCGCGCGCGGATTTCCGGAAGGTCCATGTCCAGACCCCCTTCCTCCATGCGGCGACGCCGGAGCCCCCGCGCGATCCGGTCCAGGAGCGCGAGCGAGGCTGGAATCCCGTCTCCGCCCTCGCGTCCGAGACGGGCCGCCTCCGGATAGGAGAGCGAGGCGTTGCTCCGGACGATGCCGCTCACCAGGCGGCTCTTCCCCACGGTTCCCTCCTCGTCCAGATCGACCACCAGGCTCAGGGTGAGCCGGTCCTTCCCCTCGACGAGGCTGCACAGCCCTCCGGAGAGCGCCTCGGGAAGCATGGGATAGGTCGCGTCGGCGAGGTAGGCGCTGTTCCCCCGCGCCTGAGCTTCCAGGTCCAGCGCTCCGCCCGGAGAGACGTAGTGGCTCACGTCGGCGATGTGGATTCCGACCTCGTGGGCGCCGTGCGCGGAGCGCCGCACGGAGAGCGCGTCGTCGTGGTCCTTGGCGTCCTCGGGGTCGATGGTGAGGACGATGTCGTTCCGGAAATCCGCTCTCCCGTGCGCCGCGCGCGCCACCGAGGATTCGTCGTGCGAGGCCGCCTCGGCCAGCGCCTGGGAATCGAATTCGGTCCGGATTCCCTCCTCCAGCGCGACCACCCAGCTGTCCTCGCGCGCATCGTCCGTGCCGAGCACGGCGATGACCTTCCCCTGTAAAGGCTCCGGAGGCTTCAGGTCGAGCCGGACCACCACGCGCCCGCCCCGCGGTACCGAGCTTCTTCCATGGAGGGTGAGGAGGATCTCGCGGGGGTATTCCGGACGCTCGGGCAGGAGCAGCGTCATGCGCCCTCGGGGCTCGAGCCGGCCCACGATGCCGGCCAGGGAGCGCTCGAGGACCTCGACGATCTCGTGGGCATCCCCTTCCCGCCGGGTCTCCAGATATCGCGCCACGACGAGATCGCCGTGGAGGGCGCCGCCCATGGCGAACGGAGGCACAAATAAATCGTCCTCGCCTTCGCCGACCCTCACGAACCCGTATCCGAATCGGGTGCGCTCGAGCCGGCCGACGCGAGGACGTGTCGTCACGCGTGGGGCCTTGAGATCAGGCTGCTAGCGGTTCTTCTTCTTGTGGCGATCGCGGCGAAGACGCTTCTTCCGTTTGTGCGTCGCAATCTTCTTCCGCTTGCGCTTCTTTCCGCTTCCCATCGCGCTCCTTTGGGCCGGCGCCTATCCCCGCACCGCTCCCTTGAGTTCGTTCGACGCCTTGAACACCGGGACGAGCTTGGCGGGAACCATGACCTCCGCCCCGCTTCGCGGATTGCGCGCCTTGCGCGCCTTGCGCTCGCGAACCTTGAAGGTTCCGAAACCGCGGATCTCGATGTGCTTCCCCTCGCTCAGCGCGCGCGAGATGGCGTTCAGCAGCTGATCCACGATGGTGGCTGTTTCGCTCTTCGAGATTCGAGTCTTGCCCGAGATCTCGTCTACCAGATCGGCCTTGGTCACAGGCTCCTCCTCCGCCTTGCGGCTTCGTGCCGCTCGTACATCGAGTGCGGGACTCTAGCACCGGTCCCCCCACCCGTCAATTTAGCGCAGCCGGTATTCGAGGCGGGGCCCCGACTGGCTGAGACCGGGAACGAGATGCAGCTTGTCCTGGAACAGATCGATCAGGGAAACGCGGCGCCGCTCTTTGCGCACGACCACCGGACGGCCCTTGATGTCCGCCATGCCGGCGGCGAGCTGGATCGCATCGTTCAGGTCCCCCAGCCGGTCCACGAACCCGTACGCCTGCGCCTGGTCGCCGGAGAAGATCCGCCCGTCGGCGTAGGGGAGGATGTCGCGGCGCTCGAGGCCGCGCCCCTCGGAGATGGCGTTCACGAACTGCTCGTAGACGTTGGAAAGGACCGTCTGGAGCAGCTCCTTCTCCTCGGGGGTCATGGGCCGGGAGAGCGATCCGATGTCCTTGAACTTGCCCGTCTTCACGACCTCGAAGCGCACCCCCACCTTCTTGAAGAGCTCCTCCGTGTTCGGGAAGCTCATGATCACGCCGATGCTGCCGGTGAGGGTCCCCGGGTTGGCCACGATGGAATCCGCGGCGCAGGCGATGTAGTAGGCGCCCGAAGCCGCCACGCCCCCCATCGAGGCGATGACCGGCTTGTCGGCGTCACGCACCTTCCGCACGGCCTCGTAGATCTCCTGCGAGGCGCCCACCCCGCCGCCGGGGCTGTCCAGCCGGAGGACCACGGCGCGCACGGTGGAATCCAGGCGCATGTGCTCCAGCTGATCGACGACCCCCTCGGAGGATTCGATGTCCCCGACGATCTCGATCAGACCGACCCGCTTGCTGAACGTGCCGAGGGCCAGACCGTCCTGCTCCAGGGAGAGGTTGACGACGAGGAGGGCAAGGGTCACCGTCGCGAGGGTGCCGAGGAGGAGCACGATGCAGCCTACGAGCCAGCGCTTGACGGCCATTCGATCGCTTTCGTTCTCTCCGGTTACCCGCGCGGGGATTTGATGAGTACGCTAACAAAGGGACCGGGGGAATTCAATCGACGCCGGGGGACCCCCTCGAAAAACGAAACGGGACGTCCGGGTTGGACGTCCCGTCGCGGCCGTGAGGCCGAAGATCTGTTCCCCGCCTGTGGCGTGCGCCCGGTTCCAGTGAAACTGCATCGTCTCGTCGAGGGGATCAGCTCAGGACCAGGCGATCCTCGCGCGCACCGCAGGGAACATGGCGGGCAGAGCGTATGTGTCCGGAGTTAAGAGCAATCGTCGTACCCGGGAAGGCGCGTTCGAGGAGCGCTGAGAGAAGGCAAAGTAGCGGCGACATTGGAGCGTCTACAACAAGCTGCAGCACAGCCTATTATGTGATTCGCTTCAAGTATGTTCTAGTGGAGGAGTCGGGCGCGGGAGAGCGTTGCGTCGCGGAATACGCGCCGACGGCCTCGCGCGCGCCGTTTCTCTGGGCAGGATGGCTCAGGTTCGGGGGGCAATTGCCCCAGCCGGCGCGGACAGCACGAGCGACTTCCCCGTCATTTCCTTCGGCGCCGGAATGCCCATGAGGGAGAGGAGCGTGGGCGCGACGTCCGCCAGAATCCCGTTCCGGATCGCGTGGCGGCCCGGCCCGACGACGACGAGTGGGACCGGATGCATCGTGTGGGCCGTGTGGGGACCCCCGGTCGCGTAGTCGATCATCTGATCCGCGTTCCCATGGTCCGCGGTGACGAGCACGGTTCCCGAGCGCCGGCGGACCACCTCGATCAGACGCCCCAGACATCGATCCACCGTTTCGACCGCCTTGACCGCGGCCTCGATCACACCGGTATGCCCGACCATGTCGGCATTGGCGTAATTCAGGACGAAGAACCCGTAGGTCGGCTCGGCCAGCCGCCGCACGGCTTCCTCGGTCAGCTCCCCCGCGCTCATCTCCGGCTTCAGGTCGTAGGTGGCGACCTTCGGGGAGGGCACCAGCACGCGATCCTCACCCGGGAACGGGACCTCTTCGCTCCCGTTGAAGAAATAGGTGACGTGCGCGTACTTCTCGGTCTCCGCCATGCGCGCTTGGCGAATTCCCTCCCGGCTGACCACCTCTCCGATGGTGTCGCGCAGGGGCGCGTCCTCGAAGAGGACCGGATAGGGAAAGGTCTCCTCGTAGGAGGTCATGCAGACGAGGTCGGGATCGAGCGGCCAGCGGGGCCGCGGGAAGGCGTCGAAGTCCGGGTCGGCGAGCGCGCGAACCAGCTGCCTCATGCGGTCGGGGCGGAAATTGAACGTGATCACGGTGTCTCCCCGCGCGATCGAGGCATCCTCCCCCGGCGTTTCCACGACGGTCGGCTGGATGAACTCGTCGCTCTCGCCCCGGGCGTAGGCCCTGTCCAGCGCCTCGAAGGCGCTCTTCGCCTTCAGGCCCTCTCCTGCCACCAGGGCCCGGTAGGCCCGCTCCGTCCGGTCCCATCGCTTGTCCCGGTCCATGGCGAAATAGCGGCCGGAGAGGATCGAGAAGCGCCCGCGTCCGATCTCGCGGAACACCGCCTCGGTGGCCTCGAGGTCCGCCCTCTGAGAGCGAGGCGGCACGTCCCTGCCGTCCGAGATGGCGTGCACGCGGATCCGCTCGATCCCCGCTTCCGCGGCGATGCGGAGGAGCGCATGGAGGTGCCGGAGATGGCTGTGCACCCCTCCGGGCGAGTGAAGTCCGACGAAGTGGAGGGCCTTGTTCCGCTTCTTCGTCCGGGACAGAGCGTCCCGGAGCACGGGATTTCGCGCGAGGCTTCCGTCCTCGATGGCGCGGTCGATCTTGGTCAGGTCCTGATAGACGATCCGTCCCGCGCCGAGGTTGAGGTGGCCGACCTCGGAGTTCCCCATCTGGCCGGGCGGGAGCCCGACCGATTCTCCCCAGGTGACCAGCGTCGCGTGCGGGCAGTCGCGCATCAAGGCGTCCATGACGGGCGTGCGCGCCATCGCGACGGCGTTTCCGTCCGGGCGGGGATTCAGGCCCCAACCGTCCAGGACGATCAGTCCGGCGAGCGGGACCGAGGAGGGCGACATGCCCCGAAGGGTATCATAGGCGCCGCCGTGGAGCTTCGCTCCGCGGAGCCGAGCGCATCGCGCCCTAGCCCCCGGACACGCAACCTACGCTCGCTATTCTCGCCCGCTCGTATGGGGCGAAGCAGACGCGTTCCAGCCGTAGCCCCTCAACCAGGCCAGTTCCCCAGCCCAAAATGCATGGCACGGAAAAGTGCGCATACATTAGGCTGCCTCTGAAATGTCCTGGGCTGAAATGCGTCGATACCTGCCCTATTCCCCGGCCGTGGTCGCGGCCATCTTCGCGATTCCCGCGGTGGGGTTCACCTACCTATGGGACGACTACAACTTTCTCACCAACGCTGTTTTCTACCAGCTCCATGATTGGTTTCCCTCTCACGATGATCCCTTCTATCGGCCCATTTCCCGCGGCGTCTACTTCTCAGTGCTTGATCTCGCTGGGAGGGGTGGTGCCGCTCTGGGACACGTCCTGAATCTCTGCTTTCTGCTCGCGATTGTGATCCTGCTCGGCTCCTTTGTTTCGCGACTTGCTGGAAGAAAAGCGGGAATCATGGCAGGGCTGATCTTCGCGGGACTCGGCGCTGCTCCTGCCTTGGTCGCCTGGACCTGCCTGGATCAGGATCTCCTGGCAATCCTCTTTTCCTTGGCCGCCCTTCATCTCCGCCTATCGCGGCGGAACGGTGCGGCTCTTGCGGCGGTAGCCGCCGCGCTCCTCTCGAAAGAGACGACCCTTGCTGTGATTCCGGCCCTTGTCCTCTTTGACTGGATTCTGGATCGAAAGCCGTATCGAATCGCAATACATGCTGCCGCGTATTCCGCACTCGTGGCTATCTGGAGCGTGATTCATCCAGCCGTTGGGATTCTTGTGTCGCGCGGCCTTCGAAGTGGCGCGACCGGTTACGTGGGCCTCGAACATCCGGAACGATCGCCTCTGCACGCCATCCGGTATCTGATATCCCTGCTCAATCTACCTGCGTTCTGGCCGCTTCCGGCCTGGCCGGCCTTTGGTGTTGTTCTTCTTCTTGTGGGTGGTGCCGCAACGTATTTTGTCGTCCGAAACACCGACCTGGAAGACGAGCCTTCCCTTCCAGCAGTGTCCCGAAGACGGTTCGTCGTCCTTGCAGCGGTGTTGGCCGCCGGACCACTCATTCTGACCTCAGCCATGATTCGCGGCTGGGCCCCCTATTATGGCGCCTTCCCGGCAGTCGGGTTCTCCATGGCGGCAGGCCTCGGGCTCGCCTCCCTTCCGCTTCGGACGCAGCTGGCAGTCCTCGGCATCTACCTCACACTCGGCATGTGGTCCCGGGGCGACCTGAAGAACCCCGAAGAAACCACGGAATCGAATTTCCGCCTCGTCGACACGGCTCTCAAAAAGGTGGAATTGGGCTTTCGCCAGCTCTATCCGCGGTTTGCCCCCAACACGCAAATCGTTCTCTCGGTCCAAGCGAGGGGTAGAGGAAGCATCTACATCCACATGTATGCGTTCCAGGTGCTGCGCATCTGGTACCGCGACCGGACTCTTCGGGCGGTTCGACCAGAGGACAGAAAGCGGGCGGACGGTCCTGAGATTTTGATTCTGATCACGCCTGACCGGGACGTGGTGGATATTGATCCACGCACCCTGTACGCACGCTCCGCGAGCCGAACAGAGCCGGACTACCATCAGTGCGAGGGCGCGGTCCGCGCGTATGCTATGGGTCTGGCGGGCTCGGGACAAGCGGATGACGCTGTTCACCTGCTGCTGCATTTGCCGGAGGTCAACGCGGGGCTGCTGAGTGTCCACCGTCGCATGGCGGCGATGTTCCTCTACGCGGACGGGCGAGATCGAGAGGCAGAGGCAGTCTTAGATTCTACTGTCGCTTTGCCCCGGGGACTTGCGCTTGCCGACCTTCAGGCGGTGCTGGCCGAGCAGCCTAAGCGTCGAGTTTTCGATGATCATGGGTTGCGTGCGTTCGGGATTTCAGCCCAGGACACCGCTGCAGTCCGCGAGCTCATGCGGTGGTTTGTGAGTATGGGGTACGTGGAAGTGGCCCTGCGGTTTTCGCATAGGGTCGAGAGACTCAGACCCGGCGACGCCGAGGCCGAAGCAGTGCGCCGACATATGACCGCAATACTCGAGATGCGGAAGAACCTCCCGCCCGGGGCCTCGGACGTCGACTAGGACCCGCGACCCCGTTCACGCATACGAGTGTCTTCCCACGGACGGCCCCGGACACGAACCGGAGCGAGCCCCCGCAGCCGCGCGTAGCGAGCTCTGCGGCGCCGTCAGCGCTTCTGGACGTTCGCCGCTTGCGGCCCCTTCGGTCCCTGCGTCACCTCGAACGTGACCTCGTCCCCTTCCTTCAGGCTCTTGAATCCGTCCCCGACGATCGCGCTGTAATGCACGAACACGTCCGGTCCGCCCGGGCGCTCGATGAACCCGAATCCCTTCGCCTCGTTGAACCACTTCACCTTTCCTGTCTCAGCCATGAGTACGACCTCCTCCCTTTCGGGACAGAATCCGCGCGAACGCCGCGCAGACGATCGAGACCAGGCACGCGAACCACACAGGCGCGATCCACGGCCGGGGCACCAGAAATACAAGGTCGGGATCCGCGAGACTCCCCGGGAACCCCGTCACGATCTCGAGAAAAGCGTAATAGAAAAGGAGCCAAAGACCGAACACCCAGAGGCCGCGCGCCAGCACGACCCGGAGAGGCGGGCGGCCCAGCGCGGCCACGGCGCCGATCATGATCAGGGTCGCGATCTCGCGCGCCTGCTCGAGCCGGAGTCCCGCCGCGGGAAGGGGCGGAAAGGGGGGAGCCCAGGCCCCCGGGACGTAGAGCTGCTTCAGCGTCACAACGCATGCCGCCTCGACGAACGCCATCGCGATCGCGTAGACCGTGAGCGCGACCCAACCCACGCGTCCGCCCTCCGCCCAGCTCATGGAGCGACCGGAACGGCCATCGCGTCCACCGCGGCGGCGGGATGCTCGAGGATTCCAACGTCCGCAAGGGACGCGGGCAGGAGAAGCGCATGGAATCGCCGGGAGATCTCCGCCTCCAGGGCCGCGGCGATCGCCTTGCCCAGGGACTCGAGCTCCGCCGGATGCGCTCCGAGAAGCTCCCCGACGGAGCGCGCGTGCCCCTCCAGCGCCTCGCGCTCGCGGAACGAGCGGGTCCGAAATTCGGCGATCGAGCGGGAGCGGCGGGTCAGGGGAACGGAAGCATGACAGAGCGCGCCGGCGCGCCCGAACCGCGAGGCGAGCCCGGCCACCTTGTAGCCTTTGGCCTCGACCTCGCCCGGATCGCTCCTCGCGAAACAGAGCGTCCTCTCGCGTGCGCTCGAGGCGTCGGGACGCTGGGCCGGATCGAGCACCGCCCGCGAGCTTTCTTCCGCCACGCGGGAGCCGGCCAGCCCGCATGCGTGAAGTGCCGCGGACAGGGCCTCCGCCGCCCTGTTCGAGAACCCCCGGGGCGTCAGCCTCCACGGCCCGGGGACGCTGGCCGCCAGGGCGAACGTCACCTCCTCGGCGTGGAGCACCGCGCCACCACCCGTGGGCCGCCGCGCCACCGCGATCCCCTCCCGCTCGAGCGCGCCCTCATCCCAGCCCTCGGGATAGCGCTCGGTACGCCCCAGGCTCAACGTGGGGCGGTTCCACGCATAGGTTCGAAAGACGAGGCGGGTGGGGCCGCGGGAGGCCCACGACAAGAGTGCCTCGTCCGCAGCCATGTGCCAGGACCCGGATCCAACGAGGTGCGGGAGGCGGTAGAACGCGGACGGCGAACGCACGGCGGGTGACTCTCCCGCTAGAGGTGAAGCACCCCCAGCCAATCATGAAGAAGAAACATGACACGTCCGATCAGGAGCGAGATACGCGCCATCACGGTGTATCCGTACGAAGCCCCGAAGCTCACCATCAGGAAATAGACGCCGATCCTCGCCGCTCCCCCGAGCGCCCCCTTGTGCTCCTTCGAGAAGAAGAAAAAAATGAGCGTGGTCAGCAGCCCGCCCACCAGGAGCCAGTTCCCGATCGTCGTGCCCAGGTTCCCGCGCACCCAGAGCGGCAGCATGGTTCCGTGGATCTGCTCCACCAGATCTCCCTGGCCGAATCCGGTGATGCGCAGCGCCGGATAGACGGTGAAGAGCGGGTCGAGGAGATTGGGCTTCACGACCGAGAAATACATGAGCACGACGTAATATCCCGCCGAGACGCCGACGAACAGGTGCTCACAGAGTTTGTAGGCGGGATTGTCCTTGTAGAGGAAGCTGTAGATCCCGAGCGTGAGGAGCGCCGCGATCCAGATCCCGATATCGTGGCTCAGGTGCACGCTACGATTGCCTCGCCCCGGGCGAGCGCTGCGGGAGCGCGGCCAGGTTGCCGAGGAGGATCATGAGCGCGATGAAGATGTGGGCCAGGGACTGCGCGTCCATCCCGCGCGTCGCGAGGGCCGGGTGGTTCACGAGGACCTCGTACTCCGCGGCCCCTGCCATCCCCCCGAGGAGGCCCTGGAGCTGCCCGGCCTGGAGGTAGGGATAGTATTCGGGCGCGCTCACCGCCGTGACCCCCGCGATCATCGGCACGTGGTATCGCGAGACCACCTGCTGCACCCACTCCTTGGTCCCGGGATATCGCGCGCTGACGCTCACGATCATCGCGATCTGGCTGAAGTTCTCGATTCCCTTCATCACCGGGATTCGTCCGACGGGGGTTCCGCTCCGGTCCGCGGGGTAGGTGCGCGGGATCCCCGCGCTTCCCATGGCCGACATCACCGCCTCGTTCCCGGACTTGTATCCAAGGTTCACGTAGTCGTAGCCCTCGCGCTTTTTGTATTCGGCTCCGGCGAGGTGCAGCACCTGGTCCGCGAGCGGAGGGCCTCCGGGGTACAGCTCCACCCCGATGATCTTGATGTTCCGCGCCATGAGCTGCCGGGCGGCGGCGAGGTGCATGGGGTAGTTCTCGGCGATGGTGCCGGGGTCGTAATCCCCCGCGAGGAGCACCGTGGAGCCCGGCTTCAGCTTCTCGATCGCGTCGTAGAATCCTTTCGCGCGGGAGCCCGGCTTCACCGGAGCGATGTGGAAGCCGGTCAGGAGCGGAGCCACGACGAGCAGGCCGACCATGAGGAAGATCCACCGGCGGTCGAGCCGGCGCAAATTCGCGAGGAAGGCGATCACCCGCCGCCCTCCGAGCCGTACGTCCGCTCGATCCCGAGGATCACCCGGAACCCGGTGGCGATGACCCCCAGCGCCGCTCCCATGAGAATCCCGCGCTTGGCGGCGTTCTGTGGGATTTCCATGAGCCAGTCGGCGATTTGCGGAATGGCCGGATGGATCGCGTTGCCGATCGGCACGCGGCCGATCATGAGGATGAGCGCCGCGATCGCGAGGAGGAGGGCTTCGACCGACCGGACGCGGAACGCGCGGAACGCGGCCGAGGCGATGAAGAACGCCAGGAGCGAGAACATGGTCGAGGACATCGAGGAATAGAAGGTGAGATAGATCCAGGAGAAGCCGGTTCTGTCATCCAGGTAGTGGCTCCCGCGCGAGAAGAAGAAGCCCACGATCATGGTGCCGACCAGGCTCAGCACGAGCGCCAGCTTGTACGGCCAGTCCTTCGCCCGCCGTTGGATCTGCTCCGTGTTGATGCGCATGAGATTTGCCATCCCCAGCACATAGGTGAACGCCACGACGATGATCACCCACTGCTGGATGTCGTCGTAGGTGTTCCGGATGGCGGGATGGGGCACGAAGAAGCCGATGAGCACGAAGATCCCCGCGGCCATCGAGATCAGGAGAGGGATTTCGCGCTTCATGCGTTCGGCCTCACTGGGTGGCGAAGAACTCGGCCAGGCCGGGGCTGCCGAGGGTCAGAAGAACGCAGCCGAGGACGATCGTGAGGATCAAGAGGATCTTGACCGTGTCGGAGGCTTTGAGGCTCCCGAGGAGCCGCGCGTCCTTCGAGAGATAGGCGCTGGCGGCGTAGTACTCCTCCCCGATCAGCGTGTAGTCGCAGGCGACGACGAAGAAGGGCAGCTGGTGGACGTTGGCGGTGCCCGCGATCTGGATGGCCCCCGTCTCGTGCCCCGTCTCCGCGAGGAGGAGCGACTCGGCGAAGAACGCTCCGAGGAGGAGGTTCGCGGCCGGGCGCTCGCGCAGCATCATGCCGTTCACGGCCGCCACGTAGGCGAACTGCTCGCTCGTGATGTACCGGACCAGGTCGGAGCGGTAGGCGTCGGCGCGTCCCACGTCCGAATACGCTCCCTTCACCACCTCGTCCGCGACCGTGTACACGGCGGGAGAGTTGGCGGGAACCATGAGCGGCGTCTCGTACTTCGCGGTCATCCGCGCGACGTTGCCCAGGATGATCATGCTCGCGATCGTCTGGATGTCGTCGATGTCCTGCACGCCGGGGACGTAGAGGACCCCCTTCCCCATCTCGGTGGAGCGGCCGATCGCTTCCTCGATCGCCGCGAGACCGGCGATGGGTCGGAAATTCCAGATCTTCCCGCGCTGGGCCTGCCCGATGTAGTAGAGCACCAGGGCGAGGAACAGGGTGATCACGATGAAGACGTTCCGCTTTCCGGTATCGAACCAGCTCGGCTCCGCGACCGCCTCCTGCGAGTAGTCGCTGAAGAGACCGGCACCCCCCGCGCCGAGGCCTGCGAGCCGGTACCGGTACTTCACGCCGTTCTTCGCGGTCTCGTCCGTGAAACCGGTCAGCTCCCCGCCGATCGTGTCGATGGCCGCGAAGCTCTTGCCCGGCTCGACGCGCAGCACCACCCACTGCTGCGGAGGATGCGGCGGCGCGGGCCAGCTCAGGGTGATGTCGTTGCCTTTGTCGTTGGGTGTATCGACGGCCTTGAGGGGAAATCCAAATGCCGGGGTGGAGGAAGCGCCGAGGACCAGCAGGAGGATCCAGGCTGCGAATTTCTTCACGCCGAGGCGATTCCTCTAGGGGGTGTAACGGCGACGCTTCGAGGCGGACGGTAGGCCCGGAACGCAGTGTTGTCAAGCCGCAAGCGGCTCACGACTCGATCATTTCGACGTTCGCCCGGGGCAGAAGGGTCCGGGAGCCGTTTCCGAAATCCACCTCCAGCACGCGAACCCTGGCTTCCGTTTCGAGGGGCATCAGCTCGGGTGGCAGCGCCGTGACCTTACCGATCCGTCCGAAGTAGGGCTGGCGGATGACCCGCACCATATCCCCGGTCTTCAAGCCGCCCTCGACCGAATCGTGCGCTCCTTCCCGCGCTCCCGCTCCGTCCGCCGCCGGGGCCACGATCTCCGGGCGCTGCACGCCGGCCCGGATCTGGGTCGCGCCGCTCACGGACACGTGGCGCCCTTCGCAGGAGCGCAGGAGCTCGAAGGTCCTCGAGGCCATGGGAATCGAGCCGAATCCCTCGGTCACGATGAGCGTGATGCCCAGCTCCTCGGACCCGGTGATGGCCACCCCGAGGTCGTACCCCAGGAGCTGGCGAAGATCGTGATCGTCGAATCCGCCCACCACCACGGCCTTCACTCCCTGCGCGATCGCTTTCCGGAGCACGGCCGTCGTGACGTACGCGCCCCCCACGATGACCTTCCCGCGCGAGGAGGCGTCGAACGCGCGCTCCTCGAGCGGCGCCTCGGGACCGGAGACGCTCACGCGGAGCTCGCCGCACGTCTCGCCCCCGACGCCGAAGATCCCCTGGATGAAGGCACCCCGCGTCTCGACGGTGACGCCGGAGCGCGGGTGGACCTCCACGATCGTCCCGTCCACGTAGGCGTCCACCTCCACCGGAATCGGCTCCTCGCGGAGGAGCACCTGCCCGGTCACCTTCGAGACGCTCTCGATGGATCCTTGGACCGGGGCGTGGCACTTGGACCGGAAGAGGCCGAAGAAGGATTTGCTCTCCGCGAACACTTCTCCCTTCTCGACGTGGCTCCCGACCGGCTTCGTGAGGAACTCCTCCACGTCCTCGGGAAGGACGCCGAGAAGATTCGCGACGTTCACGGCCTGCACGTTGCCGGGCAGCTGGGTGCGCGCGACGATGTCGCTGGCCGAGACGCGCTGCCCGACCTGGACGAGCACGTCTCCGGGCAGAGGGAGCTTCCGCTCCCGCCGGAGCGTCGTCGACCCGGTCACCTTGAGCCCGGGGGTGTAGGAGTGCGCCATCGCTCAGGCCCCCGCCTCGACGGGACGGAGGTTCGCCTCCGAGATCTTCGCGGCGTCTCGCGGAGGATAGATGCTCAGCGCTTCGTTCCACTGGTTCAGCTTCGCGATGCGCGCCGCGCGATCCTCCGGAAGCCGGAACGGCTGCCGGCCCCGCGCGTCGAACATCAGGCCGACCACGCCTCCCTTCAGCGTGACCACGCGCTCCCTCCCCTTGCCCTCGCCGACGTCCAGCCCCTTCTCAGGGCGGAGCGTCGCTTTCGCCGTTTCCCCCAGCTCCAGCGGGATGAGGCGGAGATACCCATAGGGGACCGAGAGCTCCTCCCGCTTCCCGCCCGGCATCTCGAGGGTGACGCTCAGGGCGGTCACTCCGTCCCTTCCCGGGCCCACGGGCGCCACCGCCGAACCCAGACGGATGAGGCAGTCCTTCTCGAAGACCTCCTTCGCGGCCCGCGGATGCACCGTGGAGAGCACGCCGAGCTGAGGCATCATGAAGATCGAATCCACGGCGAGCTCCGTGACGTGCTCGGGCAGGAAGGCATCCAGCATCATGAGCGCGGCCTGGGCGCGCCGCGGCGCGTGCGAGAGCACGCCGCCGCTCCCGACCAGGAGATCCAGCTGATCCAGGCGCACCAGCGTCTCCCCGCTCTGGGTCTGCTCGAACGTGTCGGAGATGGTGCGTTCTTGTTGTACTCCCTTGAGCCCCACCGCGAGCGACTTGTGCTGCTCGAAGGCGAGCCGCAGCGCTTCCCTCGCGATGGCCTGCTCGATGATGAGCTCCTCGAGGGACTGCGGAATCGTGGTGGGACGGATCATCTTGTTCTTGATCCGGTTCCGGAGATCCCGCTCCTCGATCTCGAACGGAACCCAGCGGAGGATGTTGGCGAGGCCCGCCTCGGCGAGCACGTTGCTCACGCTGTAGCTCATTCCGAGGTTGGCGCTCACCGTGCGGTTGAACACACCCTGGAAGACCGAGAACACGTCGGTCGTGGCCCCGCCGATGTCCACGCCGATGACCTGGATCCCTCCCTCGCGGGCGATGGTCTCGATGATGAGCCCCACCGCGCCCGGCGTCGGCATGATCGGGACCGGGCTCCAGGTCATGAGCTTCCGGTATCCGGGAGCGTGCGCCATGACGTGCTCCATGAAGAGATCGTGGATCTTGTCGCGGGCGGGCCCCAGGTTCTCGCGCTCGAGCACCGGCCGGAGATTGTCCGTGATCACCAGCGCGACCTTCTTCCCCAGCCGCTCCTTCACGATCCCGACCGCGTCCTTGTTGCCCGCGTAGATCACCGGCAGCTCGTACCCTGCGCCGAGCCGCGCCTTGGGATCCGCCGCCGCCAGAAGCTCCGCCATCTCCGCCACGTGCGAAGTGGTGCCGCCGTCCACGCCCCCGGAGAGGAGGATCATGTCGGGGCGGAGGTGCCGGATGCGCTTGATCTTCTCGTGCGGCAGCCGCCCGTCGTTCGACGCGATCACGTCCATCACGATCGCGCCCGCGCCGAGCGCCGCGCGCTGCGCGCTCTCGCCGGTCATGCTCTTCACCACGCCCGAGACCATCATCTGGAGTCCGCCGCCGGCGCTCGAGGTGGAGATGTAGAGGTCCACCCCTTCGGTTCCCTTCTGGGGCGTGATGATGCGCTCGCCGTCCAGGATCTTCCGCCCGGCCAGCTCCTCCACCTCCATGATCGCGTTGAGCACGCCGCGGGTGACGTCCTCGAACGGCGCCTCCACCGTGGTGGGCGCTTCGCCGCGGACGATGAGCCGATACTCGGAGCCGCGGCGCTCGATCAGGATCGCCTTGGTCGTGGTGCTGCCACAGTCGGTCGCGAGGACCGAGTTCAGCTTCTCGGGATCGATGGGGCTCACGAAGAGTCCTTTCCCCGCTTGCGCGCCGCGCGCTCGGCGCGCTCGCGCTCACGCACGGCCCGCTCCTCCTGCCGCGCCGCGTCGTCCCGGGCCTCGATCTTCACGAGCAAGACTTCCAGATTCTCGCGACGCTCCATCAAGATCGCGAAGCGCTCGTAGTCCCGCATCTGGAAGAAGGCGTTCACCATGGGCTCGAAGAAATGAAGGGCCTGACTCCCCACGAAGGAGAGGGGCTTCACCGACTCCAGAAAGAAGATCGCGGGCACCGTCATCCGGTGGCGCACCGTCAGATCCGCGAGCTTGTCCAGGAGCGCCTCATCCTCCGCCGTCCGGGGAGGAACCGGAGCGCCGGGGCCGGGTCTTTCGTCCCGCGCCGGATCCTCCGCGCCCCTCGACGACCGGGAGCTTCGATTCCACAAACGCCAGGACTTGATCTCGATTCCCTCCGAAAGGAAGCCGCACCCCTCGGTACGCTTCCAGCCAGTTGCGTTGCTCGAACGGGCTCAGGAAGACGCCGTTCTCATCCACGATCGCCCGGCGCATTTCTCCCCACGGCCGCGCCCGGGAAACCCCCAGCGCCTTCACCTCGATCCCGTGGGCCGTGAGCCGGTAGTGCGTCCTCGAGATGAACGAGCCGACCGATATCAGGATAAACACCGGCGCCGCCACGGCCAGCACCCGGTCCCCCGTGGCCTGGACGATCAGGAGTGCCAGCACCGCGAGCGAGGCGAGCAGCACGCCGGCGGCCCAGGGCCGCTCGCGCGCCGGCCATACGGACCACTCCAGCGCTTCCCTGGCCGCGGGCTCCGCGGACGCGGGAACCGTCGTCTCAGGCGCCGGCACCCTCTGCCTCGAGGTCCCGCCACGTCAGGACCAGCTTCCGCGCCGCGCGCGCCTCGTCCAGGCGGCGCACCGGGGTCTGGGTCGGGGCCTCCTTCACGCGCTCCGGATCTTTCTTCGTCTCCCGGTCGATCGTGAGCAGCACGTCGGCGTAGGCATCGAGACCCGCCTTCGTCTCCGTCTCGGTCGGCTCGACCATCAGCGCCTCGTCCACGATGAGCGGAAAGTAGGTGGTCGGCGCGTGCATGCCGAAATCCAGGATGCGCTTCGCGATGTCCAGCGCGCGCACGCCTCGCGCCTTCTGCTTCGAGGCGGAGAGCACGAACTCATGCATGCAGTACCCCTCGTGGGAAGGCGTGTACGCCTCGCGGAGGCGCGCTTTCAGATAATTGGCGTTCAGGATGGCCTCGCGGCTCACCTCGGCGAGCCCCGAGGCGCCAAGGCTCTTCACGTAACAGAGCGCCCGCACCAGCATGCCGAAATTTCCGTAGTACGAGTGGACGCGCCCGATCGATCGCGGCCGGTCGTAATTCCAAGAGTAGCGCTCGCCGGTGCGCTCCAGCACGGGGGTCGGAAGGAAGGGCGCCAGCTCCTCGCGGACGCAGAGCACGCCCCCTCCGGGACCCCCGCCGCCGTGCGGCGTGGAGAAGGTCTTGTGGAGGTTGATGTGCGCGAAATCGAATCCCATCGCGCCCGGGCTGGCGAGCCCGACGAGCGCGTTCAGGTTCGCTCCGTCCAGGTAGAGGAGCGCGCCCGCGTCGTGCACGATGCGCGCGATCTCCCCGACCTGGCGCTCGAAGATTCCGAGCGTGTTCGGGTTCGTGAGCATGAGCGCCGCGGTCTTGTCCGAGACCTCTTCCCGCAACGCCTTCAGATCCACGCAGCCATCCGGCCCCGAGGGCACGGTGACCGCGCGATAGCCGACCTGGTTCACGGTGGAGGGATTCGTCCCGTGCGCCGAGTCGGGCACGATCACCTCTTCGCGCGGGTTCCCGCGCGCCTGGTGATAGGCCCGCGCCATGAGGATCGCCGTCAGCTCGCACTGGGCGCCGGCGGCGGGCTGCGTCGTGATCGCCGGCATCCCCATGATCGCCTTCAGCCACTCGTGGAGCTCCCCGATCACCGCCAGAGCCCCCTGCGAGAGGTCCTCGGACTGGAACGGATGGAGCGCCTGAAGTCCCGGCAATTGAGCCATTTCGTCGTTCAGCTTCGGGTTGTACTTCATG
>VBOR01000042.1 GCA_005893165.1 Candidatus Eiseniibacteriota bacterium | reverse complement strand
ACGAATCGACGACCCGCGGTGTCGGAAGGCCCTGGACCTCCTCGAGGAGAAGCAGCTCCCCGGCGGCGGGTGGGCGGCCGAGCGACGGCTATACGCCGTCTCATCGAGCATGAAGACCCGAGCCGAGTACGTGGATTGGGACGGAGCCAGACCCAGGGAAATGAACGAATGGGTGACGGCCGACGCGCTTCATGTCCTCCGGGCGGCCGGCCGGATGTGAGGATAGGGTTAAGCGTCCCTCTCGACTTCGGCATGCGGTGATCCGATGGAACGGAAGGCGAGCGCTCTATGGAACGGAGGCCTGAAAGACGGGAAGGGCACGGTATCGACGGCGAGTGGCGCGGTGAAGAACGTCGCGTACAGCTTTGCGATGCGGTTCGGGGACGAGCCGGGAACGAATCCCGAGGAGCTGGTGGCCGCGGCCCATGCGGCTTGCTTCTCGATGGCCTTCTCGAACGAGCTCGGTCAGGCGGGATACCATCCGGAGTCCATCGAGACGAAGGCGACGTTGGACTTCGACAAGACGGACGCGGGATGGTCCGTGAAGTCGATCCACCTGGACGTGTCGGCCAAGGTCCCGAGTGCGGATCCCGCCAAGTTCCGGGCCGCGGCGGAAGGTGCGAAGAAGAACTGCCCCATCTCCCGGCTCCTGAACACGCAGATCACGATGAGCGCGAAGCTCGCGTAGATGGACGCGTGACCCACATGCGGCCCACGATCTGAGCGACGTTGCCCCCGACTGACTCACGCGTCCGAACTCGCAAGGGAGGACCACAGGTCCGCGAACGCATCGACGCGATCGCGGAGGGTTTCGGAGAAGGTGACGAGAAGCGCGACGACGCGGGTCCTGTTCACTAATTCATAACCCTCCGTGGAAGATTCGCGCACGATACGGACATGCCCGGAGGCGACAAGCCTCGCGAGGTGATACGATGTTGTGCTCTTTGACCTCCGGACACGTTTCCGGAGCTCTCCGTGTCGAAGGCGCCCCTCCACGGCGAGATTCAGGACGATCGCCAGCGACATCGACCGGCGACATTCCGCCAGTAGCTTCCGGTCCTCCTCGGAGAGATGGCGGGATTCTGTAGGCAAGATGAGATTGCGAGAGAAGTAGCGTCGGTAATGACCATCCGAAATACCAACGACCGCACGTTGATCTTCGAGAACCCGTAGATGGTGGATGACGCCACTCAACGATATGCCGAGGATTCGCGCAAGCTCGCGCAAGTGGACCCCCGGCTTGGCCGCAATCGCGTGGAAGGCACGCTGTCGAATGTCTTCCTCCGGACCGTTGGTACGGTCACCGCTTCGGGAGCGTTGCGGCATAAATGAGCAAGAGGGCCACGACCTGGGCCCCGGCAACGATCGACAGCGAGGGCCCTCCCGCCTTCGCCATGTCGAGTGCAACAAGGCTCAGTACGATCCCTTCCGCAAGGACGGCCGCGAACCCCGCGGTCAGGAGGAGGAAATTCCGCTTCCGATAACGTCGGAATGTCACCCCGGACAGAAGGGTGAGGGCGCTAGAGAGAGCGACGAGCAACGCTGCCAGGACTGCGTCCTCCACGGCCATCGGTCGCCAACCCCGCTCTCCGGATTTACCTCTTCCTGCGCTCCGTCGTGTAAATGGCGAGCGATGCGATCGCCAGAGTGGCGATGAAGGCGATCCACGCAGTACTGAGGGAGAATGACGGGGAGACGACTCGGTCTGGCACCACACCGATGCGTTTGTCCATGATTCCGAGGAGAGGATCGTGCTGGATCAAGCTCGCCCGAGGGTAAGCCAGGAAGACATGTCGCGACAAGTCATCCACCGTCACGACCGTACCAGCGACGCGGGTCGACACGCCATCCGCAGTCGCATTGGAAGACCACGCGAAGATGGCCGTGGAGTTGGTCGAGTCTGCGCCAATTGCTTGGCCCTCCGGCCAAGGCACGAGCTCCCAGTCGGTCGACGATCCTTGGCTGAACGATGTGAAGTTGAGCTCCAAAGCGAGGCGTGACCCCGGATCAACGAAAGGATAGTCTTGAAAGGCCAGGTCGAGCTTCGCCTGAAACGGAGTCACATCAACACCTTGGAACACCCGAGGGCGAAACCACTGATACCCGACGATCGTCACATTCGCGGGTCCCGTCGCGGACATCCGGAACATCAGCCCGTCGAAATCGCTGAATCCCGGTTCGTTCTGACGCAACCAGCCCTCCCAACCATAGTCTGGATAGTGAATCCGTACGGGAAGGGCCTGAGACCCTTGCGTCAAATTCTGTCCTTCGAGGACGACCGCCGCGAAGTGGAAAGCCGGGTCCGCGAGATCCAGCTGAGAGAGAATCGGTTCGCCAGGCGTGTATCCGCCATCCCCATCGGAGTCGCCGAATTCAAGGAGTCGCAGGAAACGAATTTCCAGCACCTGGTGTTCCCAGAGCACCCGTTGCTCCCACGTGATGTTCATCGGGTCGCAGGTGCCGTTGGTTGGCATGCATCCACTCCCTCGCCGAATTTGCAACGTGTTATAGACGGCACTAATCTGAGGGCGTAGAAAGGCGGACGACTCGTTCACCCGTCGTCCGGGGGTAGCCGCTTGGACAAGAAATTCATTAATCTCTTCGACCTGAGACCCGTTCGCTTCGGTCACGTTCACCCTCAGTGTGAGGTTTGTCGCGCCCAACGTCCACGGTTGGTCTCCGGCGGTTCTGTTGTCGAACGCCCATCGGTACCAGAACTGCAAGACTGGAGTGTCGTCGGATGCCGCAATCACGGGTTGGGAGACGGCGACGAGGAGCACGACGAAGACTCCGATGGTTGCCAAGGCCGCAGACCGCACGGAAGATCTGCAGAGTGTCCGCAGAAATACGGGTTCCGGTGCAACCCTCGAACGCGAAGTCGAGTATCAGGCCCGCGCCGGAGGATCGGAGACACGTCCCATCGGCGCCCGCGTTACAGCCGTTGACTTCTCTACCGCGCAACTCGAGCACGCCCGCGACCTCGCGCAATCGAAGAAAGTGGCAATCCACTTCCTGGAGGCCGACTCCCAAGACCTCTCCATGCTGGACGACGCGATCTTCGACGTCGCGTTCTCCGCCTACGCGCTCGGCTTCGTCGAGGACATCCGGAGCGCGTTGCGCGAAATCGGCCGGGTTCTCCGGCCGGGCGGCCTGTTCGCGTTTTCTTGGATGTCGCCTCTTTACGCGATCACGGAAGAACGCGGACTCCTTGTCACGAAGAGCTATTTCGATCGGACGCCGATCGTCTTCAAAGAAGGAAACGAGACCGACGTCGACTTTCATCGGACCTATGGGGACTGGCACCGCGCGCTCACCGACGCAGGCTTCGTCGTGACGGACATCGTCGAGCCCGAGCCGTTGCCTCGAGAAAGCAACTTCTCCGACGTCTTCCCGTTATCCAAAATCCAGATGATCCCGGGGACGACGATCTGGGGAGGCGCAAACCGGCGAGGCACGACGCATCGGAGCGGCCTACGCGGCCCATCGCTCCAGCTGACCGCGCGAACCCCTTTGGACCGTGACGGGAGGCCTACAAGGTCCCGGAGGCGGTCACGATGTCCTGCTGGTTCACCGTCGTGGGCACGAACTCGAACCCGAACCACCACGTGACCGACTGCTGTTGGTTCGTGTCCGTCCAGACGGCATGGAACACGTCATCGAATCCGACCGCGAGGTCCGTGTAGTCGCCGATGAACCCACCGCCGAAATGGTACCGCGTGTTGACGGGGTTCGGCGTCACCGTCTTCGTAGTCCCGGTGATCGCATTCGCCACGACGTAGTCCAACCGCGCGTTGTGGATGTACGGGCCGAGGGCCAGGCAATCGATCCGTCCGACCGCCGTCGGGGTCGCGGGCGTCGTGCAGGTCTGCCACGGCGACACGACGTCTGCGGCGTACGCGGACATGAACACCTTGCCTGACGGCGATGCGGCGACCGCGGGCCAGAAGCTGTCGACGCGCCGGTCTGCCGGAGCGTTGAAAACGTTACCATTCGGCTGGGTGACCGGATACCCGATCGCGACGCGGTTCGAGGCATCCAACGCCGCGAGGATTGGCACCGGTGTGCTCCACGTGGCCCCGCCATCCGTGGACTTGCTCCATACGGCCGACGAATGGCAGTTCGCGTACACGGAGGCGATGCCGGAATAGAAGTACGCGCATGTCGGATCCGCGCCGTAGGTCGACGCCGAGTTCAGGACCTCCGAAGACCACGACACGTACAGGGTCCCGTCAGCTGCGATGTCCGCGGCCGGGAAGCTGTTGACGCGGAAGACGGTGTTGAACGGCGGGATGATGTCGACCGCCGGTGCGACGGCGACCGGGGCGCTAAACGAAACCCCGCCGTCGGTGGAGGAGACTACGTAGATGCTGTTGAACGTTCCGTGCCGAGTGGACCCTTCCCAGAAGACGTACACCGTACCGTCCGATCCCACAACGATCCGCGAGCCCTGGTCGTACAGCACGTTGCTGACGATTAACTGGGGATCGCTGAACGTGGCGCCGCCGTCCTTCGAGTAGACGAACGCAATCGGCGACTGCACATACCTCCCGGTGATCGGGTTGAAGAGGAAACGCGTCCAGCTCACGTACACCCGGTCTTGGAACGGACTCCCGACGTGGGAGTCCACGCCAATCCATTCCTTGTCGTTCAAGGTGGACGGCGCGGTCGTCGGGTTGATGAACGAGGGCGCACCCCACGAGAGCGCTCCGTCGACACCGAAGGTGCCCTTGTTCACAGTGACCGTGTTCGGAGGAGCGGTCCGGTCGAAGCCAAGTCCCGCATAGAAGACGTGGCCGGCGCTGTCGAACGCAACGCTCGGGTCACCGCCGGCATCGTAGATCCCGCCGGCCAATCGGTTCACCCCGGGGATCATGGTGCCCAGCTGGTCGGGGGCTGTGGGAGTGCAGCACCATGTCGCGCCCCCGTCGTTCGAGAAGTACGCGCCGGAGTAAGCGTCGCCCAGGGCGCTGCACGGCGTCTTCGCGATCGTGCACGACCAAGTCCGGCTGACGTAATCGTTCATCCCCACGACGATTCGGTCAGGGTTGCTCGGAT
>VBOR01000029.1:27529-28792 GCA_005893165.1 Candidatus Eiseniibacteriota bacterium | reverse complement strand
CCGGGGCAGGAGATCGGTGAAGCGAAAATCCGCGGACTCGGTGCGTCTCGAGAGCTCCGTGTAGGCCCGGTCGGAGAATTCCTTGGAGAGGGGCGTGAGGTCGGTCTCGTTCGCGAAGGGCAGGAGCGCCACGCGGGGGAGCGCCTCGTCGTAGGCCTGCTGCAGCCGGCGCGTCACGTCGAGGTAGCGCGGCTCGAAGGAGTGGGAGAGCTGGAACTCGTCGTACGCGCGCTTGGGAGCGCCGTCTTGCAGATCCGATTTGGCGTCGCGGTAGGTGATTCCCGCCGCCGCGAGGCGGATCTGTGCCTCGTCGCGATCGAAGTCGGGATCGGGCGCGAGCTCGGCGCGGACCGGGTCATCGTGGGCCGCTTCTATGGAATGCGCACCAGCACCAATACCGGCAACTTCACCCAGCCGGTCTATCGCAAGATCGAGGACAAGGACGAAGCCGGGAAGACGCGCGAGCGCTACGTCGAGGGAACGATCGAGGTTCTGACGCGCGATCGCGAGCTGACGGTCGGGTTCGAGTACGAGATCGTGGACGTGCAGGACGGCTCGGTGGTCCTGGGCAACTCGGGGACGCTACGGGCGGCGGCGCACGCCATCTTCACGTCCGCTCCCGTGGACGGGGACGTGGACGATTACTGCCTGATCCCTCCGGACATGCAGAAGGCCGATCCCAAGCGCGCCGAGCACGTGGCGTCCGATTGGGGGGACCGCTGCGGCGACTGGAAGCTCTCCGATCTCATCAAGCGCTCGCGCTCGCAGCGCTCGCGGGGATACGAATCGCGATACCAGGATGACTGGTCGCTCCGGGGGAACGCTCGCGCGGTGTACCTTGGGGACGTGCCCTCCGAGGGGGAGCTGGTGAGGCTGGCCTACTGCCAGGTGTGGGAGCCCTTGACGCGCACGCTCCAGGAACTGGACGGGAGCGAGCCGCGGACGGTCTCGGGCCAGCGGCCCTAGGTCGCGCAGCGGAGCCCGTCCGCCACGCAGGTGTGACAGGCGCTCCATCGAAGCTGGATGGCTCGCTCCGACTCGACGAGTGAATCGCCCAGCCGCGCGTCCGCCTTCTCGACCAGGATCGGGCAGGTCATGACGCCGTGCGCGGTCACCGTGCGGCTGCTCGCGCAGATCAAGGACTCCTCGACCTCGGGCGCGAGGGGATCGGGGCCGAGCCGCTCCGCTTCCCCGTAGCCCCCCGTCCGGCCCTCTTCCCTTCCGATGCGAAGCAGAGGGAGAAACTTCACGCGGGGACGCGTG
>VBOR01000029.1:0-27485 GCA_005893165.1 Candidatus Eiseniibacteriota bacterium | reverse complement strand
GGTCCCGTCCAGGCTCACCCGGATGTCGAAGGAATAACGGCTGCTCGCGAATCGGTCCCCGATCCACCGCGCCAGCGCCTCGTCGATGAGGAGCGCGTTCGTGAGGACGGTGAGCGGCATCCGCTGGAGCGCGAATTCCACGAGCTCGCGGATCTCGGGATGGAGGAAGGGCTCTCCCCCGGTGAAGTACGCGTCGCGCGCTCCAAGAGCCACCGCTTCCTCGAGGGCCGACTCGACCTGGGCACGGGTCATGACCGGGAGCGAATCGCTCTTTGGCCCGGCGCTCACGAAGCAGTGGCGGCACGCGATGTTGCAGAGGGTCCCGGTGATCTGGATCCACACCGTGTCCAGGGAGCGGAACCGGACCTGGGGCCCTTCCACAGGGACGGCCGCTCCGGGGATCCTCTCGGGCACCACCTTGCTCTGGATCACGTCAGGCCCGCCCTTCCTTCATGATCACGGGAGACGCCGGCAGGAGATCGAGCTTGATCGTTCTTCCGGCGCGGTCCACCTGGCCGAACTGGAGCACGCCGGTGGGACAGCTCTGGACGCACGCCGAGCAGCGGACGCACTCGGGATCCTGCATGGGGAGCCCCTTGTTCGCAAAATTCATGACGTCGATGCCCTGGTGGCAGACGGAGGTGCACACGTTGCACGAGATGCACTTCTTCTTCTCCGCCACGATCGCGAAGCGGCTGAACCGCGCGTAGACGTGCATGAGCGCCGCGAGCGGGCACAGGAAGCGGCACCAGACGCGTCCGGAGAACCAGAAGTACAGCCCGTAGCCGACCACGCCCGCCAGGAACACGTCCACGAACCACTTGTACGGTGTTTTCAAGAACGGATCGAAGATGGAATCGATCGCATTCCCGTCCGGGAGGATCCATCCCGCGATGCGGACCATCAGAATGAGGACGGCGAGGAGCAGCACTCCCTGTCCCAGCATGTTCGCGCGGTTCCAGAAGGGGCCGTGCGGCATCTTGTGCCGGTGGGTGTCTCCCAGGGTCTCGGCGAGCGCGCCGCACGAGCAGATCCACCCGCAGTACACCCCTTTCCCGAAGAAGTAGATCCCGAGCGGGATGAGCACCAGGGTCTGGAGCACGCTGATGCCGATCCACCACCACAGCGGATCGTGGGTGAAGATGTTGTAGACGTTGAGCGGCCACGCCAGGATGAGGCCGTACGCGCGCCAGAACTCCCTCCCATGCCCGTAGGTCACCACCGGGAAGAGCGCGTCCAGGAATCCCCGCGGGAGCATCCGGTGATAGGCGAGCTGTGGAAGGATGATCTCCGGGAGGAGAAAGAGCGGAAGCACCTGAACCGCCATCAGCGTCGCCGTCTGGAGCGTGACGTAGGGGGTCTTCCGTCGCAGAATTCTCCGGAATCCGAACACCACCACGACCGTCGAGTAGGCGAGCGTGTACCAGAACGCGGGACCGGATGCGCTGATCGCGATCGTGCCGATCAGGCTCTGGGGGCGCCTGGCGTCGGCCGCGACGCTCCCTCCGATCCGGCTCAGGAGGTCGGGGAGGTTGAAGGGAAACCAGTGACGGTCCGCGAAGAGCTGCGACATGGAGCCGCCTGACTTCCAGTTGTAGAGCCAGACGCAGAAGAGGACGAAGAGCGAGAGCCCGATCCACTGGGGCGCATGCATCTCCCCCGCGATCCGGATCCCGCTCTTCCGGAAGAAATCGAGCGGAGCGTCGCGGCCGAGCATCGTGAACACCACGTCGTTCGGAAGGGTCTCTTCCCGCTCGCCCTTCCCTTCCCCTTCCCCCTCGAGCACGACCTCGCGCGCGCGGATCTCCTTCACCCGCGTGCCCAGGCGAAGCTGGATCGCCCGCGGGCCGCGCAGGAGACGCTCGAGCGATTCGAGATGCTCATGCTTCGGGCGCGAGAGCTCCCCCCGGCGGTGCACCAGGGTGACCTGGGCCCCGGCCTGGGCGAGCGCGATCGCCGTCTCGAGCGCGGAATCGCCGCCGCCGACCACCAGCGCCTTCTGCCCCGAGAAGTCCTTGGGATCGTGGAGCCGGTTGTACACCTTGTCGAGGCTCTCCCCGGGGACGCCGAGCATCCGGAAGTCTCCGCTCCGTCCGATCGCGACGAGCACGCGCCGCGCGGCGAGGAGCCCTCCACCCTCGAGGCGCACGCCCAGCTTCGATCCGTTCCGCTCGATCCGCTCGGCGCGCGCCGCCTTGGGCTCGATCTTCGCGCGCTCGGTCTGAGCCTTCAGCTCCTCGACCAGCGCCTCCTTCACGTCGGCGTTCACTTGGAGATCGCCCGCGGGCTTCATGGCACGCGGGTAGGTGTAGATCGGCTTCGCCTTGGGGAAATTCACGAGGGTGGAAAAAGGCTCCGCCGCTTCGAGAATCTCGAATCGAAGTCCTCGCTTTCGCGCCTCGACCGCCGCCGCCATCCCCGAGACTCCGGCTCCGACGATCGCGAGGTCGAGGATCTCCGCCGGCGCCGCACCCTCCCCGGGATCTGTTCCCTGGGCGGCCGCGGCGGCCGCCGCCTTGGCCCCCGAGTCGAGGGCGAATTTGAGGAGCGGGATTCCCGTGAGATCGCCCGAAATGGACACCCCGGGGACGTTGGTGGCTCCGTCCCGGTCCGAGCGCGGAAGCGGTTCCACAGTGCCCGCGGGCCACCGCGTGTGAAGCCAGCCCGTATAGCGTGCGATCCAGCGAAGCATGAACCCTCTTGGAGATCAAAATAATGCGGCCCGAGGAGAGACTTTAGGCTTCCGCCCCTCCACGGGCCAAGGGATTCTGCAGCTTGCTACTTGGATTCCGGAGTCGCGGGGGTGGCCTCCGCGGCCTTGGTCTCCGGAGCCTTCTCCGGGGCCTTCATCTCGGCGCTCTTCTCCTGACGGGCGACGATGCGGCTGCGGACCTTTCCGTACTCCGCCTTCGTGAGAATCGACTTCTTGGTGAGCTCGGCCTTCGACTTGTACGGACGGCCGTCGATGATCTTCTGGGCGGTTTCATCGGTGATGCCCGGAAGCTTCATCAGGTCTTCCTTGCTCGCGGTGTTGATGTCCACCGCGGGCATGCGCTTCGCGTGGGCCATGTGCGCGGGATGCGCCGTGGTCGCCTTCGCATCCGTACCCGTCGCCGCGAGCGCGGCAACGGGGAGGATCAT
Organism: Candidatus Eiseniibacteriota bacterium; assembly: GCA_005893165.1. Classification (GTDB taxonomy): domain Bacteria; phylum Eisenbacteria; class RBG-16-71-46; order SZUA-252; family SZUA-252; genus WS-7. Next base: position 24,344 of record VBOR01000029.1, on the reverse strand, counting down.
GGCGAAGGCCAAAGCGGAAAGCGTGCGAACCGGGAACGAGCGAATCATGTGCAATCTCCCACGGAGGGCGAATCGAGACACGCCACCGCGCCCTCCCAGGCGGCTGGCGTGGGGACGGCAGTGAAGCCGGTCCCGTGACGAATCGGAACGTTCTTCGAGCGTGGTGACTCGGTTGTGGAACGGAGGAGAGCGGATACGATATCAGGGATGCATGGGTGCTGCGAGGAGGAACAGGCGTTTGCGCCGGGGCTCCCTCGCGGAGGTCCCCGACCCAGAATCAGTCGATCCTCGTTCGAGAGCGGCGTCGCCATGGACCAGACACAGACACGCTTCATCGCGGCGTGATAGGCGGCGCCCGCGGAGGCTTCCGCTGCGCTGCCCTGCCATCCCGACCGCACACGGATCGAGGGGCGCGCGCTGTGCGGCAGCGGCCTCAGATCGGCGTGATGATTGGTCGCGGAATTGCGGCGGGCCGGCTGTGGGGGGGACCCTCCGCCGGTGGCGCCCGCCGTGGATGAAACGATTTCCTCCGTGGGTGTCCGGTGCGCGCGGTGATGCTTCCGGCCGTGGTGCGATCGAGCCGCGTGGGTCGCCGTTGCCGACGCGCCCGCTGCCGAGCGCCGCGGGGAGACGGTCGCTCGGCGGGGCGCTGGGGGGGAGGATGCCGTGGTGGCCGCCTCGGCCGCACCCGCGAATACGAATGCCGTCGCCGCGACCAACGCCGCAAGGACCCACTGTCGATTCATCTGCAATCCGGCTCCTCTGCCCGCGTCGTGCGGGCACCCCCTTCGCCTTGCTACACCGTGCGGAAGCGCCGGGTTCCTTTGCCGGCCGGCTCCGCGTCTGCCCGCGCCAAATGGTCTTTTCGAGCCTGGCTGCTATAGTTGCTCGATGGCAACGCTGGAAGCGATCCTAGGCGACATCATCACGATGAGCGTCGATGCCATTGTCAACGCAGCCAATCCATCTCTTCTGGGCGGTGGCGGCGTCGACGGCGCCATCCACCGCGCCGCCGGGCCGGAGCTCCTCGCGGAATGCGCCACGCTGGGCGGCTGTCCCACCGGAGAGGCCCGGATCACGAAAGCCTACCGCCTCCCCGCGCGGCATATTATCCACACTGTGGGACCGGTTTGGGGGAGAGGTTTGGCCGGAGAAGCGGACGCGTTAAGGCGCTGTTATGAGTCCTGCCTCGCGCTCGCGCGCGAGCACGGACTTCGATCGATCGCGTTCCCATCGATCAGCACCGGTGCCTACGGGTATCCCATCGAGCAAGCCGCGCCCATCGCGGTGCGTGCGGTCCTGGATTCGGTTCGTCAGCCCTCCTCCCTCGAGCTCGTCCGCTTCGTCTGCTTCAGCGCACGCGACCTGAACCTCTACCAGAAGCTTCTCGCCCGGTGAAGGCGCCGTCAGCCTGAAACGCTTCCAGAAGCGGCTGGGATCACGCTCCCCGCGGACGGGGCCGGCTCCGCCTCCCCGGCGTAACGCACGACGAGAAGGGTGATGTCGTCGAACTGCGGGCGGTCGGCGGAGAAGCTCCGGACTTCCCCGAGCACGTGCCCGATCAGCTGCTCCGGCTCCATGGCGCAGGCCGGTCCCAGGCAGCGGAGCAGGCGCTCCTCGCCGAAGGCTTCGTCGTTGCGGTCCGCCGCGTCGCTCACGCCGTCGCTATAGAGGATCAGGGTGTCGCCGGCGCGGAGCGGCGTCTCCTCCTCGCCGTAGGTCGCGTCGTCGAAGGGACCGAGCGGGAGCCCGCCCACCTCGAGGCGCCGCACGGACCCCCGTCCTCCACGTGCGAGGTGAAGATCCCCTGCACCATGGCGGCGAGGAGCGCCGCGGGCGGGCCCTTGCCCGCCACGTCCCCCAGCACGAACCCCAGCTTTCCGCCGGGGAGATCGAAATAGTCGAAGAAATCCCCGCCGATCGTGCGGCAGGCGATGGCCGCCCCCGCGGCCGCGAAGGCGCGGGTCACGTGAGGACGGTCCGGCTGGAGCGCGCGCTGGATCTCCCCCGCGATGCGGAGCTCCTGCTCTTCCTTCGCATTCGCCTCGGCTTCGGCGCGAATGCGCTCGGTGTAGTTCCGGTGGAATCTCATGGCGTAGACCCAGCCGAGGAAGAGCGCGCTGAAAAGGAGCGTGAACGCGAGGAAGGTGGCGATCACCTTCCCGGTGGTCAACTGTCCGTGCCCGACGGTGAGGTTCAGGATGGTGAACGACACGATCGAGCCCACCGTGGCGGCGAGCGCGAAGCTCCCGATCTCGAGGATGAGGGCGCGGCGGCCTTCGAAGCGGCTCGCGCGCAGGATCCGGGGCAGGACCCACTTCCGGTTCCCCCAGATGGACGCCGCGATCACGTACGAGAACAGGAGGGAAACCAGGAAATAGTCGGGCAGCGTCTTGAACCCTTCTCCGAAGAGCAGATTGAAGAATACGCCGAAAGGCACCGCCATTCCGGTCTGCCGGACGAAGATTCCCAGGATTCGCTTCGCGTTCATCGGACGGCGCGTCATGTGCCGAGATCCTTCTCGAAGAACAACGCTCCCGGTATGGGATTCGCGCGATAGGGATCGATGGGCAGGAACCCCAGCGAGCGGTAGAGCGCGATCGCTTCCGTCATGGCGGGCACCGTGTCGAGCCGCATCTTCCGATAGCCCTTGGCGCGCGCCTCGGCGATCACCGCTTCGGCGAGACACCGTCCCAGGGCGCGGCCGCGGAACCGGTGGCGCACGAACAAGCGCTTCATCTCACAGATGCCCGGTCCGCTCGGGCGGATCGCCACGCACCCCAGAACCAGATCCCCCTCGCATGCGAGGAGAATCGTTCCGCCCGGAGGAGCGTAGTCCCCGGGCAGGCCCTTCACTTCCTGATCGAAATTCTGGAAGGAGAGGTCGAACCCGAGCGAGGCGGCGTACTCCTCGAAGAGCGACCGCACGAGCATCAGGTCGCCTGGGGCGCTCGCGACCCGGACGCTCGTGAGCGGCGTCTCGACCAGGAGCATCCGGGCAATCTTCCCGATTCCGCCGTAGCGGGCTTCGTATTCGCGCTTCATCTCGACTCCGGGACCGGATCGGTAGGATTCGAAATCCGCGACGCTCGAGAGCTCGTACATGGTGACGAACTGGGGACGAAACCTCAGATCGCCGGTGCTGTCCTGCACGCGGAACTTGCGCACACCCTTCATCTGAGGCGCGGCGAGCACGTGCGGGATATGCACGTGGTTGTGCCACTCGTTCCATTCGGCGAGCATGTCCTCGGGGACCCACGAGTAGACGACGTACCGCACGGCCTCCGGAGCGCGATTTCCCTCGTTTCGATCCATCGGTTCCGCGCTACTTCGAAGCGGCGCCGACGCTCGCGTGATAGAGATGCCGCAAGAGCTGGATCTGCCCGCGATGGCCCGCGAAGTGTTCGAGGATGTGGTACATGGCCCAGCGGACGTTCAGAATCCGCCGGCCTCCGTCCGGTCGTTCCCGGGTCGTTTCCTTCTCCATGTCCGCGTCGGTGAGCTTGGACCAGGCATCCTTGACGTACGCGCGAGCCCTGGAGATCAGGTCCTCGTAGTAGGCGAGCGGCTTGCCACGGAGATTGGCGGGCGGTCCCGCGTCGGGCGCGAGCGGCATGCCGTCGTCGTCCATGCCGATCCCGAGCGCGGGCATGGAGTCATGCTCCGTCAGGCCGAAGATCGCCAGCTGGGTCCAGAACACATCGACGATGGCATTGTGCGCGAGCAACATCCCGATCGTGTTCATGCCGTGCTCGGCCTGCCACTCGAGCTCCCCGGGCGTGATGCCCTTCACCGTCTCGAGGAGGATTCGGGTCTGATCTTCCAGCTGGGAGTAGAAGGTGCCGGCCTCGCGGGAACGAAAGCCCTCCGCGGACCGCAAGATGGAGCGCACGACTTCCGCCATGGCGTTCTTGCTCCTTCAAAAGGGTGCCGAATCGGATGGTGGTGAAGCGGTCAGGATAGCAGATTCCGGCGCGGATGCTGAGCCGGAGCGCTTCCCGTCAGATTCCGAGCCAGTAGGTCGCCTTCACCGCGACGATGTTCTCGGGCCCGTTCTGGAGCAGCGCCCGGAAGTCGCGGGAGAAGTCGAAGTCCCCGAAGGGCTGCGTTTCGCTCCGGCTCTGCTGCCATACGAGGAAGATCGCCGAGCCCGGACGGTACTCCCAGCGGAGCACGGCGTTCCCCAGGAGCGAGCGGAAGTTGAAATTGGGATCCTTCACGGTGAAGACGGAGTCAGGCCCGGATCCGTCCGGATCGATGCGATACGTCCCCGTGGAGTCCCTCTGGATCGTGCCCGCCTGCCGCCCGTACACGTCGAACTCGTAGGCGCGGGGCTGGCGCAGCTCCTTGAAGTCCCGATAGAGACCGGTGACGACGAAGGGCTGAACGTAGAGCTGAAGGCTCAGCTTGGGAGAGAAGGTCCAGTTGAGCCGCGTGTCGAGCGACATCGAGGTCTGGTCCAGCGTGGCGAACACGTAGCGCGCTCCGTACGTCGCCGTGGCGGTGGGATCGTCCACCGTCTTCACGTACTGGGCCATGTCCCGCGTCTTCGAGATCGTCGGCGACAGATCGAGCAGCACGGATGAGGTCGGGTGAAGGGTGAGCTGCGGCGTGTAGGTCTGCGCGCGGCCGCCGGCGTCGTTCCACGTGAAGTTCACGGTTCCCTTCGCGAGGTAGCTCTTCCGCGTGTCGGAGCCGAGGGTGAAATTCCAGCGCCCCGCGTTCGGAATGCGGGACATCGGACCGCCGCGCGTGAGCCGGTCGTCGAACGCGGCCGGATACCAGGAGACGCGGGAATTCCCGTACCAGTAGTTCGAGAGGGTCCATTCGAACTGGGTCTCGTACCCCTGGTACGTGAGATCGCCCGCGTGATTGAAGGAGTTATTGGTGAAGGCGAACGCGTCCCAGTAGCGCAAAACCTTCTTCGGCTTGCTCTCCTTGTAGAGGACGAGCGTCGAGTATCCCCGGGAATCGACTCCGCTCAGGTAGCCCATGTCGTTGATCTCGAACCCGGGGCTCCAGTCCTGGTACGTGAGCGATCCTTCCCAGTGCTTGCCGCCGATCTTGTTGAGCGAGATCTGTCCGGCGCCGCCCTGGAGCGACGTGCGCGTGGGGTCGTAGTGGAGATGGGTCGCGTCCGGGCGCTGGTAGTAGCGCGCGCTCGAGCGCTGGGCGAGATCGATCGCCTCCGCGGTCCCGCGGATGCGGCTCCCCGCCAGGAACCCGTCCAAGGACCACGCCCGGCCGCGCCAGTACTGGGTGAAGTCCACGCCCGCCACGATGGAATTCGACCGCAGCATGGATTTGAGCGTGGGGTCGGAGAGGTTCCGGACGACGCTGGTCGCGATCCCGCCGATGTTGGTGTTCCCGCCCTTGAGATCGCGCCGCAGCCTCGCGACCGTGTAGTTCGTGAGCGGCTCGATCGAGTGTTCCCGCTGGACCCCGAGCGTGTCGACGTACCGGGCGTGCTCCTCCGAGGTGAGGGCATCGAGGAATCCGATCGACCAGCCTCTCCGGGTCTTCCCGGTGAGCTTGAGCGCGGCGTCGATCGTCGTCTGCGACGGACTGTTCACGAAGCCGTACGGGGCGCCCTGGAGCACGAGCGTCCGACCGCGGGGTCCACCTCGACCTGCCCGAAGTCGGGATTCACCGTCCCGTCCAGCGTGAGATTGCTGGTCAGGCCGTACTTGAGATCCGCGCCCAGCGACCCCACCCGGTCCGAGCCGTTCTGGAAGGGATCCCCCGAGTCGACCTTGTGGTAGTGCGCCTTGGCCAGGCTGTAGGGCAGGATCTCGAGGTGCTTGGGCGAGGGAAGCTGCCCCAAGTCCACGAGATGGCCGTAGCGGCTCGCATCGCTCGTCTCGTTCTTGGGCACGAAGGAGAACTCCGCCAGCTCCTGCTTGCGATCGATCCAGCGGCGCATCTGGATGCCCCACACCGCGTCCGGTCCGGGGTTGTAGCGAAGCTGGGAGAGGGGGATCTCCATCTCCGCGGTCCAGCCCAGGGAATCGATCGTGGTGCGGACCTCCCAGACCGGATCCCACGAGAAGTCGTTGCTCCCACGGGAATCGATGTAGCAGTCGTCGTAGGACCCGGCGGGGTTCACCCGGAAGCGGTACGTGGTCAGATGGTCGTGATAGGAATCGAGGAGAAGCGCGAAGTAATCGGACGCCAGGTTCTCGTCACGGCGAACCAGACGGCGCCGGATCTTCCCCGGCTCCCGATCGAAGAGCCGCGCTCCCACGTAGAGAGCATCCTCCCCGACCAGGATGCGGACCTCCGTCCGCTCGGAGACCGGCTTCCCCTCCTCCGGGTCATGTTGCGTGAACCCATCGACCGGCTGCGCCTTCGACCAGACCGGCTCGTCCAGCTTTCCGTCCAGCTTGATGTGCTCGCTGGTCTGGAGCGCGTGGATCTTCGGGGCGTCGGCGTGGCTCAGGGCGTGCGTGGAGTCCGGAGCCTGGGCGAACGCGGGAGCGGCGACGAACAAGGCAGCGAGGAGGATCACGCGCATGTACGAACCCTCACGAGCGAGGATCTAGAATCGGACGAAGGCGCGTGGTCGCACCTTCACGAGCACTCTACGACGGAAGCGCGGGGCGGTGTTTCGGACAATCCCCGCCTGCGCGCGACACCCGAGAGTGGAGACCTGGTGGCCAAGATGCCGGCCTCAGGAGCCGGCTCCCGGTTCCGAGCGCCGGCGCGGCGGGGGATGATGGCTGCCGTCGGTAAGACGTATGATGGCCGCTCTGGCGTGATGGTTGGAACGCCGGTGGGGTTCCCCGCCATTCCAACCCCAGGAGGCCCTTTTCTATCCAATGGTGCGGATGAGCTACTCGGGCGGCGGGATCATGACACCGAGCCAGGACTCGGAAGCTACGCCATCCAGGACGAAGGACCGAGAGGACGTGGCCCTTGCCGCGCGGGGCGACGTCCGCGCCTTTGCGCGCCTGTACGGGGCGCATTCCGCCCGTATCTTCAACCTGGCGCGCCGCATGACGTCGAGCGACTCCGCGGTGGACATCACCCAGGACATCTTCCTCAGGGCCTGGGAAAAGCTGGGCACCTTCCGGGGGGAATCGGCCTTCGGGACCTGGCTCCACCGCCTCGCGATCAACGTGATCCTCGCGCGGCGCTCCACGCTCCGGAACGAGCAACGGCGGATCTCCGACGAGGAAGGAATCATGGAAACGTTGCCCGCCCGGCCCGGCCGATCGGATCTGGGGCTGGACTTCGAGCGCGCCATGGAACGGCTCCCCGAGGGTGCCAAGGCGGTGTTCGTACTCTACGATGTCGAGGGATTTCAGCACGAGGAGATCGGAGAAATGCTGGGGATTTCCTCCGGCACTTCCAAAGCACAACTTCACCGGGCGCGGATGATCTTGCGCAGACACCTGACGCGATGACGGGAGCAACGTGATGCACGACCCTTGGATCGAACGTCTGTCGGAATACCTGGACGAGGGGCTGAGCCGCTCGGACCGCGAGGCGCTGGAGCAGCACCTCCTGCGCTGTCGCGAATGCGCCTCCACGGTCGAGGAGCTCACGGCCGTGCGCAAGCGGGCCCGAAACCTGACCGAGGCTCGCGTTCCGGCGGAGCTCTGGTCCCGCATCGAGTCGAGCATCGCGGCCGGACGCGTTCGTTCCCTCCCCTCGCCCGAGGCCGCGCGCGGACAGGGCGTCCGGGGATCCGGGCGCGAGGGAACCGCGCGGAGCTTCCGGGGCGGGCGGATCTCCTTCTCGCTTCCCGAGCTCGTGGCGGCCTCCCTGGCGGTCGCGGTCCTTTCCGGCGGCGGAGTGTTCGCCTGGATGAGGGTTTCCGGAAAGGCTCCTCTGAGCCCTCCCTCGGTCGCGCAGACGCCGCAAAGTGGCACCGCCGGGGAGCGCCCGGGCGAAGCAAAGCCGCTCGTCCGGCAGGACGTGGCGCCCATTGCGACCGAGCAGGCCCGGAACCTGGCCGCGTCGAATGCCACGATGCCCGGCGCCACGGCGCCTGAGGCGGTGAGCGCGCGGCGCACGGAGGCCACGCCTCACGAGGAGGCCATCGCGGAGCTGCGGAAGGCGCTCGCCAAGGAGCGGGACCGGCTGGATCCGGCGACGGTGCGCACGCTCGAGTCCAATCTCGCCATCATCGATCTCGCGATCGATCAGGCGAAGCGCGCCCTGGCGGCGGATCCCGCCAACACCTACGTCAAGGAGCACCTCGCGGAAACCATGCGCCGGAAGATCGAGCTTCTCCAGCGCGCGACCATGCTCGCGAGCACCACCGGCGCGGAGGGAACCCGCTGATGCCCGCGGCAGCGTTCGCCTTCGCCCTCCTCCTTGCCTCGATCCTCCCACCGCCGTCCGCCCGGGCGGCAAAGATCGCCTCGCTCGTGGCGACCTACTCGGACGATGAGGATCACGATTCCGAGGGCGACGAGTACGGCAACGCGCTTCCCCAGCCGGATACGACGATCACCGTTCATCCCGGAGTCGCGCTCGAGATCGAGAATTTCGGCGGCCAGATCTCGGTGAAGACCTGGGACAAGGACGCGATCAAGATCGCGGCGGATCACTCGTTGCGCGACAAGGTGATTCTCGAGAAGACGGGATCGGCGCTCCGGCTCAAGGTGAAATCCCGCCGCTTCGTGCCCGCCATGGTCCGCTACCGGATCACGGCGCCCCGGTGGATGAAGCTCGAGCTCTCGGGCGTGAACACCGACATCGACGTCGAGGACTCCAAGGGAGAGGTGCGGGCCGAGACGGTGCAGGGAGACATCACGGTGAAAGGAAGCGAGGGCTTCACCTCGCTCAGCTCCATCCAGGGAGAGATTCTCGCCCAGGGAGTTCGGGGACGGCTCGAGGCCAGCTCCGTCAACCAGGGGGTCCGGCTCGTCAACGTCGTGGGCCCCATCTTCGCGGAGTCGGTGAACGGAGGAATCGTGATCGAGAACGCCGAATCCGATTCCGTCGAGGCGTCCACCGTGAACGGTCCCGTCACGTTCGAGGGGCGCGTCTCGGACACCGGTTATTATCGTTTTGCGACGCACAACGGCTGCATCGACGTCGCCATGCCGGAGCAGTCCAACGCCACCGTTTCGGTGTCCACGTTCAGCGGCAGCATCGACTCGAGCTTCCCGGTCACATTGAAGAAGATCAAGTCCAGGCGCTTCATGACGACCCTCGGCTCCGGGCGCGCCAAGTTCGAGCTGGAGTCCTTCCAGGGAACGATCTTTCTCCGTCGACCCCAGGAGTCCCGCCAGAGCTGCGACTCGGATGACGGGAAGGACAAGGACGAAAAGGACGGCAAGAACAAGGTGGAATCCGGGGACGAGAACGGCGACGAGTAGCCGCTTTAAGCCGTAAAGCCCCCTTGACCGCCCGGCGGCGCCTTCCTAGCATGCTCGGGTGAGCAAGACCCGCACTCCCCGGTCCGGGCCGCAACCGCCCAGGCCCCAACCGGTGCCCATCGACCTCCGCGCCATGGACAATCTCAGCTTCATCCGGGGCGCGATCGAGCGGGCCGGCTCCTTCACCGCGGTCTCCGGCATGGGCCAGAGCGTGGTGGGGATCACGGCGCTCGGGGCCGCGTGGATCGCGGCCCGTCAGATGACGCGGGATCGCTGGGTATGGGTCTGGGTCGCCGAAGCCATGGCCGCGCTCCTGATCTCAGGCTGGGCCATCGCGCGAAAGGCCGAGAAGCGAGACCTTCCCCTCTTCACCGGCGCGAGCCGCCGGTTCGCGCTGAGCTTCGGGCTTCCCATCGCGGTCGGAGCGTTTCTGACTCCGCCTTTGCTGAATTCCGGCGCAGGGGACTACATTCCCGGACTCTGGCTCGCGCTCTATGGCACCGGAATCGTGACGGGCGGACTCTTCTCGGTCGCGATCGTCCCGGTGATGGGAATCTGCTTCGTGCTCCTCGGAGCCTGCGCGCTCTACGCTCCGCCGGGCTGGGGGGACCTCTTCATGGCAGCGGGCTTCGGCGGCCTCCACATCGGCTTCGGGATCGCCATCGCGAGGCGATACGGTGGCTGAGCCGGGCCGGACCCAGAAGCGGCGCTCGCGCCGGGCGGAGAGGGGACGCGCTCGCCCCGGGACCGCGCGGGCGCTTCCGCGCGCATCGGGGCCTCCCGAGATCGACCGGCTCATCCACGAGCGGCTCCGCCTCGCCATCCTGAGCGCGCTCGCCGTCAACGCGTCCCTCACCTTCAACGAGCTCAAGACCCTGGTCCGGGCGACGGACGGGAACCTGAGCGTGCACGCCCGGAAGCTCGAGCAGGCGCGCTACGTCGAATGCGAGAAGCGCTTCGAGGGGAGGGTGCCTCGGACGGAGTTCCGGATCACCGAGCTGGGCCGGCGCGCGCTGCTACGCTACCTCGACCACATGGAAGCGCTCATTTCCGCAATGCGCGAGCGCCGTTGAATCGCCCGACGTTTGATGTGGAAGGGCGCGAGGAGCTTCCTCGCGATGGAGGGTCCATGCCAAAGGGGGTAGATGATGGAGGGCCGTACGGGATGGTTGACCGAGTGGGCGTTCCTGCTTCTACGGGTCGTGGTCGGGTTTCTCTTCTTCTGCCACGGAGCTCAGAAGGTCCTGGGCTGGTTCGTGGAGCCGGGCGGTCAGCGCATGGCGCTCGCTTTTCCACAGCTCCCCTGGTTCGCGGGCTGGATCGAAGTGGTGGGAGGAGCCCTGATCGTGATCGGCCTCCTGACCCACCTCGTCGCGTTTCTGCTCTCGGGTGAGATGGCCGTGGCCTACTTCATGGCCCACGCGCCCCATGGGTTCATCCCCCTTCTCAATCACGGGGAGCTTGCGGCGCTGTACAGTTTCATTTTTCTCTATTTCGCGGCGCAAGGGGCAGGACCGTACTCGGTGGACGGCGCGATTCGTCGGCGGCGGCCCTAGAAACGGCAACGGGACCCCTACGGGTTCATGATGAGCGGCAGGCCGTTCTTCCCTCCGATCACGATGAACTTGGAATTGGTGGATTCGGCCAGCTTCTCGGTCGCCTCGATTCCCTTCCACGTGAGGAGCCCGGGAGTGATCCCGGCCGTGACGATCCGCTGGAAGTCGGCGATGCCGCGCGCTTCGATCCGCTTCCGGTCCGCCTCACGCTCCTCCTTGCGCAGCACGAACTCCATCTGCTGCGCCTTCTGATCCGCGGCGAGCTTGGCCTCGACGGCATCGGAGACCTGCCGCGGCATCTGGACGTTTCGGAGGAGCACCGCCTCGACCGTAATGCCGCGCCCCTCGAGCCGCTTGCGCAGCTCGTTCACCATCGTCGCGCTCACTTCCTGCCGCCGGCCCGAGTAGAGGTCGACCGCGTTGAATCCCGCCGTCACGTCGCGGATCGTGGACCGGAATTCCGGAGTCAGCACGTTCGCCTCGAGCCCCGAGAGCCCTCCGTAGCGCGAGAAGGTCTCGGCCGCCTTGTCCGGGTTCGCGTGGTAGACCAGGCTCACGTCGAGCCCCACCAGCAATCCCTCGCCCGTGGGCGTGGTCGTTTGCTCCTCGGTCTGGAGCGTCCGGCAGTTGATCCGGTGAACGCCGAACCAGGGCGCCCAGGGATGGAGCCCCGGCCCCCAGGTCGTGTCGTACACCTTGCCGAACGACTCCAATACTCCGACGTGCTGCGGCGGCACCGCGGCACATCCGGTACCAAGGACCACGACGAGCAGGAATCCCGCGACGCGTTTCATCAGCCCTCCTTGAGTTGTGGACGATACCGAACGACACCAAGGTCCGGAGGATCGATCCCGGACTACGTACGGAACAGGGAAACCCGGTACGGCTTGATCTCACCCGTGAAGACCCGCCCCTGGACGGCCGGGTCGGCCGCGAGAATGGAGCGCGCCTCATCCAGGTTGTCGCATTCGATCACCGCGAGTCCCATCGAGGCGTCCTCGCACGGTCCCGCCAGGAGCAATTTCCCCTCGGCGAGAAGGCCTTTCAGGAACTGAAAGTGGCTCCCGACGACGCGCTCCTCTTCCAGGGTCGCGTCGGCGGCGAACGTGGGGCGCGGAGGGCGGTAGATCACGAGGAAGTGCGGCATCAGGGAACCCTCCCGTGTGAGCTTCCTCGGCGTGGTCTGGAATCACGAATCGGAAGTTAAGTGGTGCGGCTGCTGAGGCTTACGTATTTCGAACTCGTCCCAGGACGAGCTGATCCTTACGTACTTCCCACGAGATAGAGCTACTCGTCCTTCCGCTTCGGCCTCACGTTGGCCGCGAGGATCCTCTTCCGGAGCCGGATCGCGGCGGGGGTCACTTCGACCAGCTCGTCCTGGGTGATGAACTCCAGCGCCTGCTCCAGGGAGAGCTCGCGGAAGGGAATCAGGCGCACGGCTTCATCCGAGCCCGAGGCCCGCATGTTGGTGAGCTTCTTCTCGCGGATCACGTTCACGTCCATGTCGGCTTCCCGCGCGTTCTCCCCGACGATCATTCCCTCGTACACGGAGGTTCCCGGACGGATGAAGAGCTCGCCGCGCTCCTGGAGGTTGTAGAGCGCGTAGGGCGTCGCCTGCCCCACGCGATCGGCGACCAGCGCCCCCGTGAGCCGGTTCGTGATGGTGCCCTGCCATGCTCCCCAGCGCAGGAAGATCGTGTTCAGGAGCCCGGTCCCCTTGGTGTCCGTGAGGAACTCGGAGCGAAATCCGATCAGCCCGCGCGTCGGGACCTCGAACTCCATGCGCACGCGGTTCCGCCCGCCCCCCTTGCCGTGGTTCACCATCTTCGTCATCTGCCCGCGCCTGCGGCCCAGCGCCTCGGTGATGATGCCGATGAAGGTCTCCGGCGCGTCGATCACCACCAGCTCGATCGGCTCCAGACGCTTCCCGTCGACCTCGCGCGTGATCACCTCGGGCTTGGATACTTGGAGCTCGAATCCCTCGCGGCGCATCATCTCGATCAGGATCGCGAGCTGGAGCTCGCCACGCCCGGAGACCTTGGAGCCGTCGGCGGTATCCGTGTCCTCGACCCGGATCGAGACGTTGCCAAGCGTCTCCTTGAGCAGGCGTTCCCGCACCTGGCGCGACGTCACGTAGCGCCCATCTCTTCCCGCGAAGGGGGAATTGTTCACGGAGAAGATCATCGAGATCGTGGGCTCGTCGACCGTGATGGGCGGGAGGCGCACCGGGTCCTCCAGCGAGGAGACCGTTTCACCGATGTAGATCCCCTCGATCCCCGCCAGGGCCACGATCTCCCCGACGCCCGCCTCCTTCACGGGGGCCCGCTTCAGCCCCTCGAACGTGTAGAGCTGCGTGATCCTGGTCTTGGTCTCGGTCCCGTCCAGCTTGCAGACGGAGACCTGGTCCCCCACGGCGATCCTCCCGGAGAAGACGCGGCCGATCGCGATGCGCCCGACGTAGTCGTCGTAATCCAGGTTGGCCACCAGCAGCTGCAGCTTGTCCTTCATCCGCGCGCGCGGCGGGGGGATGCTCCGCACGATCTCGTCGAAGAGCGGCCGCAGGTCCGAGCCGCCGTCTTCGAGCGACCGCTTCGCGATGCCGTCCCGGCTCACGGCGTAGAGGATGGGAAAGTCGATCTGCCGCTCGCTCGCGTCCAGATCGATGAAGAGATCGTAGATCTCGTTCACGACCTCCTGAGCCCGTGCGTCCGAACGATCGATCTTGTTCACGACCACGATCGCGGGGAGCGACTGCTCGAGCGCCTTCCGCAGCACGAAGCGTGTCTGAGGCAGCGGCCCCTCCGAAGCGTCGACGAGGAGCATCACGCCGTCCACCATCTTGAGCACGCGCTCCACCTCGCCGCCGAAATCGGAGTGCCCCGGCGTGTCCACGATGTTGATCTTCACGTCGCCGTAGCGGACCGAGGTGTTCTTGGCCATGATGGTGATCCCGCGCTCGCGCTCGAGATCCATGCTGTCCATCACCCGCTCGATGATGCGCTCGTTCTCGCGGTAGGTGCCGCTCTGCTTCAGCATCGCGTCCACGAGCGTGGTCTTCCCGTGATCCACGTGCGCGATGATCGCGATGTTGCGAATCGATCCGGTCTCGTTCACTTCCACCTCACGAGGTCAAAAAAGAAGGAGGCCACCCGGCGGCTGGCCTCCTCCGGAATTGCCTTTGGATTCTACCCTACTGCGTCGCGACCGTCGCTCCGAAAGCCTGAAGCACCGGACCGATCGGGTTGGCGAACGAGCCGCCCGAGCCGCCGGCGAAGCAGAGACCGACCGGATTGTTTCCCGTCTCGGTCACCATGAGCGAGCCGGAATCGCCGGCGCGGATGAAGGTGGCCGGGGTCATGATCTGACCGCTGAAGGTGGCGGTGCCGGTGGAATATCCGACCGTGATCGTCACGTTGATGGCCTGCACCGTGCCGTGCGTGAGCCCGGACGTGCGGCCGGATTTCTTGACGGCAAGCCCGACCGAAGCGGCCTGAACGGACGACGTGGCCGTATAGCCTCCCGACTGGACGACGCTGGTGGGGTTGCCCGTGTCCATCTGGGCGATCGCGCAATCGATCGTGTTGTTGCCACCGAAGTTGATGCGCACGAATTGAGACAGCGTGCCGCACTGCGGCGTCACGGCGCATCTCGGCTTGCCATCGTAGCGCCCGGGAGCGTCTTCGCGCTCGCCGATGCTGGCGGCGTTCTCGCGCGCGTAGACGTGATTGTTCGAGAGCAGGTACTTGGTGCCGCTCTTCAGCACCACGGCGCCGATCGTGCCTGCCGCGCATTCCAGGTTGTTGCCCGTCGAGGTGCCGCACTGACCCGAGCCGCCCGGCTTGGCATACGGTACGACGTCACCCACCACGCGCACTTCGGTCTGGATCCCATCGACGCTGGCGGGGATGTTTCCCACACCCGGCTTCCGGGTGAGGACGAGCACCGCGAGCCGGCCGTTCGCGCCGACGCCGGTGCCGGTGCCGACGACGTCGGGAATCTTCATCAGCTCCGGCGTATGGGCGTTCTGCACCCGCATCGCCAGAGCCACATCGTTCGGATTGTGCGCCGAGAGCGCGGACGCCACGTTGGATCCCCCGGAGCTGGTAGGCGAGCTGATCGACCCTTCTCGGCTGCAGCTTGTGAGGACCAGTGCGGCCGCGGCCACGAGAAGGAGTGAGACGACGAGCAGGAGACGGGCGTTGTGCTTCCTTGGCATGGAGGGACCCTCCTAACCGGAATCGTACGTCGCCAAGTGAGGGCCGCCTTCACGCGCCGCCGGATGAGCTCGCGGGGAGAGAGCCCTGTGGGAAGGAAGCCGTGAGTCTATCACATTCCGGGCGTGGATCAATGAGGGAGCGGGTGAGCGGGAAACGGTGTCTCCCGTGGAACATTTATCGCAGCTGAATCCTGGTGGGATCGATCTTGGGCTTGGGGAACTTCATGTCCAGGGACTCGAGCGTCTCGAGCACGATCTCCGCCACCGCGAGGTTCCGGAACCACTTCTTGTTCGCGGGAATGATGTGCCAGGGCGCCTCCTTCGTGCTGCAGCGCGTGAGCGCGTCCTCGTACGCCGCCTGGTAAGCGCTCCAGTATTTCCGCTCCGAGAAATCCGCCTCGGAAAGCTTCCACCATTTCCGCTTGTCCTCGATGCGCTCGAGCAGGCGCCGTTTCTGTTCCGCCTTGCTGATGTGAAGGTAGAACTTGAGGATCGTGACGTTGTTCTCGGTGAGGTGCCTCTCGAAGGCGTTGATCTCCTCGTAGCGGTTCTTCCATACGGGCCGTGGAACGAGATCGTGCACGCGCACGACGATCAGGTCCTCGTAATGGGACCGGTTGAAAATCCCGAACTCTCCGTAATTGGGGACGGCCTTGTGGATGCGCCACAGGTAATCGTGGTCCAGCTCGTCCTCCGTGGGCGCCTTGAAGGACTTGACCTGGACCCCGGCGGGGTTCAGCCCCGTCATGACGTGGCGGATCGTGCCGTCCTTCCCCCCCGTGTCCGGAGCCTGGAGGACGATGAGGAGCGCGCGCTTGTTCTCCGCGTACATGAGGTACTGCAGCTCGGCCATCCGGCTGCAGGTCTTCAACAAGATCGCGTCCACGTCCGGCTTCCCCTTGAACCCGGGCGTGGCGTCCGGATCGTGATCTCTCAAGTCCACCTTGGTTCCAGGGTTCACGCGCAGCTTCTCGATCAGATTCATGCTCTTCATGCGGTCCAGTATGCGGGAAGCGCGCGGAGGCGTACAATGGAGCACCCCATGGCAGGCCGCTCTTCCAGAACCAACGGAGCCAAGGTCCGGTTCGACGCGGACGAGGCGATCTCGCATCTCCGCGAGCGGGACCCGAAGCTTGGACCGCTCCTGGATCGAATCGGGACGTTCCGGCTGAAGCTGGACGGAACCGCGACGCCGTTCGCGGCACTCTGCGAGAGCATCATCTACCAGCAGATCACGGGCAAGGCCGCGGCCTCGATCGCGGGGCGGTTCCGCGACCGCGTCGGCGATGGGCGCTTTCCTCCCCCGGAGCGCGTCCTCGAGGCTCCGGACGCGCTCCTGCGCGAGGTGGGGCTCTCCCGGGGAAAGTGCGCCGCCTTGCGCGATCTCGCGGCGAAGTCGCTCGACGGAACGGTTCCGGAGATGCGGCGCCTCCGCACCATGGAGGACGACGTCGTCGTGGAGCGGCTCACCCAGGTGCGCGGGATCGGACGCTGGACGGCGGAGATGTTCCTGATCTTCCGCCTGGGCCGCCCCGACGTGCTCCCCATCCACGACTACGGCGTGCGCAAGGGATTCAAGGTCGCGTTCCGCACGCGGGAGCTCCCGAAGCCGGAGACGGTCGCGCGGCGCGGCGAGCGCTGGCGCCCCTACCGGACGGTGGCGAGCTGGTATCTGTGGAGGGCCCTGGATTGAGCACGGTCGCGCGTCCCGTCCGCGAGATCATCGGGGATTTTCTCGAGAAGGGCCCGTACGCCGTCGTCGGGGCGTCCAACGATCGCGCGAAGTACGGCAACAAGGTGCTCCGCGCCTACAAGAGCAAGGGATGGAAGGTGTATCCCGTCAATCCGCGCGAGAAGGAGGTGGAGGGGCTGACGGCCTATCCCGACCTCGCCTCCCTTCCCGAGAAGCCGCGCGGCGTCTCCATCATCACGCCGCCGCCGGTCACCGAGCGGGTCGTCGTCGAGGCCGCCGAGGCGGGCGCCCGGTTCGTGTGGATGCAGCCGGGCGCGGAGAGTCCCGAGGCGATCCGCATCGCCCGGGAGCGCGGGCTCGAGGTGATCGGGGACGGAAGCTGCTTCCTGGTCGAAACCCGGTTTCGAGGGTAGATGGAGCGGCTCTAGGCGTTGAGCGGCGGCCGCTCGCGGTGGAACCGGGTGCGCGATTGATACAGGGCCCCGAGGCCGAGGAGCGTCGACTCCTCGAAGGGGGATCCCATGATCTGGAATCCGACCGGCATCCCGCCTTTGCCGAATCCGCAGGGGAGCGCGATCGAGGGAAGCCCGCAGGAGTTGCCCACCGCTCCGACCGGATCCGCGTAGGGCAGCGACTTGTTCAGGTCCTCGTGGATCGAGGGCGCGACCGACATGAAGTTCGGCGTCACGATCACGTCGTAGCGTGCGTAGAAGTCGGTCATCTTCTCCTGGAGCACGGCTCGCATCCGCCACGCCTTGACCAGGTCCGCGCCGTTCAGCGCGCGCGTGATCTCCTGCTGGTAGGGCGCGTAGGGATCTTTGAGATCCCAGACGCCGCCCGACTTGTAGAAGTTCTCGAACGTGGAGAGCGCCTCGGCCTTGATGTGGACGCTCGCCATCTCGGAGGCCGGGAACTCGGGAAGCGAGGTCTCGGTGAGCGTGAGCCCTGCCCCGCGCAGATCCGCGACCGCCTGATCGAACCTCGACTTCACCTCGGGCTCGGCGCCCTTCGTCTTCTTGAAATCGAGCGGAATCAAGGCGCCGCGGATGCGGGAAGGGTCGAGCCGCCCGCCGTCGAGGCGGACCGGCTCGTCGGCGGCGCTCGCGTCGTCGGGGTCCGGACCCGCGATCGCCTGGAGTATCAGACGGCAGTCCTCCGCGGAACGCGCGAGGGGCCCGATCTTGTCGAACGTATAGGCGCCCACCATCCCGCCCGCGCGGCTCACCCGCCCATAAGTGGGGCGGAGCCCCGTGATCCCGCAAAAGGCCGAGGGGCAGAGGATCGATCCCCAGGTCTCCGTGCCGACGGCGAAGCCCACGAGCGCCGAGGCTACCGCGGCGCCCGAGCCGGACGAGGAGCCTCCGGTCCAGCGCTCCGGGTCCCAGGGATTCCGGCCCGGGCCGCTGATCGAAGCATCCGCGAAGCGATACCCCAGGCATCCGGCGAACTCCACCATCGCGAGCTTCCCGAGAAGAATCGCGCCCGCCTCGCGGAGCTTCCGCACCACGGTGGCGTCCTTGTCGAACATCTGATCCTTGGTGGCCTTGGCACCCCAGCCGGTCTTGATCCCCGCGGTCGCGAGGAGATCCTTCGCTCCGTAGGGGATGCCGTGGAGCGGGCCGCGATAGCGGTCCTTCGCAATCTCGCGCTCCGCCGCGCGCGCCTGCTCCCGCGCCACGTCCGGGGTCACGGTCGCGAACGCGTTCAGCTTGGGACCGAGACGCCCGATGCGATCCAGGTACGCCTCGGTGAGCTCGACGGGGGAGAGCTTGCGCGACCGGATCTTCGGCGCCAGCTCCGCGACCGAAAGGTAGAGAACGTCCTCGCCGATCATCGCCGCGTCCCTCGCTTGGACTTGAGGGGCCGGAAGGCGAACGCCATCGGGCTGCCCGGTGGAAGCTCGTAACCCCGGATCGTCTTGAGCTGCTCCGCAAGCGCCTTCTCCTGGGTCCCGATCTCCTTCTTCACCGCCGCCGTCGGTGCGCGGCGGCCTTCGCGGGTGCGGGGCTCGGGCCCCGTGAGGGCGGAAGCGGCGCGGGACAGAGGTGAAGAAACCAGGGCGCCTCCTCCGAGCGCCAGGAGCGTGACGAAGCGGCGGCGTCTCATCCTTTGCGGGGACGTTTTCATGAGCTTCCTCCTAGGCTTCCGGGAACCGGGTGTCCAGCGTAGCGACGCAATGGACCAGCGAGCGGTGCGCGCCTGCGTATTTCAGGAGCGTGATCGTGTTTCCCTCGACCCGCATCTTTCCGGTGAGGATCGCGCTCGCCGCGAGCGTCTTGCCGTTCAGGATGTCGAGCCAGAGAGGAAAGGGCGCGCGTAGCGCGAAGCCTTGGTCGGGATGCGTGGGACCGGGGACGAACTCGGCGCCGAGACAGCGGCCTTCCTGGAGCCGGAGCAGCAGGTACGAGCCTCGCGCGATGGCGCCGCCCGGCTCGAACGCGAAGAGGATGTTGCCATTGAATCCGGTGCCCCAGCTCTGGCCGGCGTTCCGGTACTCGCTCGAGGCGTTGATTCCCTCCTCCAGCGCGTGTGCCCATTCGGAAGTGCCGAAGAGGACGGGCATCAGTCCGCGGCCGGCACGCTTTCGCCGGGCACTCTTCGCACGTCCGCGGGTGCCGCGGGGAACGGAACGAACCCTGGATTCAGGATCGAGTGCGGATCGTACTTGTGCTTGAGCGCCGTGAACGGGCCCCACTGATCGCCGAAGTGATTCTTCCAGCGATCCTCGGTCCAGTCGAGGTACCCGGAGAGATAGCGCTTGCCCCCCATGAGCTCGGTCATGCGGCTCAGGTTCTCGAGCATGGGCCGGGCCCGCTCCCAGAAGCGGGCCGGAATCGCGGGAAGCACTCCGAATCCGATCAGGTCCTCGCCGGGCGGACGCATGAAGAAGGGCACCTTCGAGGTCGTTCCCCTCGCGGGCCAGAGCAGCACGTGTCCCCCGACCAGGATCGAGGGGGGCAGATCGGGCAGCACCGATTCGATGCAATCCACTGCATGCTCCCAGGGAAGCACCGTCTCGATCCACGCGTGGATGTGCTTCCAGGTGCCTCCCTGCTTCCACAGATCGAACACCGGGATCATGCGCTCGAAGAAATCCACCGTAGGGAGATCGTCCACATAGAGGCGCTCGAAGGGATCCAGCCCGCGCAGGAGCTCCTCGTCGTCGGGTGGGTGCCCCGGATCGAATTCCACGGTGAGGTGGAAGGGATAGAACCATCGCGCGAAGACCTGGCGGCGGCCGGCCACCGGCTTCGTGCCCTGCGGCGACGGAGACGCCCAGCTCTCGAGGTGGTCCCACCGGCCGCGCTCCATCGCGAGCTTCGCGTCATGGAGAAAACCGCGAAGATCGCGATAGAGGAGATAGTACGTGCGGGTCATGGGCTTCGTGGCACGGAGATCCAGTCTCGCTCGCGTGATGATCCCGGCCTGGCCCAGCCCGGCGAGCGATCCCCAGAAGAGATCGGCGTGCTTCTTCCGGTCGCAGACCAGGCGCTCGCCTGTTCCCGCCACCACCTCCAGCTCGCGGACGTTGTCCCCCTGCGTGCCGTACTTGAAGGAGGAGACTCCGATCCCCGCGATCGCGAGGGTGCCGCCCACGGTGACGCTGAGGTTGTTCGTGAGCACCGGCGGAGCGAGATTCCGCGGCGCGAGATGGCGCACGAGATCGCGCCACACCACGCCCGCTTCCACGTCCACGCTCGGCGCCGAGGCGTCCACGGAGAGGATGCGCCTCATCGAGGACATGGAGAGCAAGATCCCGCCGTCGCTGATCGCGACGCGGCTCTGGCTGTGAGCGGCTCCGCGCGTGGAGACCGTGAGCCCGTGCTCCCTCGCGAACGTCACCGTTGCCGCGACGTCGCGAGCCGTCAGCGGAGAGACGACGAGGCGGGGCGTTGCGTGGAAGAGATTCCCGAAGTTGCTGAGGAGGCCGGCGTGGTACTGGTCCGGCGTCGAGACGACGCCTTCGATGCGGTTCTGGAGCAGCGTGTAGAGTCGGTCCACGAGACGGAAGGTCTCCGAGCTTTGCGATTGGCCGGGAAGCCGCTATCTTACTGGATCGGAACGGAAAACACACGGGCGCCCGGGGGCCGCGCGCGACGGCCCGGAGGAGCGTCCGGCCCTTGGGAGGTAGCGGTGATGCATCGGCGTTCGATGTTCCTCGGCTCGCTCCTCGTGCTTCTCTTTGCTCCGGGCCTCGCATCCGGGGCCGTCCCGCTCTACACCGGCCTCGGGACCGTGCACCACGCGGTGACCACGCGATCCCCGCTCGCGCAGAAGTATTTCGACCAGGGCCTCAGGCTCTGCTACGCCTTCAATCACGACGAGGCCATCCGCGCCTTCCGCGAGGCGGCGCGTCTCGATCCCTCCTGCGCCATGGCACACTGGGGCGTCGCCTTCGCCCTCGGGCCCAACGTGAACTTCCCGGTGGATCCGCCGCGCGAAAAGGAAGCGTTCGCGGAAGTGGGGAAAGCCCGCGCGCGGGCGGCCAGGGCGACCGCGCGCGAACGCGCCTGGATCGAAGCGCTCTCGAAGCGCTATTCCGGCGATCCCAAGGCGGATCTCAAGGCCCTCGACCAGGCCTTCGCGGACGCGATGGGGAATCTCGCCGCGAAATATCCCGACGATCTCGACGCAGCCACGATCTACGCCGAGGCGCTCCTGGACGTGAGGCCCTGGGACTGGTGGACCTCGGACGGCAAGCCCCAGCCTGGAATCCAGGAAGCCATCGCCGCCCTGACCCGGGTCTTGAAGAAGAACCCATCCCACACCGGGGCCAATCACCTCTACATCCACGCCCTCGAGGAATCGCCCCATCCAGGACAGGGACTCCTCGCCGCGGGGAGGCTCGCGAAGCTGGCCCCCAACGCCGGGCATCTGGTCCACATGCCCTCCCACATCTACATGCGCGTGGGCCGCTATCGCGACGCGACCGAGCTGAACCGGAAGGCGATCGGGATCGACCACGCCTACATCGAGGCGGAGAAGCCGCATGGCATCTACCCGATGATGTACTACGTCCACAACATGCACATGGCCTGGGCGGCGATGACGTTCGAGGGGCGGAGCGTGGAAGCGATCCGGATGGCGCGCACCCTCGCCGATCACGTCTCCCCCGAGGCGGTCCGGCAGATGCCTCCCATGGAGTTCTGGCTTCCGGTCCCCTACTACGCGCTCGCGCGGTTCAAGAAGTGGGACGAGATCCTGCGCGAGCCGGCGCCGCCGCCGGACCTGAGATACACGACCGGCATGTGGCACTACGCGCGCGGGGTCGCGCTGGCGGCGACGGGGAAACAGGGCGAGGCGCTGGCCGAGCGCGACAGCGTGGCCGCGATCGCGGCGGCGATGCCTCCCGAGGCCATGGCGGGTCTCAATTCCTCGGCGGCGCTTCTCCGCCTCGCGTCGAGCGCCCTCGACGGGGAGATGGCGATGAGGGGGGCGCGCTACGCGGAGGCGGCGAAAGATTTCCGCGAGGCCGCGGCCAAGGAGGATTCCCTGCATTACGACGAGCCGCCCGCATGGTACCTGCCCGTGAGGCAGTCGCTGGGCTTGGCCCTCCTCAAGGCCGGAAAGGCCGAGGAGGCGGAGAAGGCCTACCGGAAGGATCTCGAGCGCTACCCCGGAAACGGATGGTCCCTGTACGGGCTTGTCCAGGCGCTGAGCGCGCGCGGCCGCGTGACGGAAGCGATGGCGGCGAAGAAGCGCTTCACCCGCGCGTGGGCGCGCGCGGACTTCAGCCTCGCGGGCTCCGCGATGTAGGGAAGGTTTCTAGCGGCCGAGCGCGAGATCGCGCGCGACCTTGATCACCAGCGCCAGGACCACCAGGAGCACGACGGCCCGGATCACGCGGTCCCCCCGGCGCACGGCGATGTGGGCGCCCAGGAATCCGCCGAGGAGCTGCCCCGCGGCGAGCGGGAGCGCGATGGACCACACGATCGCTCCACGGCTCGCGAAGAGGACGGCCGCGGCGACGTTCGAGGCGAAGTTCGCCACCTTGGCGTCCGCGCTGGCGCGCGCGAGCGGGAGTCCCAGGAGCCCCACGAAGCCCGCGATGTAGAAGGTCCCAGCGCCCGGACCGAAGAATCCGTCGTACGTCCCCACCGCCAGGGCGGCGATCCCCGCGACCCATGCCCCTCGCACCGGCGCGCTCCGGGCTTCCGCCCGCGGCCGCGCCACGGTGACGAGAACCGCGGCCAGGACGAGGAGACCCAGGACCAGGGGACGCAAGACTTCCGGGCGGATCACGCTCACGAGCGCCGCCCCCGCCAGGGCCCCCAGGAACGCCAGAGGGAACGTGACGCGCGCCGCCCGCCAGTCCACGAGGCCGGCACGGGCGTAGCGGACGGCTGCGGCGAGCGAGCCGAAGAGCGACTGCCCCTTGTTGGTCCCGAGCGCGAGATGGGGCGGGAGCCCCACCGCGAGGAGCGCCGGGACCATGATCAGTCCTCCGCCCCCGCCGATGGCGTCCACGGCCCCGGCGAAGAACGCGGCCAGGACCAGCGCAGCGAGCTCGAGCGGGGAAACGGCCGGCACGGGGGAACGCAGGCTCACCGGCTCGAGGATTCGCCTTGATGCCCGATACTTTGCATCATGAAGTAGTGTGCGTACCTCTTCTGCGAGATCGACTGTCACCTCGCCCACTCGGTGGAGCGCGTCGCCCGAGGGAAGCTCCCTTGTACCCCAATCCGCGGCAAGTCTACATCGTGGATTTCCCGGTTCCGGATCTGACCGGCTCCCGCGAAACCCCTTGACACCCCGGCAACTTGTTCGATATTAAGCATGCTGAACTTTATTCAGCGCTGCGCACTGCCTCGAAGGAAAGGACCCCATGGAGATCTGGAAGCGTTTCAACGACAAGGAATTGACGCACTCCATGGCCCACTATCTCCAGGCGGTCGCCGGGCTCAAGGAGGAGAAGGGACACGCCCGGGTGGGGGAGATCGCCGACCGGCTGGGAGTGTCGAAGAGCGGCGTAACCTCGATGCTGCGCTCGCTGTCCTCGCGCGGGCTCGTCACGCACGAGCCCTATGGCTGCGTCGAGCTCACCGACGACGGAAAGCGCCTCGCGCGCCAGACCGAGAGCAATCGCCAGGTGCTCACGATGTTCCTGACCCACATCCTTCGCGTGCCCGAGGAGATCGCCTACGAGGACGCGTGCATGATCGAGCATCTGGTCGGTCCCGAATCGATGGCCCAATTCCTGAGGCTGACGGCGTTCATCGGCTCCGAGGATCCCGCGGCCGAGCGGTTCCGGACCGCGTTCCATCAGTACCAGCATCGCTGCGCGAGCAAGGCGGCCGCCAAGGAGTGCCCGGTGTGCAAGCACGGGCGCTGCCTCGCGGACACGTTCCCGGGGCTCTCGGACAATTTCGCCGAGGGAGCCGCCAAGTGACTCCGCGGCGCAGCACCTGCCCCAAGACCAAGAAGCTCGCCGAGCTCAAGGCCGGCGCGCGCGCCGTGGTCCGGCACGTCTCGGGCGAGCCCGAGCTCCTGCGCCGGCTGCTGGAGCTGGGATTCGTTCCAGGCACTCCCATCACCCTGGTTCGTCG
>VBOR01000028.1 GCA_005893165.1 Candidatus Eiseniibacteriota bacterium | reverse complement strand
GGTCCGGATCTCGTAGCGGTAGACGGTCCCGTCCTTCGCGGTCGTGTCCTCGTAGCGCTGCGTGCCCGGCTTCACCGTCGCGATGTCGGCCCAGTCGTAGGCGGGCGGCACGGTGCGTCGGATTTGGATCACCCCGTTCTTCGGAAGCCCGGGCGGATCCGTCCATGTGAGCAGAATGGCGTTCCCTCCATCGCCGGGGCGGTCCTTGGCGGCGAAACTCGTCGGGGCCGGGAGCTCGGAGGAAGGGGGAGGCGACGTCTCGGGCGCCACGGCGGGCGCGGGCCGGGAAATGACGAGCAACAGCAACGCGAGGAGCGGCGCTGCGAAAAGCGGTGGGCGCGCGGGCGCGCGGCTCAGGCCGTTTCGCACCGCGCGAGACTAAGAGGCGCCGGCGGAAGGTGTCAACACGGGTTTTCTTCCTCGCAGCCTCATGATGGGCCAGACGTAGACCGAAAGCGGGGGCCACGCGGTGCACAGAAGACGCAAGAAGTCCTTCACCCACTGCCGGGGATGGTTCTCGATCCCCCGGGAGAAGAACGCCGGAAGGAGCTCCGGGCGGAGCCCAGCTTCCTCGAACTTGCGCATGAGCCAGTAGGGGTTGAGCTCCCGCTCGGGATACTGGCCGTCGATCGGATGGCGGTAGAGAAACGCCGGCGGGGGCGGAGGGCGGCGCGTTTCCCGGTACTCGCGCACCGCGTCCAGGATGTC
The DNA here is from genome assembly GCA_005893165.1 of Candidatus Eiseniibacteriota bacterium. Classification (GTDB taxonomy): domain Bacteria; phylum Eisenbacteria; class RBG-16-71-46; order SZUA-252; family SZUA-252; genus WS-7. The sequence goes on along the minus strand of VBOR01000028.1, from coordinate 21,643 downwards.
CGTTCCCACGAGGCCTCGCGTGATCCGCGACGCTTCCAGAAGCTCGTTCCCCGTGATCTCGGGAACGTACTCTCCGATGTAGGCCGTGCGCGCGCGGAACCAGGGACCCTCGGGCTCGGCCTCCATGCTGCGCCAGCCCCGCCTCCGCCTCGGGCGCGCCGGGAGATAGAGGGAATTGTTCTCGTCGCTCAGGAAGAAGATGCCCCCCGGCTTCAGGAGCCGGCTCGTCTCGGCGAGGAAGCCCTCGAGGTCGCGCACGTGCGAGATCACGCAGTTGGTCATGACCCCGTCGAAGCTCCCGGAGGAGAGCTGCATCGCGATCCCGTCGCCGTACTTCGATTCGAAGTTCGTCATGGGGGGGTCCATCCGCTCGGCGAGATACCGGCCGACCTCCACCATGTCGCGATCGATCTCCGTCGCGAGCACGCGGCGCGCCCCATAGATCGCGACCAGGAGCGCCTCGATCCCGAACCCCGCGCCCAGGTCCAGGACGTCCTTCCCCTCCGCTTCCAGATAGCGGTACATGTCGTGCGCCTTCTGGAAGACGTGCTCGATGCGCGCGGGGTTCCGCACGATCTTGAGATAGGTGTAGTACGTGAGGAAATATTCGGGGTACTGCGCGCGGATCTCGGCGTCGCTCTGCATCAGGATCGCGCGGAGCGAGGCGAGCCGGCGCTCGACGTGAGGCGCCACTCGGGAATCCCGGGCTATGCCGCCGGCTCGTTCATCACCCGCGAGCGGCGAATGCCGTGCGAGTTCATCCGATTGTGGAGGTGTTGCCGGCTCACGCCGAGAGCGCGCGCGGCGCGGGAGACGTTCTGGTCACACTGCCGGAGCGCTTCGCGGATCGTGTCCGCTTCGACCGCATCCAGCGTCTCGCGCAGGGTGTGCTGCCCGTCCCACCGGCGCGTGACCGGCGCGCCGAGCCCGAAGAGCGAGGGCTCGAGGGACGCGCCTTCGTCCGCCAGCGCCACGGCCCGCGCCATGGCGTTCTCCAGCTCGCGCACGTTCCCGGGCCAGGGATGCCGGAGCAGGAGCTCGCGCGCTTCCGGGGTCAGCCCCCGGAGCTTCCGCTGCTGCTGCTTCGCGAACTGATCGAGGAAGTGCTGCGCCAGAAGGAGCACGTCCTCCCCGCGCTCCCGAAGGGGCGGCACCTCGATGGGAACGACGTTGATCCGGAAAAACAGATCCTGCCGGAACCGCCCCCCCTCGACCTCCGACTTGAGATCGCGATTCGTCGCGGTGACCAGCCGCACGTCCACCTTGCGGGAGATGGTGTCCCCCACGCGGCGGATGTGGCCGTCTTGCAGGACGCGGAGAAGCTTCACTTGCAGCGAGGCGGGCATCTCCCCGACCTCGTCGAGGAAGATCGTGCCGCCGTCCGCGGCCTCGAAGAGGCCGATGCGATCCTCGGAGGCGCCGGTGAAGGAGCCCTTCTTGTAGCCGAAGAGCTCGCTCTCGAGAAGATTTTCGGGAAGCGCGCCGCAGTTCACGGCGACGAAGTTCCGCTCGCGCCTCGGGCCGTTCATGTGGATCGCCCGCGCGATCAGCTCCTTCCCCGTGCCGGTCTCTCCCTGGACGAGCACCGAGACCTGCGTCGGAATCACCTTTTCCAGGAGCTCGATGACCCGGAGCATCTTGGGGCTGCGCCCCACGAGGAGCCCGTAGCGGAAATCTTCCTTGAGGGCGCGCCGCAGATTCTGGTTCTCGATTTCGAGGCGGCTCTTGGAATCCTTCAGCGCTTCGTGCATGCGCGCGTTCTCGAGCGCGACGGAGCAGAGCGCGCCGAAGCCCTCGAGGAGCGTGATGGTGTCCGGAGTGAATTCGTGCGTGACGGAGTGGGAATCGATGTAGAGGACGCCGAGCACGCGTCCCGCGCTCAGGATCGGGAGCGCGACCACGGTTCGGAGCGAGAGCTCGCGAACGCTCTTCCGGTCCTGGAAGAGCGAGGAGCCCACCGCGTCCGGCACCCACACCGTCTCGCGGCGGTGGGCGGCCTCCTCGGCGATTCCCCAGGAGATCTGGAATTCGTCGGAGGGAAGGGTGCTCTCGTCCTTGTTGCGGGCGACCTCGAAGCGAAGCTTGCCGTCCTCGTGCATGAGCATGAGGAATCCGCGGTCCGCTTCCGCGACCTGGATCACGGCGTCGACGACGCGGACCAGGAGCTCATTGAGGTCGAGGGTGCCGGTGACGGATCGCGCTGCCTGGAGGACGTGCGTGATGCGATCGAGATCGGATACGGTGCGCGGCCGGGACGGTGACCGCGGCTCTTGCAACAGTTCCCGCTCCCACTGCGTCAAGCCCCTGCTGAGCCGTTCGAGAGGGTCGATCTCGGGCATTTCGGACGCGCTGGGGTCCCTGGGCTGAGACGAATCTGGACGCTGCGTCATGTTCCACCCACCCCTAGGTTTTGGTCCGGCTTGCAAGGCTGCGCCCTACTCCTTGCGTCAGAGCAGAATACAAGTGTAAAAACAGTTTGTCAAGTGACGAACCGGGTGGTGGGACTGATGTGTCTCAGGATCGTGCCGAAAAGGGCATACGCGAGCGCAGAAGCGCATAGAACGCAGAGAATTGACAAGAGGTCGGAACGCCCCCAGACCCACACTCCCAGCAGTGCATTGACCGTCGCCGCAAGTGCCACGATTCCTATCGTTCCCCACCTTCCGAAGAGCTTTCCGAGTCGATGTGTCGTGTGGTCGGTATTGCCTACGTAGAATGGACGGTGTCCTACGACGCGGTCCCACACGACGAAGGTGGCGTCAAAAATCGGATACGCCAGGATGAGGACGATCGCCGCGAGATGCGGCAGCGTGAAGGAGCCCTGGAGCGACTGGAGCGCCAGCGCCGCGAGCGCGAAACCGAGGAGATGGCTCCCCGCATCGCCGAGGAAGATCCTCGCGGGGGGCGCGTTGTAGACGAGAAACCCGGCGCAGCCGCCGATCAATCCGAAGGCGAGCACGAGATGCACGGGGGCTCATTGTCGCGCAGCTCCTGCACCTGGGTTCCCCAGTACACGAGGCAGGCCCCCGCCAGGAACTGCCCCAGGAGCTTTCCCCTCGGACCGAGCGGGCGCCGGTCGTCGATCAACCCCAGAGCGAGCGCGATGAGCGCTCCCACGACGAGCCCCGTCGAGGGCGCCACGAGTGCGGACGCGCCGATGGCCGCGGCGATGAGGGGCGCGATCACGAGCGCCAGGGCGATGGCGATGCCCCCGAGGAGCGGCGTGGATTCCGCGTGCGCCTTGTGCGAGGCGGGATGATCCACGTAGCCGGTCGCGCGCGCGAGCCTGCTCGTGAGCGGCGTCAAGAGGAGCGCCGTGAAGAACGCGAAGGGAGCGATTTCGAGGAAGGGAATCCGGGAGATGCCGGGCAGGGCCACCTAGTGGGCGCTCTGGTCCCGGAACACGCGAAGCAGGGTGAGGAACAGGATCTTCACGTCGAACCCCATCGACCAGTTCTGGATGTAATAGAGGTCGTACTCGATCCTGCGATCCAGGGGCGTGTCGCCGCGGAGCCCGTTCACCTGCGCCCAGCCGGTGATGCCCGCCTTCACGTGGTGGCGGAGCATGTAGCGCGGGATCGAGGCGCGAAACTGCTTCACGAAATGAGGGCGCTCCGGCCGGGGACCCACGAGGCTCATGTGTCCCACGAGCACGTTCCAGAGCTGGGGCAGCTCGTCGAGCGAGGTGCGGCGGAGGACCGATCCCAGGCGCGTTCGCCTCGGATCGCCGGGGCGGGACCACACGGCGTTGCCCTCCGGCTCCGCGTCCCGGCGCATGGTGCGGAACTTGTACATCTTGAATCGCTGACCGCTCAGCCCCACCCGCTCCTGTCCGTACAGCGCGGGGCCCGGTGAGTCCAATCTTACGAGGATGGCGATGAGGAGAAGGACCGGCGAGAGGAGGATCATCCCGATCGCGGCGAAGATGAAATCGAAGACGCGCTTCAGGACCGCGTTCCATCCCTGGCCCGGGCTCTCGGTCACCAAGATCACGGGCGTGCCCGCGAAATCCTCGACGCTCGCGTTCAGGGTGAAGGTCCGCGCGAGATCCGGAACGAGGCGGACCGCGGCGGTCGAGTCGTTCAGCCGCTCCAGCGCCTCCAGCTCCGCCTCGTGCTCGTTGCGATTGAGCGCGAGATAGACCAGCTCCGCACCGCTCCGCTCCACCAGATCCGGAAGCTCCGCCACCGAGCCGAGGACCTTCGTGGATCCGATCGTCTCCCCGGTCTCCTCCGCGCGCGCCGCGACCATGCCCAGGACCGCGAATCCGAAATCGCGCTCCGAGGTCATCTTCCGCTCCAGCTCGGCCGCCAGCTCTCCCGTTCCCACGATGAGCACGTGCCGGAGATTGCGGCGGTTCCGGCGCATCGCCCGGAGCGTCAGCCTCCCCAGAGCGTGTGTGCCGCAGAGCGCCGCGATGGCGATGGCCGCGAAGAGAAGGAGCACGGAGCGGCTCAGCTCTCCGCGCGAGAGGTAGGATCCGAGGCCGGCGAGCGCGGTGACCGCGACGACGCCCTGGATCAGGGCGTACATCTCCTGCGAGAGCCGGGCCGTGCGCGTGGAGCGGTAGATGTGGAGCGATCGCAAGATCAGGAGCGCGACCGGCGTGAGGACCGCTCCGAACCAGAGATAGAGCGAAAGGGGGGGAATGCCGAGCGGGGAGACGATGCCCAGCGCGTGGAACCGCAGCCAGTACGCGGCGAGCCAGGACGCGGCGATCAGAACACCGTCGAGGAGAAACGCGCCGGAGGCGAAGAGTTGACGATTCTTGCCGATCATGGGGTTCCCCGCGCGGAACGCATGGGCGAGCGGAGTTTACCCCAGATCACCGGTTATTGATACAATCCCGCCCGGCGCAGAAGCCGCCTCACCCATCCATGACCGTCGAACCATGACCCTTCCGGACGTCAGCGTCATCATTGTCAGCTGGAACACGCGCGATCTCCTCCGCGATTGCCTGGAATCTCTACGTGGGATTGCCGGCGTCCCGATCGAAGTCTTCGTGGTGGACAACGATTCCCAGGACGGAAGCGCCACGATGGTCGCGTCCGAATTCCCCGGCGTCCGTCTCATCCAGAACCAGGAGAATCGCGGGTTCGCCCGCGCGGTGAATCAGGGGCTCAGGTTCGCCCACGGCCGGTACCGGATGCTCCTCAACTCCGACACGCGCGCTCCGGAAGGCGCCCTGGGGCGCCTCGCCGCCTATCTGGACGCACATCCGCGCGCGGGCGCCTGCGGGCCGCAGCTTCGCCATTTCGACGGAACGCTCCAGCCCACCGGGCGCGCCTTCCCCACGCTGCTCGCCTCGATGATCGCGATCACGCCGGTCCCCGGATGGGTGCGGCGCGCCACCGCGGACCGGTTCGAGCGCCGCGATTACGCCGTGACGTGCGAGGTGGACGAGCTCTGCGGGGCCGCGCTCATGCTGCGCACGGAAGCGCTGACCCAGATCGGGCTCCTGGACGAGGATTTCTTCTTCTTCGGCGAGGACGTGGACCTCTGCTGGCGTCTGCACGACGCGGGCTGGAGCATCGGGTACGTGCCCGAGGCGGTGATCGAGCACGGGTGGGGCGGGAGCTGGAGGAAGACCCGTGAGCGCACGAGCCTCATGATCCAGCGCGCCTACGTCCTGCTCATGAGAAAGCACCGTCCGGGATTCGCGGCGGTCGCGGTGACCGGACTCTCCTTCGTGCTCACGCTCCTCAAGGCGGTCCGGCGCGCCATCCCGGCATGGATCCGCGGCGGAAGCCGGGCCGCGATGGATTCCCTCCGGACGCACCGGGACGAGCTCTACTGGCTCTTCGCACGGTGAAGCCGCCACGCGTCGCGATCGACGTCTCGGCGGGGCTCCACGAGGGAGCGGGCAACGCGCGCTACGTCCGGGAGCTCATCCACGCCCTCCTCGCGTTGCCGGAGCCCCCGGTGCTTCTCCCGTACGCGACGGCGGGACCGATCGACATCGAGACCCCCTCCTGGCTTCTGGGCCTGGGACGGAAGGAGCTTCGGTGGCGGGACCGCGCCTGGCGCGCCCTCTCGCTCTCCTCGCAGATCACCGGCATCCCGCTCCGTAAACTTCTCCCTGAGGCGGATCTGGTGCACGCGACGAACTCCATCGTGCCCCGCCTGGGCGGCTCCCCCAGCGTGATCACGGTCCAGGACATCACCTTCGTGAGCCATCCTGAGGCGCACTCGAGGCTGAGCCGGTTTCACCTGCGGCGCATGGTTCCGCGGGCCTGCCGGAGGGCGCGGCTCGTGATCGTTCCTTCCCGCGCGACCGCCGAGGAGCTGGCGCGCCGGTGCGGCGTGGATCCCTCGAAGATGCGGGTCGTGCCCGACGGCTACGATGCGGCGCGCTTCACTCCGCGCCCGGGCCAGGACGATGCCGCGGCGCTGGCCCGTTACGGAATCCGCGCGCCGTATCTCCTCTTCCTCGGGACGCTCGAGCCACGGAAGAATCTCCTCCGGCTCCTCGACGCCTTCGCCCTGCTCCGCGAGCAGGGGCTGCGGCACCGCCTCGTGCTCGCGGGAGGCCTGGGATGGGGCTATCAGCCGGTCCTGGACCGCCTGGCCACGGGAGAGGACGGCTCCGTGCTGCGCGCCGGGCGAGTCGCGGACCGGGACCTGCCTGCACTCTACCGCCGGGCTGCGGCCCTGGTGTATCCCTCCCTCTTCGAAGGATTCGGGCTGCCGGTGCTCGAAGCCATGGCCTGCGGCACGCCGGTCGTCACCTCCAACACGTCGAGCCTTCCCGAGGTGGCCGGGAACGCGGCGCTCACGGTCCCGCCGGAAGATGTGCCGGCGCTGGCCGAGGCGATGCACGCCGTGCTCACGGACGAGGGGGTGGCGCGGCGGCTGCGCGCCGAGGGCCCCGTTCGTGCAATGCGATTCACCTGGCGCGAGACGGCCCGCGGCACCGCCGCCGTTTATCAGGAGGCGATCTCCCTTGGAACGCGTTGAGCCGGTGGAACCGCAAAGCGAGGCCGGGAGCCGCGGCGGCATCGGCAGACGCCTGGCGGCGAACACGCTCCACGCCGCCTCGGGGCGCGTGGTCAGCGTTCTCCTCTGGCTCGTGTTCACGCCCCGCATCCTGCGCGCGTTGGGGACGGAGGGCTACGCCATCTGGTCCCTCTTCTTCGCGCTCACGGGATACCTCTCCGCCTTCGATCTGGGGCTGGTGCAGGGAACCCTCCGGCACGTCGCCGGGGCCCGCGCCCGCGACGCGCACGAGGAGGCCGGCGCGTTCGCGACGCTCGGTGTCCTGGGCTTCTTCACGCTCGGGCTGGCGTGGATCGCGCTTCTCGGCCTCCTGGGCGATCTCGCGCTCCGCCTCCTCCACGTGCCGCCCGCCCAGGCCGGCGTCGCCCGATTCGCGCTGATCGCGGGGGGCGCGGCGTTCGCCCTGGCCGGAGTGGTGAACGTCGTCACGTCCGTGCTCCAGGCGTACGGCCGGTTCGATCTCGCGAATTCGGTCGCGGTCGCGATCACGATCTTCCAGGGGCTGGGGATCCTGCTCGCCCTTCGCTTCGGGCTGGGCATCCGGGGCCTCGTGCTGGGCATGATGGCGTCCTGGCTTCTCGGGTTGCTCTGCGCGTCGCTTCTCCTGCGCCTGAACATCCGGGATCTCCGGTGGAGCTCGTGGCCCCGCGCGCGACCTCACCTTCGCGAGGCGCTGGCCTTCGGCGGCCCGATGCAGCTCGCGGGGATCTTCTCGGCGGTTCATCTGCAGCTCGACAAGTTCCTGCTCGGCGCGTTCATCGCTCTCGCCGCCATCACGCCCTACGATCTGGGGGCGCGGGTCGCGATCTCCGCGAGCGTCTTTCCGCAGTTCCTCCTCCTGGCCGTGCTCCCCACGGCGGCCGCGTTCCACGCCACCCAGGACCGGGAGCGCCTGCGCGAGCTCTACCGCAGGGGCGCGCGCTTCGTGCTGAGCGCGGGAGCGGTCGTGCTCGCGGTGGTGCTGGGCGCGGGCAGCCGCGTCTTCGTCGCCTGGCTCGGGCCGGGGCACGAGGATTCCGCGACGGTGCTCCGGGCGCTGGCGCTGGGATTCGCCGTCGCCTTGACCACCGGGATGGGAACCACCCTCGTGCGCGGAATCGGAAGACCCGACGTGGAGGCCCGGTTCGCGGGCGTCGTGGCGGGCTCGCATCTGTTGCTCAGTCTCGTCCTCATCCCAGGCTGGGGCCTGCGGGGCGCGCTCGTCGCGTGGGTCGTCTCCAATGCGGCGGGCTCGGTCTATTTTCTCACGCGCTTTCGCTCCCTCTTCGGCTGGACGCGGCGTGAGGTGCTGCTCACGCCGCATCTCGTTCCCGCGCTCGCGGTGACGGCGGGGTGGCTCAGTGCCATGGCCCTCGACCGCGTGATGCCCGCGTCGTCCGGGATCGTGGCATGGATCGCGGCGGCGGCGCTGGGAGGCGTGTCGGCCCTCGTCGTCCTGGGCGTCCTCACCGTGGCGCGCTATGTGAATCCCCAGGAGATCCGGGTCCTTCTGACGTATCCCCGAAGGCGCATGGCCCCATGAAGGTGACGTTCGTTCTCCCCGCCGCGTCCTTCACGGGGGGCGCGCGTGTCGCGTTCGATTACGCCGACCTTCTCCGCGCCGCGGGACATGACACCGCGGTCCTCTTCCCCATGATCCCCTACCGCTTTCGGGACTCGGCGCGCCGGCTCTCGGGTGTTCGCGCCTGGCTGGGCGGGCTCAAGAACAACGTGCTGCACGGCACGAATCCGCCACGGCAACCGCTCCTGCGCCAGATCCGGATGGTGCCGCGGATCAACAACCGGTTCGTTCCCGACGCCGACGCCATCGTCGCGACCGCCTGGCCCACGGCGCATTCCATCTCCCGGCTGTCCCCGCGCAAGGGCGCGAAGTGCTACATCGTCCAGCACCGGGAGATCGACAGCGGGCTGCCGGAGGACGTGGACGCCACCTACCGCCTGCCCTTGTTCCGGATCGCCGGATCGGAATACACCGCGCGCCTTCTGCGCGAGGAGGTGGGGGTCGAGGCGGAGGCGGTGGTCCGGAACGGCATCGACGTGTCCTTCTGGTCCCGGGGTTCCCTGCCGCGGCCCGCCCGGTCCGGCGTGCTCATGCCTCACGCGCCCGGGGAGCGCAAGGGCGCCCGGGATGGGTTCGCCGCGTTCGAGCGCGTGCGCCGCGAGATTCCCACGTCGCGCCTGCGCTGCTTCGGCCGGCGCCGCACGGAGGACCTTCCGGAGTTCGTGGACTACGTGGAGAATCCGGACGACGACGCCCTGCGAAGGCTCTACGCGGAGGCGGCCGTGCTGCTCTTTCCCAGCCGCTACGAGGGTTACGGCCTTCCTCCGCTCGAGGCGATGGCCGGGGGATGCGCCGTCGTCTCGACCCGGGTCGGGGCCGTTCCCGAGATCATCGAGGACGGCGTGAATGGACTTCTGGTTCCTCCCGAGGACGTGGAAGGAATGGCCGGAGCGATGCTCCGGCTGCTCCGCCATGCGGATCTCCGCGCGCGCATGGGCGAAGAGGGCCGCGCCCGGGCGCGCGGGTTCGACGTGTCCGTCGCGGCCCGGCAGTTCGAGCAGGCGCTGCGCCGAGCCGTCGAGCGCGGCGGGGGAGGCTCCTGATGCCCCTCGAGGCGGAGCGCTTTCTCCAGGCGGTCCGGACACGTCTCGAACCCCTGCGGGGAACGCGCGTGTACGAGCCGATCACGCGCGATATTCTCGCCAAGACCGAGCAGGTGGACGCGGGGTACGCGCGATGGCTCGGGAAGCTCCTGCCCTACCTCGCCTCGGAGTGCGGCGTGCATGGAATGCCGCGAATCCTCGACTTCGGGTGCGGACTGGGAGAGCTGACCGTTCTCATGAATACGCTCGGCTACGAGGCCGTGGGGATCGACCTGCACGAGGAGCATCTGGCGCTGGCGCGCCTTCTCGCCCGGGAAAACGGAATTCCGGAAACCCGCTTCGTGCTCCACGACGGCGGGAAGGTGCCGTTCCAGGACAAATCCTTCGACCTGGTGACACTCTTCGTCGTGCTGGAGCACCTGAGCGACGAAGTGCTCGATCGGGTCCTGCCGGATCTCGCGCGGGTGTGCTCAGGCGGAATCTTCGTGCAGGTGCCCAACCGGTTCCAGACCAAGGACGACCACACCGCCCTCCGGCTCGTGCCCTGGATGCCGCGGCGCCTGGCCGAGTGGTACGTGCGCCTGCGCGGGTCGCGCCACCGGTACGCGATCTCCCGGGACGAGACGTGGGACGTGCACTACCGAACGTACGCGTCGATCCGCCGGCGTCTGGAGCGGCATGGGCTTGGAGTGCGATTCGTTCCGGACGAGCTGGTGTATCCGCCGCTCGAGGTGGCAAAACCGCTGTTCCCGCTGGAAGGGAAGCCGCTCTGGAAGCGCGCGGCGTTTGCGCTGGTTCGCGTGGGGGCTCAGCTCCTGGCGCGCGGCCGGGCGCCGCGGCAGGCATGGTATCCCTACCTCAACCTGCTCGTCACGCCCACCGCTCCGGCGGCTTCCTCCAGCTGATCGGGCGCGCCCCCGATTGCCAGCGGCTCCCCGCCCGCTCGGGCCGCGCGATGGCGAGCCCACGAGACCGCGCCGAACGCGATTCCCACGAGCACGCAGAGGAGATCGAGCAGCTCCTCGTCTCCCAGGTTCCATTCCATGAGACCCGAGATCAGGAATCCGGCGAACGCCGCCGAGACCCCCAGCGAGATCGCGGCCGCGAACTCGCCGGGAGGAGATCCGTACCTGGCGCCCGCCCGCTTCCAGTTCACGAACGCGCGCGAGGTCGCGCGCAGGATTCCCACCACCAGGAAGACGAGGGCCGCCAGACCGACGAGGCCCATGGTCGCCGCGACCTGGACGTATACGCTGTGGAGATGCCCCGCGGGCTCGACCGCGCCGGGGGGCTTGTAGGTCTCGTAGAGCGAATGCAGATCTTGTAACCCCACTCCCGTCCACGGATGGTCGCGCAACATGCGGACGCCCGCGTCCCACATATGGAGGCGCTCCCGGTTCCAGGGGTTCTGAAGGTCCAGGATGCTGAACGCGCGCTCGCGATAGGCGCCCGGCAGGACCAGCGCGACCGCGGCCACGCCCCCCAGGACCCCCGCCAGCCACCTGGCGCGCGTGAACGCCACGATGACCGCCAGCGCCACGACATATCCGATCCAGGCGCTCCGCGTGTAGGTGCCGGCGAGCGCGGGAAGGAGGACGGCCAGCGCGATCAAGGCACCCGCGCGCCATCGCCCGCGGCCGCGGACCGCGATCGCGGTCGCGAGGGAGGCGAAGAGGAGCACCTGCCCCCCGTAGGTCAGCGGATGCCCCACCGCGCCCCGGATGCGGTTCGGAAAATGGGGGCCGGCGGCGGCAAAACGGATCAGCGCGAAGACCGCGGCGGCCACGGCAGAGACGAGGAGCACCGCGATCGCGCGGCGCGCGATTCGCTCGTCGCGCGCGTGGTAGGCGGCGACCGGCACCATGAAGAGGAGGAGCCCCTTCGCCACCCGCGGCCAGCTTCCGGCCGGATCGACCGCGAACGCGGAAGCCAAGGCGAGCGCCAAAAGCCAGGCGAGCGCGGGAGCGTCGACCGGCGTGCGCGTCCACCCTTCCCGGTGCACGCCCCAGACCAGCAGTGTGAGCGCCGCGCAGAGCACGAGCGCGATCGAGATGGGAGCCATCGACCACGGCAGCGCCGCTGCGAGCAGGAGGAAGGAGACCGTCGAAGCCCGGGTGAGGGCGTCAGACAACTTGGAGGGCCTCGCGGTACGCCGCCATCGTCAGCTCCGCCGTGCGGTCCCACGTGAACGCGCGCGACCTCGCGATCCCCTTCCGGATGAGCCCCTCGCGCCGCAGGCTGTCCCTCAAGAGATCGACGATCGCCTCCGACCAGACCTCGGGTTCGCTGGGCGGGAGGAGCACCGCCGCGTCTCCGAGGGTTTCCTTGAGCGCGCCCGCCGAGGAGGCGAGCACCGGCGTGCCGCAGGCCATCGCCTCGAGCGGAGGAAGCCCGAAGCCCTCATCCAGCGAAGGCTGGACGTAGAGCGCCGCGCCGGAGTAGAGGAGCGCCAGCTCCTCCTCGTTCCGGAGCACTCCCGCGAAATGGATGCAGCTCAGGACCCCGGCGCGCTGCGCGCGCTGCGCGAGCGGATGCCCCAGACGCCACGGAGGTCCCGAGAGCACGAGCGGAAGACGCTCCGGCCTGGGGAGCCGCTCCAGGGCGTCGATCAGGAGCGCCAGATTCTTGTGCTTCTTCCGGGCGCCGACGTAGAGGATGTACGCGGACGGGAGCGACCGTTCTTTCAGGAACCGCTCCGTATCCGCGGTCGACCGGCGCGAGAACTCCTTGGCGATCCCCAGCGGCACCACGCGCACGCGATCGGGCGACACGCCCAGCATCTCCTGCACGTCGTCCCGGACGTGGGTCGAATCCACGAGCACGATGCGCGCCTTGCGCACGGCGGCGCCCGCGATGGTGCGCGCGTAGATTCCGGCGCCCGCGGGGAAGAATCGGGAAAAGCGGACGTGGATCAGATCGTGGACCGTGACGACCGCGGGACACTGCAGCGGGAGCGGAAGCGTGTAGTGGGGAGAGTGGTAGAGATCCACCTGGGCGCGGCGCGCCGCGCGGGCCAGATGCCAGTGCTCGGCGACCGAATATTTCCTCGCCTGGACGCGGATTTCTTCCGCGGTGGAGCCGGGGTGGGCGAAGGAGCCCAGGTCATCCTCGAGCAGGAAGACCACGTACTCGTTGCCGCCCGGCCGCATCACGAACACCGTCAGCAGATTTCGGATGTAGGTCCCGATGCCGCCGTCGCGCAGCTTCCGAGCGTCCACTCCGATTCTCAACGGTGCCCTCCCCGGTCCGGTCGTCGATCCTAGCACGCTCTCCGGCGGCCGGGTTCGGTGGAACTCAGGTGCCGAAGGGGGCCGGCCGCGGGGCGGAGCCCGTCAGCGCGCGTCGGCGGATGGCACGGGCTCCCGGCTCGGGGAGGGCCCGATGCGGGAGCGGAACTCGGCGATGACTTCGAGAAGCGTCTGATCCAGGGGGATCCGCGGCGTCCACCCGAGCAGGTCCCGGATCTTGCCCGTGTTCGGAACCCGCCGCCGCATGTCCTCGAAATCGGACGCGTACGCTTTCGCGTAGGGGACGAATTCGAGGGGCGACAGGCTTCCGGAAAGACGCAGGATCCGGTGGGCCAGATCGAGAATGGTGATCTCGTCGTCGCTGCCAACGTTGAAGATCTCCCCGTCCGCGCGGGGACTGAGCGCGAGACCGATGAGCGCGCGCACCACGTCCTGTACGTGGCAGAAGCACCGGGACTGGAGCCCGTTGTCGTAGATGGTCAGAGGCCGACCGGAGACCGCCTGCTTCACCAGGCGCGGGATGACCATGCCGTACGCGTCGGTCTGTCGCGGACCCACCGTGTTGAAGAGGCGGCAGATGACCACGGGGACCCGATGCTCGCGGTGGTACGCCAGCGCCAGGAACTCATCGAGCGCCTTCGACTCGGCGTACGCCCACCGGCCGCGCGTGGTCGGACCCAGGACGCGGTCGTCGTTCTCCTCGTAGGGATGGTTGTCGCTCTTGCCATAGATCTCCGAAGTGGACGCGAAGAGGATCTTCTTCTGGTAGCGCCGGGCGTGGCGAAGAACCGCCTCCGTCCCCAGGACGTTCGTCTCGATCGTCTGCACGGGACTCTTGATGATCAGCTCCACGCCGACGGCGGCGGCGAGGTGGAAGATCAGATTGCATTCGCTGACCAGCCGGTCCATGACGCTCTCGGTCGTGACCGACTCGTACACGAACTGGAATCCCGGATGCTCCTCGAGGTGGGCGATGTTGCTGTAGCGGCCGGTGGAGAGGTCGTCGATTGCCATGACCGACGCGCCACGCGCGATGAGGCTCTCGGCGAGGTGGCTCCCGATGAAGCCCGCTCCTCCGGTGATCAGGATGCGCAGCGGCTCGGGAAGGGGCGCCTTGCCGCCGTTCACGAACGTATCATGAGCTCCGTTCGCGCTCCCGTTTCCGTTCCGGTTGCCGTTCCTGACCCCGTTCCCTCCGTTGCGATGCGTCACTCCCGCTGACCTCCGTGCGTACGACCGAAGAGGTTGGACCGCGCGTTCGATTGCCTCTGGAATGCGTAGATGCCGCCGGCGGGGCGTTCCCTTCTTGAAGGAGATGGGGGCGTCGTCACTCGGCACCGACGTGGGGGGAAGGACGCCGCTGGTCGGGATCATGGCACACCCGGCGGTCGCATGCCATCATCGAGTCGCCATCGTCGCGCGCCCCGCGTGCGCCGGCACTCCGTTCCGGCTCAGGAGCTCCTGGTAGAGGCTGGCGGTGCGGTCCACCATGGCGGCGTGGGTGAACCGAAGGGAGCGCTCGCGCGCGGCCTCGCCCATCCGTTTCGCCGCGTCCGGATGCTCGAGCATCCAGCGGATGGCGGACGCCAGGCTCCCGGCATCGCCGGGGGGCACCTCGAGGCCGGTGATCCCATCGAGGTTGACGTGAGAGGTGCCGGTCCCGACGCGCGTCGAGATTACCGGGAGCCCGGTGTGCATCGCCTCCACCATCGCGAGCCCGAAGGCCTCGCTCCGGTCGAGGGAGGGCAGAACGAACAGGTCCGCGGCCTCGTAGTAGCCGCGCAGGTCGGACTGAGGCACATCGCCGGTGAACACCACGCGCTCCCCGAGACCCTCTCGCCGGACCTTGCGCCGGATCTCTTCCTCCGATTCTCCCCGCCCCACCAGCACCAGGGTTCCCGGCGTGCGGGCGATCGCATCGATCAGAACCGGAATCCCCTTGTAAGGACGCAGGCGGCCGACGAAGAGAAGGTACGGTCCCGGATGCTCCCGGCGAAGCGCGGCCGCGACCTCGCGCGTGCGCTCCGTCTCCTCCAGATCCGCCGCGCGAATGCCCAGGGGCAGCACCTCGCAACGAGCGCGATGCGGCTCCAGAAAGGGATTGTTGTCGAGGGTCGCCGGGGACGTGACCAGGATGTGATCCGCCCGGTGGAGGAACCGCCGCAGCGGATGCCGGTAGAGCTTCAAGAGTCTCTTCTGCCGCACGATGTCGCAGTGATAGGTCAGGACGACGGGGCATCGGGGCCGGGCAAGGAGGCACGCCAGCTCCCCGGTGGGATTCGGGTGGTGGAAATGGAGGATGTCGGGCCGGAGACGGCGCAGCCAGAGCGAGAGCGTGGGACTCACCGGAGCGCGAGCGATGCGGCCGAACGTGGCCGCGCGCACCACCCGCACCGCGCCGACGCGCTCGACCTTCGTCCTCGGGCTCGAGGAGGAGCACACGACGGTTACCTCCGCGCCGGCCCTCGCCGCGATCCCTTCGCTGAGCAGGCGCACGGTGTGCTCGATGCCTCCAAAGACCGGCGGCTCGTAGTCCTTGTAGACGTGCACGACCCTCATGCGTTCCCCGCGTTCGCGTAGCAGACGGCGTAGCGGGGAGCCAAAGCGGGCCAGGAGAGCGCTGCCGCGCGGCGCGAGCCGTGGTCCAGGCGCGCCGCGGCGCCGTTCCGGCGCGCGAGCGCCTCGGCAAGCGCCAAGGCGATCGACGAGGGAGACCTGGGGTCCGCGTAGAGCGCGGCCTCCCCGCACACCTCCCGCAGTACGGGGAGATCGGAGGCCACGACGGGGACGCGCATGCTCATGGCTTCCGCCAGGGGCAGCCCGAAGCCTTCCTCGAAGGAGACGAGCGCGAGCGCCGAGGCCCCGCGGTAGAGCGCGCCGAGCTGGGAGTCGTCCAGCGGCCCCGTGAAGACGACGCGCCCGTCCATTCCAAGCGCCGCGGCGCGCCGGCGAAGCCGGGCCGTGAAGGTGGAGCAGGGTCCCGCGAGAACCAGGCGGGCCTGGCCTTCGGGAAAGGCCAGCGCCATGGCGTCGAGGAGCCCGGTCAGGTTCTTGTGCGGCTTGTGAACGCCCACGAAGAGAACGTACGGGGAAGCGGCGAGCGCCGGATCGGGAAGCCGGCCCTCCGGGAGCGGCTCCACCCCTTCGGGGATGGAGACGATCCGCGCCGGATCCACGGCGAAGCGATCGATGACCTGCGTCCGTACCGCCTCGGTCGGCGTGATCACGAAGGCAGCGGATCGCGCGGCCGTTCGGATTCCCCATCGCGCCGCCGCGTGACGCCATCGGTCCTGCCCCACGGTGAACGGGGTGACGTCATGAATGGTCACGACGCTCCGCACCGGGCTCAGGACCGCGCTCGTGAAGTAGGGGGCCTGGAGGAGGTCGGGCCGGATCCTGCGCGCAATCGAGTGGAGCGGCAGCGGATCGAGGAGCCGGACGCCCGAGCCGGCGCAGGGCATCAGCGTGACGTTGCCCATGCATCGGACAAGATCCCAGTCGAAGCGGGAATTGGGCAGGCGCGGGTTCCAGGCGACGGTGAATTGGATCTCCGGGAACGCCGGAGCGAGATGACGGACGAGCCCGAAGGCGTAGCGGCCGACGCCGGTGAAGTGATCGCAGCAGACGCGCCCGTCGAAGAGAATCTTCATGCCGGATCCGCGGCCCGATGGAGAATGGCCGCGATCCAGAAGAACAGGAAGAAATAGTTCGCGCCCGGGAAGGTCGGCTCGTAGCAGGAATGGACGACCGCGACCGCGAGCAGGACGCCGAGCGAGACCGCCCACGTCCTTCGATTCCGGTCGTCCCGCGACGCGACCCAGGCGGTCCGGAAGAGGATCACGAGCAACGCGATCCAGGCCAGGAGGCCCAGGATGCCGGTCTCCGAGGCCACGGACAGGAAATAATTGTGAGGGTCGAGATTGGAGAGCTCGTCGGTCTGGAATTTCCCCTGTCCCAGGCCCACCCCCAGAAGCGGATGCTCGACGAAACGCTGGAACGCCAGCTTCCAGCCGACGAGACGCGCGTAGTAGGAGAAGGTCTGGGACGCCAGTGTGAAGCGCAGCAAGATCACCTTGAAGACAGGGAGCTGCGTCAGGAGCGCCGTGCCGAGCGCGCTCAACGTGAGGACGCTCCAGCGCCGCCTGCCCCCGACCGCGAGAAAGAGGCCAAGCAGTCCCAGTGCCACGGCCACGAGGGTACCGCGCGACACGAGCAGCGCCATGGCGAGGCCCATGGGGAGAAGCGAGATCGCGCTCACGATCCGGAGCCAGGGCCGGGTCGCGAGAACGAGCAGGATGGCCGAGCCCAGAACGGCCAGAGACAGCACCGCCGCCACGTAGTTGCTCGTCCCCCAGCCCACATTCGAATAGAACGTCCGAAGCTCATAGGCCTTGTGGACCAGGAATCCCCGCCTCAGATAGACACCGATCACGAGGAGCGCGATCGCCAGCCCGGACGCCGGAATCGAGAGCGCGAACCAGGGCCATCGTTCGCGATCGGCGAAGCGAAAGACGATCACCGCCGCCAGGTATCCCACGATCACCCGCTTCAGATGGCCCGCGAAGGAGCTGAACTCGCGCGCGAGAAAGAGCGTGAGGAGCCCCGAGGCGATGACGGCCAGGAAGGCAACGTGAAGCGAACGCGGACCGGGAAGGCGCAGGTCCCGGCGCCAGAGAGCGTCGAGGACCAGGTAGAAGGCCAGCGCGAAGACCACGTAATCGAAGGGGAAGAATCCATGCCGGGTGTTGAAGACAGAGACCGCGGGGACGAGGGTGAAGAGGAGCCCCGGGATCCAGCGCGTGGCGCCGAGCGCCAGGGCCGCGCAGGCCAGGAGGAGGATGACCGCGATCGCGCCCGATTCCACCGGGCCGAGCAGGGTGCCGCTCGTCCCCACGACCACCGCCGCTCCCAGGACCACGGTCACCGCGAGATAGGCCCATTCCAGCCTCCTCTCGACCGCCGGCCCGGAAGAGCTCACGAGGCTCCGCCTCCGCTTCCCCGCACCCGCGATTCCGCGAGAAGGGCGCCGCCGAGCGCCGTCAGGAACCCGAGCACGAGCATGCCCAGGACCACCAGCTTCCGGTTGGGGCTCGAGCGGGACTCCGGAGGATGCGCGTGGTCGAGGACCTCCACGGTCGCGATATCGAAGACCCGGCGCACCCGGGCCTGCTCGAGCTGCGCCTTGAGCAGCGCGAACAGCTCCTCCTGAACCCGCAGGTCCCGGATGAGACGCGCGCCTCCCATGAGGATCGAGGGCATCTTCGCGATCTCCCGGTTCACCGAACCGATCTCGATGTCCGTCTGCGCCAGCTCGTCGCTATTCGGCTCCAGGTAGCTGCTCAGCACCTGCCGCTGCACTTGAAGCGCCGCCCGGCGCGCGAGCAGGGAGCCCGCGCCTTCCGCGGCCGCCTTGTCCTCGGCCGAGAGGATGGGCGCGTGGCGGCTCTCGCCGTACTCCCGCACCTGCTCCTCGCTCGCGCGAAGCTGAACTCCGGTGGACTCGATCTCCGCCTGGAGGAACCGGACCAGGGCGCCCGCCCGGTTCACCCGGCGCTCCTGGTTGAAGCGCTCCAGCTCGGCCACGAGGGCGTTCGCCAGATCGGCGGCGCGATCACGCAGGCGGTCCTGCACCGTCACCGAAATGCTCCCGTCCGATTCCAGGCTGATCCGGGTATTCCGCCTGAGGGCCTCGATCGCCTTGTCCAGCGTTCGGACGCGGTAGACGCCCGCCAGGTCGAAGCGCCGCGCGACGGCTCGGTTCACGTTGTCGCTCTTGAGAATCGTCACGTATTCGTCGGACGCGGTGGTCCCCTGAGAGAGCAGGCTGAGCGCGGAGAAGGAGCTCAGCGCCCGGCGCGCGCTGGAGATGGATCCGAAGAGGTCCGTGTCCTGGGGTGCCAGGATCACGACCACGCCTTCGTACGCGGGGGGCAGGAGGAACGCCAGGGCCACGCCGACAACGAGGAACACCAGGAGGACCCGGATCACGAGCCGGCGGCGCCGGCTCAGAACCTGGACCGTCGTGGAGAGGTCGAGGGATCCGGACGGGGTCATTTCGTGGCCTGATGGATGACCAGATAGACCGTGGCCACCTGTGCCAGGAATCCGGTCACGCTGCCGACCGCCTTGATGAAGCTCACGCGCTCGCGCTCGGGCACCCAGACCAGATCCCCGTCGTCGATGGAGGAGGCATCGGCGAGGCGCATCGGCTGACCCGTCGCCCGCTTGGTCACGCGCACCTTCCCGCGATCGGCCCGCTCGCCGTATCCGCCGGCATCGCGGACGTATTCCTCGAGACGAGCCCCGGGCCGGTAGGCCACGGCACCGGGACGTCGCACCGCCCCGTAGATGGCGACCGAGCCTGTTCGGGTCGGGACCCTCACCAGATCCCCGTCGCGAAGATCGAAATCGGACTTGGGGTCCCGTTCGGCCACCAGCTTGCGGAATCGCACCGAGAGCGTGCCGCTCGCCTGGGCGCGGGCTTTCAGGAACTCGGCGTCCTCGCGTCCCGAATCCGTTCCCGGTTGAAGGGTGCGGACGTAGGCGCTGTCCTCCCTCGGAACGAGGTCGGGCCGGAAGACCGTCGCGCCGTTGAGATCGGCGTAGGGGGTGAACCCCCCGAAGCGCGCGACGAGCTCCGAGGCTTTCTGACCCTGCGGAGGGATCGAGTAGGCGCCGGGGTGGACCGCCTCCCCCGCGACCAGGACCGTCGCGCTTCGATGCCATCCGGGTTTCTGGCGCACGTAGATCCGATCGTCGGGCTCGAGCACCGGATCCTCGGGGACTCCGGGAGGGTCCGCAAGGACCGTCCTCAGCGAGAAGAACAGGCGACGACTCTCCGTCGGAGAGAGGAACCGCCACAGCTCCACGCTGTCGGTGTCGGCTCCGGCGCGCGTGCCCCCCGCGAGGGCGATGATCCCGCTCAGGCGATCGCCGCTTCGGAACTCGAACGTGCCGGCGCGCGTCACCTCGCCAAAGACCACGATGGTGTGGACGGACATGGGGACCTGGACGACGTCTCCGTCATCGAGGTAGGGATTGTCGGCGAGTGATCCCAGAATCGAATAGCGATCCAGATCGGCGCGGTCCACGGAGCCACCGGCTCTCTCGATGAGGAGGTTGCGTCTCGAAGCTCCGCCCGTGAGTCCCTCCGCGGCTCTCACGGCTTCCGAGACGCGCGCGGGGCCCTGAAGCTCCACCAGTCCCGGTCGCACCACCTCGCCCGCGACGTGAATCAGGATTCGCCGGGGTCGCAGCAGGGTGATGTCGGCCTGAACGCCCCGGTAGCGTTTCTGGAATTCCTCGGTCAAGTGGGCCCGCGCGGCCACGATACTCAGGCCGCCGATCTTGACGTGCCCCAGGTTCGGAACGTAGATCGAGCCTTCGGCGTTGACGAGCACGGGGACGCGCGCGGTGACTCTCCCGAAGAGCGCCAACTCCAGCTCATCGCCGGGTCCCAACAGATAATGGTCCGGATCGACGGCCCCCTCGAGGGGCGGGAGCGCCGGTTGCGCTCGCGCCGTGGGATTGGTCTCGCGGATCGACTCGGGAACATCGCGCGGGTCGCGATCCTGCCACTGGGCGGAGGCGTGCCTACAGAACGCAAGGCAAAGAAGGAACGAAGCGATGAGAAGAAGACCGAGTCTCGAAACTCTCAAATGTTGTCCTGTAAAGGGCAGGATCCAAAGCCCGGGAATAGGAGGCTCTCCCCGATCGGCCTGATCCAGCGTGGGTGCGCGATCGTCCCGCGAACCCCGGCAGGCGCGGCGATGCGATTGAAGGATAGGTTTCCTGGAGGGGCCTGTCAATTCGCATCGGCCGAGGGGGGCGGCACGATGGTGACCCGGACCTTCCTCCACACCGCGAGCCATTCGCTGGGCCGGACCACGAGCGCCGCCCATGCAGCGAGCGCCAGGATCCCCAGCCCGGCGCCCGGCAGGGTGCGCGGCATGAACGCGACAAACCCTGCGAAGAGGGCCAGGGAGGCGAGAAGGAGGCGCCGGTTGTCCGGCCCCAGGTGGAACCCGAGCGTCTTCCTCGCGAGCGCGTAGTGGAGCGCCGTGTGGCTGATGTGGGCCACGACGTACGCGATCACGATGCTCCGGAGACCCACGCGGTCCACGAGCAGCCAGAACGTGACCAGCATCGCGACCCCGTAGACGAGATCGAAGAGCACCCAGGGCCGCAGCCGGTTCTTGGGCACGAGCCAGATGCCGCACGCCCACGCCACCGAGCGGAAATAGTCCCCCAGGAACTGCAGCGGGAGAAGATCGAGCGCGGGCAGGAATTTTCCGGAATAGAAGATGGGGATCCAGAGGGGCGCGCCCGCCAACATCGCACCCGCGATCAGGGTTTGAAGAAGCACCGCGAGCCGGAGCGCCTCGCGCATGGTGACGTTGGTCTCCTCGTCCCGCGCGTGCCCCGCGATCTGCGGCCAGACGATCGCGGTGATTGAGTTCAGGATGAGCGGCATGTAGAGGCCCGAGATGCCGACGCAGACCTGGTAGATGCCGTTGGGCGCGAGGCCCAGCTTCGAGACCAGCGCGGAACGCAGGATCAGGAGCGTCAGGGTCGACGAGAGGCCGACGAGCAGCGCGCTCGAGCCGTAGCGGAGGAGGGGGCGCAGGAGGGCGCGGTCGATGCGCGTGCGGGGGCGAGCCTCCTTCGCCACCATCCGGCCGCTGACCACGAGATAGATCGCCGCGACCACGACGAGCGCCGCGACCGCTCCCTGGAGCCCGAAGAACCAGGCGAGCGGCGCGATCGTGCCGATCGTGGCGGCGGCGATGATGGCA
>VBOR01000027.1 GCA_005893165.1 Candidatus Eiseniibacteriota bacterium | reverse complement strand
ACCCAGCGGATGGCCTCCACGATGTTGGTCTTGCCGCTCCCGTTCGGGCCCACGACGGAGGTGATCCCCGGCCCGAAATCGACGCGGATGCGCTGCGGGAAGGACTTGAACCCTTGGATGTCGAGTCGCTTCAGGAACACGGTTTACCTCGGGTTGTCGGGGTACGCCATGGCGTGATCCACCCATCCGTGATTCAAGAGCCACGCGGCCTTCTGCGCGGCTTCCTGGCGGGTGGCGTAGTGACCGACGAACACACGGTACCAGTCGGGTTGATCGGTGGCCTTCGCGTACCAGGCGTCGAGCCCTTTCTCGCGAAGGCGCTTCACGAGATCGCGCACGGTCTTCTCGGAGCGGAACGAAGCCACGTGGACCCGGTAGGGCAGAACCTCCGGCCCCACGTCCGCACCGCTCGCGGGCGCGGCTTCCCGCGCCGCGGCCGACCCTCCGGCGGAGCCGCTACCCGAAGCTTCGTCGCCGGGAGGAGCTTGGGAGGGCTCCGAAGCGCCCGGCGCGCCCTGGTTCTGCGCCCCGAGACCGGCCGGCAGCACACGCTCCGTCCCCGCGGGGAGCGTTTCGGGCGCAGCGGCGCGATGGGCGTCGCGGTGCGCCGCGCGATAGGCGAACCAGGCCCCCGCCCCGGCGAGGGAGATCAAGAGTAGCGCCACCCAGAGGAGCCCGTACGAGCCCCCCTGAGCGGAGCGCGGTTGGGCCGAGCGCGGCACGTACCCACGGCGCACCTCGTCGGAAAGTCTCTCGACCAGCGCCTGGGGCGGCCGTTGCGATGGGGCCGTGCTGTCCGCGCGCGTGATGCCTGGAGGGGGCTCGAGCTTGGGATCGGTGATCCTCCTGCCTCCTGGGTGGCCCGCGCCTCCCTGCCCGGTCCGCGGCGCCTCCCAGCCCTCGTGGGAGGCCGCGGGCGGCGGCATCGACGGGGGCGCGGGAGCGGGCCACGAGGATGCCGAGCCGGGGGTGGCCGAGGACCACGCGTCCGCAGGGGAAAGCTCCACCTCACCGCGAGGAGCGAGGACGTAGGGCACGTCGAGTCCGAGGTATCCGATCATGGGCGCGTCGGATCCCCACAATTCGAGAAATGCGTCCCGGAGCGCCGCGCGGCTGGAGCGGCGCACCGAGGTCGCGATGAGAACGCCGTCCATCCGCTTCGAAAGCGCCCCCGAGAATCCCTTGCGATCGAGGAACGGAGCGAGGTACAGGACGACGTTCACGCGGGAGGAGAAGATCCGCATCACGCGGGGCCAATCGGGGTGCTCCGCGAACCGGCGCTCGTCCGGCGGGTGGCTCCCGGGACCGACCAGCCAGAGCGCGTCATTCACCAGCTCCCACGCGATCCGCTGGAACGAGGACCCGTACTCGAGAGCATCCACGTACCCCTCGTTCGGATCGGGCTTCGGGCGAAGGATCGTGGGGTTCCGGAAATCGAGATCCACGAGGGCGATCTTGAGACCCTGGCGGCTCCACTCGCGCGCGAGGGCGACGCCCGCGGCGAAGAATTCGGGATCGTAGGGAAAGCCGGTCACGAACAGGGAGCGCAGGGTGAGGGATTTTCGGGTCTGCGTCAGGAGATCGACGACCGGCTTCATCTCGTCCGGATGGTCCGCGGCCAGGAGGGTGGCGGAAGGAGCGGCTGCCGGAATGGGCGTGACGTTGACGACGCCGACGAGCGGGAGATTCACCTCTCGCGCAAAGCTCTGAGGATCGGAATATCGCTCGACTTCCAGATCGCTGGACGGCGTCAGGGTTCCTCCTCGAGCGCGCGCACGATCGCCCGGGCGAGCTTCTCGAGCTCGTCACGGTCCACAGTACGGAGATCCAAAAGGAGCCGGCCCGACTCGATCCTGCCGATCACCGGATCGGGACCGGTACGAAGCGAGCGGGCGAGATCTTCGAGTTTCCCCCGCGCGGGTCGTAACGCGAGGGCATACGAGGGAACACGGGCCAGCGGCATCGCCCCTCCACCCACCTCCGTGGTGCAGGCTACCACCTCCGCGCGGCTCTGAGAAGCGCGATCCGCGGGAAGGGAGTGAAGCAGACGGTTCGCGCGCTCGCGGACTGCCGCCTGGGGCTCGCCGAGCATGCGCAGCGTCGGAACGGCGGCCGAAAGCTTCGCGGGATCGCGGTAGAGGCGGAGCGTCGCGACGAGCGCGGCCAGGGTGAGCTTGTCGGCACGCAGGGCGCGCGCCATGGGATTCTTCCTGAGGGAGGCGATGAGGCCCCGCTTCCCGGCGAGGATCCCCGCCTGGGGCCCTCCGAGCAGCTTGTCCCCGCTGAAGCAGACCACCGAGACCCCCTGCTCGATCGCCTCGCGCGCCACCGGCTCGGCCGGCAGCCCCCAGCGCGAGAAATCGATCAAGGCGCCGCTTCCGATGTCCTCGAGAAGGGGAACCCTCTTCTTCCGCGCGAGCGATACGAGCGCTTCGCGGGTCACCTCCTCGGTGAAACCCACCATCGCGAAATTGCTGGGGTGCACGCGGAGGAGGAGCCCCGTCCTGGGCCCGATCGCGCGCTCGTAGTCGCGCAGGCGCGTCTTGTTCGTGGTCCCGACCTCGCGCAGCACCGCGCCCGCGCGTTCCAGGATCTCAGGGATACGGAAGCTCCCCCCGATCTCCACCAGCTGCCCCCTCGAGACGACCGCCTCCTTCCCGAGGGCGAAGGTGTTCAGGGCGAGGAGCATCGCGGCCGCGTTGTTGTTCACGACCAGCGCCGCCTCGGCGCCCAGGAGCCCGGTCAGGATCGGCTCCACGTGCGTCATCCTCGACCCGCGCGCTCCCCGCTCCAGGTCCAGCTCCAGATTCGTGTAGCGGCGCGCGGTCTCGACGACCGCGGCGATCGCCTCCTCCGAGAGCACGGACCGCCCCAGGTTGGTGTGGATCACGATGCCGGTGGCGTTGATCACGGGCCGGGGAGAAGGAAGGAGCTCCGATTCCACCCGCCGGGCCGCGTCCCGCACGATCGCCTCGCGCGAGGGGGCCTCCTTCCGCGATCCGCCCCGCGCGCGGAGCGAAACGCGCGCGGCGGCGATGGCCTGCCGTGCCGCCTCCGCGAGGACCTCGTGGGGCGCGCGCTCCCTATAAGAGGAGAGCTCCGCCGATTCGAGCAAGGAGCCAACCGAGGGTAGATCCCGCCATGGGGGGAGCCTCTTGAGTCGCTTCGCCGGGCTCATCCCGCGCCTCCCAGATACGCCGCCTGCACGAACGGGCTCTCCAGCAGCACGCTCGCGCGGTCGGACATACGGACCGATCCCGTCTCGAGCACGTAGCCCTGGTCCGCCGTGGCGAGCGCCATGCGGGCGTTCTGCTCCACCAGGACGATCGTCGTGCCCGCCGCGCGGATCTCCCGGATCACCGAGAAGATCTCGCGCACGAGGATGGGCGCGAGCCCGAGCGATGGCTCGTCCATGAGAAGCACCGTGGGCCGCGCCATGAGCGCGCGGCCGATGGCGAGCATTTGCTGCTCCCCTCCGCTCAGGGTGCCCGCGGCCTGGCGGCGGCGCTCCTCGAGCCTCGGGAAGAGACGGAAGATCTTCTTCATGTCCTCGGCGATCCCCGCCCGGTCGCGCCTCAGATAGGCCCCCAGGTCCAGATTCTCGAGCACGGTGAGGTTCGCGAACACGATCCTCCCCTCGGGGACGTGCGAGATGCCGGCGCGGACGATCTCGTGCGCCTTCATGCCCAGGAGCGACTTCCCGCGAAAGCGAATGTCCCCGCCGCTCGCCGGGATCAGACCCGAGATGGCGCGAAGCGTGGTGCTCTTCCCCGCGCCGTTGGCCCCCACCAGCGTCACGATCGTGCCCTCGTCCACCGCGATCGAGACCCCCTTCAAGGCGTGGATCGCTCCGTAGTGGACGTGGAGGTCCGCGAGCGAGAGAAGGCTCAAGGCTCCTCCCCCAGGTAGGCTTCGATCACCTTGGGATCGCGCCGGATCTCCTCGGGCGTGCCCTCGGCGATCTTCACCCCGTAGTCCAGCACCGCGACTTTCTCGCAGATGCCCATGACGACCTTCATATCGTGCTCGATCAGGAGGACCGTGAGCTTGTGACGCTCGCGGATCTGCTGGATCAGCTTCATGAGCGCTTCGGACTCCGAAGCGTTCATGCCGGCGGCGGGCTCGTCGAGAAGGAGGAGCTTGGGCTCCGTGGCGAGCGTGCGCGCGATCTCGAGGCGGCGCTGCTCCCCGTAAGGCAGCGCGCGTGCTTCGCTCGCACGGTATTTCACCAGGCCGAAGGCCTCGAGGAGCGCCTCCGAGCGCTCGAGGATGTGCCGCTCCTCGGACAAGGAGCGGGGCGTGGCGAAGATGCTGTCGGCCAGGCCGACCCCGCCGTGCAGATGGCAGGCGATGCGCACGTTGTCGAGACAGCTCAACGTGGCGAAGAGCCGCGGATTCTGAAACGTGCGCGCGACCCCCCGGGCCGCGATCACGTTCGTGGGCCGCCCCTGGATGGGCCTCCCCTCCAGGAGGATGGACCCGCTCGAGGGGCGGTACACGCCGGTGATCGCGTTGAAGACGGTGGTCTTCCCCGCTCCGTTCGGGCCGATGAGGCCGCCGAGCATCCCGCGCGGCAGCTCGTAGTCGAGTCCCGAAACGGCTTTGAGGCCTCCAAATGTAATGGAGAGCCCGCGCAGCTCGAGGAGCGGCTCGTTCATGCGGCCAGGGTGGGTCGCGATTCGCTTCGCCGGCGCCGGAAGGGCAGCGTGAGCTCGCGCTGGCCGAGGATGCCTTGAGGGCGGGCGATCATCAGCGCGATCAGGAGCAGGGAATAGATGATGAGCCGCTCGGAGCTCGCGAAGCGGAGGAGCTCGGGCAGGGCCGTCAGGAGCGTCGCCCCCAGGATCGACCCGGTCAGGCTTCCCATCCCGCCCAGGACCACCATGATGACGACCTCGATCGATTTCATGAAGGTGAAGCTGTTCGTGTGGAGGTAGGTGTAGTGGGAGAAGAGCGCTCCCGCGACGCCGGCGAAGAAGGCCCCGATCACGAACGCGGTGACCTTGTAGCGCGTGGTCGGGACCCCCAGCGCTTCCGCCGCGATCTCGTCCTCGCGGATCGCGAGGAGTGCCCGCCCGTGGTAGGACTTCATGAGATTCCGGATCACCGCGAACGTGAGCCAGGCCCCTCCCAGGACCCACGCCAGATTGGTCCGCGTCGGCACGCCCGCGAAGCCGCGGGCGCCTCCGACCGCGTCGATGTTCAGGATGATCACGCGGATGATCTCGCCGAACCCCAGCGTGACGATGGCGAGATAGTCGCCGCGGAGGCGCATCGAGGGGAGCCCGACCAGGAATCCCGCCAGCGCTGAGACCAGACCTCCGACCAGGATCGCGATCAGGAACGCGCCCGCCGCGAGCCACCCCGCTCCCGCCGAGGCCCCGAACCAGACCGGGACCGCGTAGACGGTGTACGCGGCCGAAGCGTAGGCGCCGACCGCCATGAATCCCGCGTGTCCGATCGAGAACTGACCCGTGATGCCGTTCACGAGGTTCAGGCTCAGGGCCAGGATCACGTTGATCGAGCACAGGACGAGGACGCGGTAGATGTAGGGGTTCAGGACGCTGGACGCCGCCCACTCCACCGCCCAGACGATGGCGATCGCGATCACGCCGCCGGCGACTCTCCGCCAGAGCATCAGACCTTCTCGGCCACGTTCCGGCCCAGGAGCCCCGCGGGCCGGATCAGGAGCACCGCGATCAGGATCACGAACGCGATCGCGTCGCGGTAGGTGGAGGAGATGTATCCGACCACGAGATACTCGGAGATGCCCATGAGGAGCCCGCCGATCATGGCTCCCGGAACGCTCCCGATCCCGCCCAGGACCGCGGCGACGAACGCCTTGATGCCGGGCATGATCCCCATCAGAGGCTCGATCTTGGGATTCGTGAGCCCCACGAGAAATCCCGCCGCCGCGGCGAGCGCCGACCCGATGGCGAACGTGATGGTGATGATGCGATCCACCGGGATCCCCATGAGGCTGGCCGCGTCCCGGTGAAAGGCGACCGCACGCATCGCTTTCCCGGTGCGCGTTCGCTTGATGAAGAGGGTGAGGGCCACCATGAGCACGATGGAGACCACCACCACGGTGATCTGGTGGTTCGTGACCAGCACGCCTTCGGCGAGGGTGATCGTGCGCGGCGCGATGACTTGCGGAAAGAATTTGGGGTCCGCCCCGAAGACCCGGATTCCAAAGTTCTCGAGAAAGAGGGATACCCCGATCGCGGTGATGAGGGCGGTGAGTCGCGAGGAGCGGCGCACGGGGCGGTACGCGAGGAGCTCGATGAGGATGCCGAGGAGGGCGCAGATCGCCATGGAGCCCAGCAGCACCACGGCCGCCAAGAGCGGCGAGGCTTCCGTGACCGTGCCGACGCCCAGGGCCCGCGCCAGGAAGTACGCCGCGAAGGCCCCCACCATGTACACGTCACCGTGCGCGAAGTTGATGAGGCGCAGGGTGCCGTACACCATGGTGTACCCCAGCGCGATCAGGGCATAGATGCTGCCCCAGGCGACGCCGTTCGCGAGCTGCTGAAAGAACTCCTGCACGGGCGGCCGGAGGTCTCTGCCCCGCGCTTACGGCTCGACCGTCGCGACGAACTTGTAGCTTCGCTTCTCGATTCCGAGGAACACGGCGGGCTTGACCGCGTTCCGGTGCTCGTCGAGCGAGATCCTGCCGGTCACGCCGGGAAAGTCCTTCGTCGCCGCGATCAGCGTGGTGAGCCTGGTGCGCGCGGCCTTCTGGTCCGCGTTGGGAGGTCCGGAAAGCGCCTCGAAGGCGTTGGCATCCTGTGTGGACAGCTGCCGCATCGCGTTCGTGAGCACGCCGGCGGCATCGTAGGCCAGTGCGGCCAGTCCGTCGGGCGTGGCGTTGTAGCGCTTGCGATAGCTCTGGACGAAGCTCTGCACGATGGGATTGGGATCGCCCTCGTAATAGTGGTTCACGAAGTAGGAGCCGTTCAAGGCGTCCTGCGCGATCTCGAGCAGGCGGTCGGACACCCACCCGTCCCCTCCGAGCATCGGCACCGTGAGCCCGAGCTCACGCGCCTGACGCGCGATGAGCCCGACCTCCGTGTAGTAGCCCGGCACGAAGATGAACTCCGGCTTCTTGCCCTTGATGTTGGTCAACTGGGCCTTGAAGTCCTGGTCCCCCTCGCTGTAGGACTCGTCCGCCACGATCGTCCCGCCCATGCCCTTGAAGGATTCCGTGAAGTAGTTCGCCAGCCCGACGCTGTAGTCGTTCTTGTTGTCGCGGAAGACGGCGCCCTTCGAGAAGTGGAGGGTGTTCCGGGCGAACTTCGCGATGACCATGCCCTGGAAGGGATCGATGTAGCAGACGCGGAAGATATGGTCCCCGATCTCGGTCACTTTCGGGTTCGTGGAGGAGGGGCTGATCATCGGGACGCCGGCGTTCTGGCAGATGGGCGCCGCGGCGAGGCTGCGGCTGCTGGCCACCTCGCCGAGGACCGCGACGACTCCGTCCTGCGCGATCAGCTTGTTCACCGCAGTGGCCGCCTCCTCGGGCCGGCTCTGGTCGTCCTCCACGAGGACGTGGACCTTCTTCCCCCCGATGCCTCCCGAGGCGTTCAGATTGTCCACGAAGAGCTCGATCCCGTTCTTGGACGAGATGCCGAAGGTGGCGGTGCTTCCGGTGAGCGAGCCGTATTCCCCGACTTTGATCTCCGCTTCGCGCTTCGCGCAGCCCGTGAAGAGGAGAAACACCGCGAGGGTGAAGACGGCCGGGCTGAGGATCCTGCCGATCCGGACCATGGGGCGAGCCTCCGTGGCGTAAGTGTCTGAATTGAAAGAGAGT
The DNA here is from genome assembly GCA_005893165.1 of Candidatus Eiseniibacteriota bacterium. Lineage (GTDB taxonomy): Bacteria > Eisenbacteria > RBG-16-71-46 > SZUA-252 > SZUA-252 > WS-7. The sequence continues at coordinate 25,438 of VBOR01000027.1, read as the reverse complement.
TCCATGCCGGGACCGCGGGCCACCCTAGCCCAGCCGTCCCTGGCTTTCAAGGGGATACCGGGACCGGATCCGCCGGGGACGCCTTTCCGGACCGGATCACGAACCGCTCCGGCTCCGCGGTCACGGCGGGACGCAGCGCCCGGAGCTTCCGCCCGTCCTCCGAGTCGTACACCTGAGCGCGCAACGCCTCCCGGAGCATGGAGGCGTTCAGGCTGCCGCGCTCGATGCCCTGGGCCACCGCGAGCCCGACGAGGTAGCCGCGCACCGACATCCGCGTGGGCGGCTCCCGGTACGCGCGCTGATAGCGGGTCTCGAAGGAATCGCGCACGGCCCCGGCGAGCACATAGTCCGAGGTCACGTAGGTGGCCCCCTCGAGGGCGGCCCTGACCTCCGCGTTCATCCCCGAGGGATCGAGCGACTCGAATCCGTAGACGCGCGCCTTCGGCCAGACACCCGCGAGCTGTGCCGCGGCGATCCCCGAAAGCCGTGCCGGCGCTGCCAGCACGAGGGCCTGGGGACGCTTCTCACGAAGCGACGTCAGGGCGCGCGTGAGATCCACCGCGTCGGGAGGCACGACCTCTTTTCCCGCCACGCCGATCTCCAGCGCCTTGCACGCGCCCACCACGGCTTCCGCCCGCGCGGAATCTTCGGGCGTGGTCGCGACGAGGAGCCCCACGGAACCCTTGGGGCTCTGGGACGCAAAGCCACGCAGGAGCGACTCCGCGAGAATGGAGTTGCCGAGGTGGAGCTGGAAGACCCCGTCCCCCAGGATCGCGAGGCGCTCGTTCGTCGCCGACGGGGAGATCAGCACCGCTCCCACGACCTGGCTCGCCGCGGCGAGCGGCGCCGTGTTCGCGCTGAAGAGCTCGCCGATGAGGATGGAGACGCCGTGATCGCGGAGGAGCCAGCGCGCCTTCCTCGCTCCCACGAGCGGGTCCCCCTCGGAGTCGTAGAGGACCAGCGTGACGTTCGGCGCCCAGTCGCGGTTGTGGTCCTCCACCGAAAGGCGAAGCCCCTGGACGAAGGTCTTTCCGTACCGGTCGAACCGCCCCGTGAGCGGGATGACGACCCCGATGCGGACCAGTCCCGTGGCGGCGCGCCGGAGCGCGAGCGAATCCAGGGCGCAGGATTCGTAGGAGGCGAGGATCTGCCGGAGCTTCTTCTGTTCGTCGCCGCCTGCTCTCGCGGCGAGCCCGAGGCGCGCGGCCCAGATCCGCTCCGCGACGCGCGCGGGCGGCTCGAGGCGGTCCAGCTCCGGCTGGGTCACGTACTGCACCGCCCAGGAGGGCGCTTCGGGCGCCGAGGGCCGGTCCAGGAGGCGCGCCTTGAGCTCGGCGGCCTTGCCCGGCGGATACCGTTTCGCGGAGAGATCCGCGCCGGGCGCTTCGCCGGCATTCAGGGCCCCCGCGCCAAGGAGCGCCAGGACCAGGGTTCCGGCGCGGACGCGCGCCCGCGCGTCGCGGCGGCGGGAGGCGGCCGGCTCAGTCCGCATCGCGTCCGGCCGCGTGCGAGAGCGCGAGGCGGACGTAGCCGTCCGCAGACTCCTTGAGCCGCGCGTGCACCGCGGCGGGGATGGGCCCCTTCACCTTCGCGGGGATGCCCGCCAGGAAGGAGCGCGGCGGCACACGCGTGCCTTCCAGCACGACGCTTCCCGCGCCCACGAGCGACTCTTCGCCGATCACGCAGCCGTCGAGGAGGATGGAGCCCATTCCGATGAGACAGCGGTCCTCGACCGTCGCTCCGTGGAGGATCGCGCGGTGCCCCACGGTGACCTCGTCTCCCACCACGATCGGCGGTCCGCCCGCCGTCAGATGGAGGACGCACAGGTCCTGTATGTTGGTCCTGTTCCCGATCCGGATCGATCCGACGTCCCCGCGGAGCACGGTGCCGTACCACACACTCGCCTCTTCGCCCAGCTGGACGTCGCCCACCACGGTGGCGGTGGGCGCGACGAAGGCGGATGCGGGGATCCGGGGAGCCCGGCCCTGAAACGGCAGCAGGAGCGCTCGGGTCATGGGCCGCGCGCGGGCTAGAGCTCCTCGGGGTTGAACTTGCCGAAGTCTTCCGGGTTGAGCCCCTCGAGGTACCGTCTCAGCTCCTCCGCCTTCTCCTCGGCGGTGCGCTCCAGCTTGGGAGGGGTGATGTTCTCGGCGGCGGACTTCTCGAAGAGCTTGTCCATGATGAAAATCGGGGCACGCGCGCGCAGCGCGATGGCGATGGAATCGCTGGGCCGCGCGTCCACGGGAACCGCACCGGATCCCCCATCCACGTAGATGTTCGCGAAGAAGGTGCTGTCCTTGAGGTCCGTGATGACCACCCGGGAGACCTTCGCGTTCAGGCTCTCGAGCATGTGGATCATGAGATCGTGCGTGAGGGGCCGCGGGTATTTCTTGCCCAGGATCTCCATGTGGATGGCGCTCGCTTCCATCGGTCCGATCCAGATGGGAAGCACGCGGTTTCCTTCGATCTCGTGCAGGAGGACCACGGGGCTCTTGGTTCGCTCATCGATGGCAAGGCCGCCCACGCGGACGGGGATCATGCTCATGGCCGTGAATCCGACCCTCCGGGCGGGGAGCCGGATTGCTTGAGAAGGAGCGTATCCGGAATGCCGACGGAGGGCGGCGGGACGCCGTGCTCCATGTTCTCCATCATCCATTTCGCCGACGCGACCAGGTCGGACTGGGGATACTTCGCGATGAAGCTCTGGAACGCGGCGCGCGCCGCCGGATAATCCTTCAGCTCCTCGGCGTACGTGAATCCGATCATGAACGCCGCCTGCACCGCGGATTTGTCCTCGGGATAATCGCGGACCACCTTCTGGAAGAGGGCGACTCGCTCGCGCGGATTGTCGGTGGCCTGCGCGCGCGCGAACAGGTCCGCGGGCTTGAGCACCGGGGCCATCGCTTTCTGCAGCGAATCCTCGAAGACGGTCACTCCGTACTCTTTCTTGAGCGAATTCACGAGATCTTCCTGGAAGTGCTCCGTCCGCTGGTTCTCCAGATTGGTCCGGATCTGCTTCGCCACGACCTCGAACTTCTGCGGGCCGGTTTCGGTTCTCTCGTCCGCCCGGATCACGTGCCATCCCTTGGGGCTCTTCAGAGGCTCGCTCGTCTCCCCTTCCTTCAGCTTGAACGCCGCCGCCACGAGAGCGGGGGCGGACCCGATCCCGGGCACGACGGGCGTGTCGTTGGTCACGTATCCCAGGACGCCCCCGTTCTTCGCCGTGAGCTTGTCCGTGGAATAGCGCGCGGCGACCTCTTCCCACGTCGACGTGCCGAGCTTCCGGAGGACTTCCTTCGCGCGGGCCTGCGTGGCGACCTGGATGTGGCGGACGCGCGCGCGTCCCGGCAGGTTGAATTCGGCGGGATGCCGGTCGTAGTAGGTCCGGACCGCCGAGTCGGGAATCGCGGGGAGCGCGCTCATGGCATTCTGGTAGTAATGCCGCAGGAGGAGCTGGCGCTCTTGCGCACGGACGTCCGAGACGTAGCCGGGGCTCCGGTCGGTGCCCGCTTTCATCGCGGCCTGGTACATCGCTTCCTGGTTCGCGATCCGCTCCACGAGCTGTTTGTACTGCTCGGGATCCTTCTGGTAGTCCTCGCGGATCGACGGAGGGGCGGTCGCCAGCACCGAGTCCACGTCGTGCCGCGTGATGTAACGTCCGTTCACGATCCCGACCGCGGGGTTATGGGGACCCGGCGGTGCGGGCCGCCACTCCTGAGGTCCCCCGGCAGGCGCTTCGGAGGACGAGGGCCGCCTGCCCCCGGAGGAGCCGGCGCAGCTCATGAGGCCCGAGACGATGAGGAGCGATGCAAACCCAAGCAGGAACGAGCGAATTCGAATCATGGAACCCTGGACCTTCCTCTCATTTACGAACGACCCACACCTTCACGGGGGCTTCGATCTCCTCGTACAGATGGATGGGCACTTCGAACACACCGAGCGACTTGATCGGTTCCGCGAGACGCACGCTCTTCCGCTCCACGGTATACCCCTTGGCGGCGAGGGCGTCCTGGATTTCGTGGGAGCTGACGGAACCGTAGAGCTGATCCTCCTCCCCGGCCTCCACGCTGAACTGAAGCGAGAGCTTGCCCAGATCCTCGCGAAGCCGCTCCGCCGCCTGACGCTGCTTTGCCTCCAGGGCCACGCGGGCCCGCTCCCGGTCCTTGAACACGGCGCGCGCATTCCCCACGGCCTCGATCGCTTTCTTGCGCGGGATCAGAAAGTTGCGAGCGTAGCCGTCGGCGACGCGAACGGCCGTTCCTCGTTTCCCCAGCCCGCCGATGTCCTCCAGAAGAATGATCTCCATGGAACCTCCTAGTCGTCGTGGCCGCGCCCGCCCTGCGGCGAGCGCGGATCGGGCGTCGCCCGGAGCCGAAAGTCGTACCAGACATCCAGCAATCCGACCGCCATCACCGTGGTGACGAGGATCGGCATGAGGATGAGCAGCACGAGCACCGCGGCCTGAACGAGGCCGCGAATGTGGAATGCCTGCGCCACGTAGCGCGCGACCGCGAAGCCCTGCACCGTGTAGGCGAGCGCGAGCGGGAACGCGAGATTGACTCCCGCGTCGAAGGCGGGTTTCCAGCGAGTGACCATGAGCACGAGCGCCAGCGCCAGCACCCAGGCCCCCACGGGATGCACGCGCCAGACCGAAAACTCCGAGAACGCGGGGAACCCTCCCTCCTCCTCCTGGAAGAGTACCGACGCCAGCCAGCAGTTCGTCGCGATCACGACGATCCACTTGAGCGCGAAGAGCGAGGGAAGGAGAAGCGCCCAGAGGCGTCCCGTCTGCTCGAGCGCGTGGTTGAACTCGGTCGAGGAGAGACCCAGCGATTGCGACAGACGGTGCTCGGTCTCCAGCCGCTTCAGCTCGTCGATCCGCGCCGCCAGCATGCGCGTCAGCTCGTCCATCCCGCCGGCGAGCAGGTATCCGCCCGCGACCGCCAGGACCAGCGCGGCAGCGAGGTTCGCGGTCACGGAGGCGGGCAGCCCCCGGCGCGCGCAGGCCGCGAGAAGCAGCCCCGCGGCGGCGAGCACGCCGATGAATACGAGCTGATGCGGCTCGTGGATCCCGGACGCGTACAGGGCGCCCAGCGTCGAGGCGGCCGCGAGCGCTCCGAGGAGCAGCCCCACCTTGCGGGCCAGCCAGAGGAGCGCGACGGGCAGAAGCCCGAACGCCCAGGGCAGCGGCGAGGGAATGTCGGTATTGGCCGCCGCGATCAGCAGCGCCCCGACCAGGATCGCTCCGAGCGCCCGGACGGAATTCCCGAGCGAGAGCGTCCGGCCGGGCTCAGCGATACTGCTCACTGGTGAACGGCAGTAGGGCCAGGATGCGCGCGCGCTTCACGGCTTCGGTGATCTGGGACTGGTGACGCGCGCACGTGCCGGAGATCCGCCGCGGCACGATCTTGCCGCGGTCCGTGATGAACCGCGTGAGTCTCCGGTCGTCCTTGTAGTCGATCCGCTCCACCTTGTCGAAGCAGAGCTTGCAGAACTTTCTGCGAAACGATCTCGATTCGCCTTCGCGGGCCATCAAACCTTCTCCTCGGATTGCGTTGCGTGTGCCGCGCCGGCCGCGGCGGCCGCGGCAGGTTCCGCGGCGCGCCCCGGCTCCTCGGCGCGCGGGGACTCTTTCACCGCGAGCACGGTCAGGTGCCGTAGGACGCCCTCGTTCAGCCGGAATCGCCGGTCCATCTCCCCGATGAGCTCGGGCGGGCTCTTGTGCTTGATGTGGATGTACGTGCCGTCCCGGCGCTTCCGGATGTTGTACGCGAGCTTGCGCTTGCCCCAGCGCTGCACTTCCACCACCTCGCCGCCCGCCTGCGAGATGCTCTGGGACACGCGGTCCACCTCTTCGTTGATGCGGGCCTCCTCGAGGCCGGGGTCGAAAATGATCGTCGTCTCGTAAGTCTTCATGAAGGTCTCACTCCTCAACCGGGTCGAGTCCGAATCGGTTCCAACGGTTCATCGCCTGCGTAAGGCCGGACGCAGCCGCGTCGAAGGCCGCGCTCGCGGCCCCCTCGAGCGCCTCCGGGAGCTTCGCGCGCTCCTCCTCCAGAAAGCGTTCCAGCACGTACTCGGGAAGGTCCGACGAGCGCGGAGCGGGTCCGACACCGATCCGAAGTCTCGGAAACTCGGCGGTCCCCACTTCCGCGAGGATCGACTCCAGCCCTTGATGCCCCCCCGTGCCTCCCGCCGCGCGAAGGCGGAGGGTGCCGAGCGGCAGGTACACGTCGTCGAGCACGACCAGGATCTCCGAAGGCGTCCATCCTTCCCGGATCAGGTCGCGCAGCGCCTGCCCGCTGCGATTCATGTAGGTCTGCGGCTTCGCCACCGTGATCCCGTGCCTGCCGGCGCGTCCTTCCCCGCGGAGCAGGGCGCCCTCGCGCCGCCATCCGGTGAAGCGCCGGAGCTTTGTCGAGAGAAGCTCCACCGCCATGAACCCGGCGTTGTGACGCGTCCCCTCGTATTCCTGGCCCGGATTGCCGAGACCCACGACGACCTTGGGCTCGTTAACCTTGCTTGCCTCCCTCCGAGCCTTTGGGCTTGCCGCCTTCCTTGGCAGACGGCTTGCCGCCTTCCTTTCCTTCCTTGCCTCCCTCCTCCGTCTCGCCTTCCTCCTTCTTCGCGCCGATCACCTCGGGCTCCGCCGCGACCGCTTCCTCTGCCGGCTTCACTTCCTCGAGGATCGTCGGCGGGACGACCGCCGCGATGGCGCGGTCGGCTTCGGTCAGGATCGTCGCCCGCTCCGCCTTGATGTCGCTCACGTGGAGCGAATCGCCGATCTGGAGGGCGCTCACGTCCACCTCGAGCTTGGAAGGGATGTCGGTCGGAAGGCACTCCACCTCCACCTCGCGCAGCAGATGCTCGAGAATTCCCCCCGCGTCCTTCACGCCGAGCGGGACGCCGATCAGGACGATCGGGACCTCGACCGTGATCCGCTCGGTGAGGGAGATGTGCTGGAGATCGAGATGCAGGATCGAGCCCGCCACCGGATCGCGCTGGATCTCGCGGATGAGGGCCTTCCGGTCCTTGGCCGCCTCCCCTCCCAGCTTCAGATCCACGATCACGTTGCTTCCGTCGGCGCTCTCCAGCACCGACATCAAGTCCTTCAGCCCCACCGTGAGCGGGATCGAGTCCTCGCCGCGTCCGTAATAGACGCCGGGGACGCGCCCCTGGGCGCGCAGTCTTCGGGCTACCCCTTTACCTGCGTCCTGGCGGGCGGCGGCTTCCAGGGAAACGATGGCCATCGTGCGACTCCTTCCTTCTCTCGAGGATTCCCGTTAAATGAACAGCGAGCTGAGTGACTCCTCGTCGTGGATGCGGCGGATCGCTTCACCCAGAAGCCCCGCGACAGAGAGCACTTTGATGCTGGGACCCAGCCTCTTGGGATCGTGCGGGATGCTGTCCGTCACGATCAGCTCGCGCACCGCGGAGCGGCCGATGCGCTCGACCGCGTCCCCGCACAGCACGGCGTGCGTGCAGGCCGCGTAGATGTCGCGCGCGCCGGCCCGCTTCAGGGCCTCGGCCGCCTCGACCAGGGTGGATCCCGTGCTCACGACGTCGTCGAAGATCACCACGTTCTTTCCATCCACCTCGCCGATCACGTTCATCATCTCCACGGCGTCGGGGCGCGGGCGGCGCTTGTCCACGATCGCCAGCCCGACACTGAGCCGCTTCGCGTAGGCGCGCGCCATCTTCACGCTCCCGATGTCGGGCGCCACCGCGATCAGATTCGGAATCTTGAGATGCATCCAGTAATCGACGAGCACCGGCGCCGCGTACAGATGGTCGAAGGGGATGTCGAAGAACCCCTGGATCTGCGCCGAATGCAGATCCATCGTCATCACCCGGTCGGTGCCCGCGGTGGTGATCATGTTCGCCACCAGCTTCGCCGTGATCGGCACGCGCGGCTGGTCCTTCCGGTCCTGCCGCTGATAGCCGAAGTACGGAACGACCGCCGTCACCCTTCCGGCCGAGGCCCTCCGCGCGGCATCGACCATCACGAGAAGCTCCATGAGATTCGTCGCCGGGGCGAACGTCGGCTGGAACACGAAGAGGTCCGCGCCGCGGACGTTCTCGTTGATCTTCACGAACGTCTCGCCGTCCGCGAACTGACTCACCGTCGCGTCCCCGAGCTCGGTCCCGAGGTACTCGCAGATCTTCTCGGCGAGCGGCCGGTTGGCGTTCCCCGTGAAGAGCCGGAGCCTCGTCTGCGAGTCGCGCTTCCGTATCGACTCCGATTCGTGTCCCGGGGCCGCGGCGAGCCGCCGATCCGTTGCAAGTTTCACCGTCATCGTTTCCTCCCGGGAATCCCCACAAAAACGAAAAACCCAAGGCCGATTGACGACTTCGTCAATCGGGCCCGATGCGCCCGGAGGCGCTCGATGGGCCGGAGGTCGAATGCCTCCGGGGCCCGGCGATCGAGGTCAATTGTCTTGGGTCCTGCGAACATCAGCGCCACAGATTCGCGGCGATCGCGCCGCCTGCTTCGCGGCGGGAACCGAGTCTACTGCATCCGGACGCGGAGCGGGTCCAAAAAGGTGGTTGGGGCGGGAGGATTCGAACCTCCGGATGGGAGATCCAAAGTCTCCTGGCTTACCACTTGCCGACGCCCCAAAACCTCCCTACGTGCCGGTGACGGCGAGGGACGGTTGTTTGAGCCGTTCCTTTTCGTACTCCGCGAGAATCCGATCTTCGATGAACTTGCGCGTCTCGTTGTTGATCGGATGAGCCACGTCCTGGTAGGTCCCGTCGGGACGCTTTCGACTGGGCATCGCCACGAACATGCCGTTCGTCCCTTCGATGATCTTCAGCCCTCGGATGACGAAGGAATCGTTGAAGGTCATGCTCGCGAAGGCCTTCAGCTTGTCGTCGTCCCGCAGCGAAATACGCACCTCGGTGATTTCGAGCGTCATACCCTCACCGCCTCGAGTTCCGGACCCCGTTCCTTCGAAGTCCTTCGGATCCATCGCTGGACCCGGCCCATGCACCCCCCGAACGTCGACCCCGGCGCTTGCAACCATCCCTGCTATTTGAGCCCTGCCAGCGCAACGCCTCGTTCGGTGGTACGCACGACGTGGAGGGTCGCGCCGAGCGTGGCTGCTGTGCGAGCAGCTGCTTGCGCTTCCTCCTGCGTCCGTGCGAGCCCGAAAACCGTGGAACCACTACCGGACAGAAGCGAACCCAGAACGTCGCTCTCTTCGAGCGCACGCCTGAGTCTTGCAACGACACCGAACTCAGGAAGAACCACGTCCTCGAAATCGTTGTGAAGATGCGACGCGATCGCGTGCATGTCGCGACGCCCGATCGCTGCGGCCAGGATACTAGCGCCGCCTCTTCCGGGTGTCAACCGAATTTTGGTCCGCCCATAGGCCCAAGTCGTTGAAATTGCAAGAGGTGGCGTCGCGAGCACAACCCAGGCCGGAGGCGCGGGACAAAGATGTCTCACCTGCTCTCCACGCCCCGTTGCGCGCGCCGTACCTCCGTTCAAGAAGAAAGGAACGTCCGATCCGATTCGGGCCGCGATGGAGTGGATGGCCCGGTCTTCGAGCCCCAGGCCGAGGAGCCGATTCACGCCGAGAAGGAATCCGGCGGCGTCGCTGCTTCCTCCGCCGAGACCTCCGCCGATCGGGATCCGCTTCGTGAGAAGAACGCGCACGCCGCGCGAGGTCTTTCCCTCCTGGGCGAGGAGCGCCCAGGCGCGCTCGAGAATGTTGGGAGCGTCTTTCGGAATGGGAAGGCCGCGCGTGGTGAGCGTCAGCCCTCCGGAGGATTCCGTGAGCAAGAGCTCATCCTCCAGGGCCACGGATTGCATGATGGTGTCGATCTCGTGATAGCCGTCCGGCCGGCGGCCCAGGATCCAGAGCCCGAGATTGATCTTCGCGGGGCAGCGGACCCGGAGCGCGCGCGAAAGCGCCACGGATCAGCCCGCGGGCCAGTAGAGGATCGCGAGCAAGGCCAAGCCCCAGAGGATCACGTTCACGAGCGTCGGCCGGTCGCGGTAGAAGTGCTCCGAGGGATTCCCGCCCTTTTCCTCGGCATACATGAGGTAGAGGTACCGGAAGATTCCGTAGAGGACGAAGGGGATCGTGAGGTAGAGGGGCCGGCCGCCGAATTTCTCGAGCGTCTCGGGGGAGATCGTGTAGACGGAGTACGCCAGCACGGTCGCGCTGGTCACCACGGCCACCAGCTGGTCGAGCAGACGCGGCGTGTAGGCCCCCAGCGCCGCTCGGTGGCGCGCCGCGTCCCCTTCGAGCAGGGCGAGCTCGTGCCGGCGCTTTCCGATCGCCAGGAAGAGCGCGAGGAAGAAGGCGCACACGAGGAGCCAGGGGGAGAGGACCACCTCCTCGCCGATCCGGACCGCACGGTCGCGGATCAGCTCCACGCCCGCCGTGGCGCGAAGCACGAATCCCAGCGCGATCATTCCCACGTCGAGGAGCACGACCTTCTTCAAGGCGATCGAGTAGAGCAGCGTCAGCGCCACGTACGCGGCCACCGTCCAGCCGAACCGTGTTCCCAGGAGGAACGCTCCCCCGGCTCCGATCGCGAGGAAGATCGCGCTCCAGACCGCCGCCGCTCCGACCGGGAGCTTCCCCGCCGCGATCGGACGGTCGCGTTTCACCGCGTGATGACGGTCGCGCTCCACGTCCAGGATGTCGTTCAGGATGTACATGCCCGAGACCGCGAGCGAGAAGAGGAGAAATCCCAGCACCGCGTCGCGCACGTAGGGAGGATCGAGGAACTTCAAGGTGAAGATCACCCCGGCGAAGAGAATCAGATTCTTCGTCCACTGGTAGACACGCATCGACTCGAATACGTAGCGGATCACCGGCGGCCTCGGAACGCCTTCCCCGCCTCGCCGGTCATTCCGATCACCTGCACGCCGCGCGCGCGGGCGGCCCGCACCGCCTGGATCATGTTCGGGGAGCGGCCGCTCGTGGTCATCGCGACGAGAAGATCTCCGGGATGCCCCAGCGCCTCGATCTGCCGGGCGAACACGCGATCGAATCCAAGATCGTTTCCCGCCGCGGTGAGCATGGATCCGTCCGCGCCCAGCGCCATCGCGGGGAGCGCGCCCCGGTTCCGGACGAACCGCACGACGAGCTCCGTGGCAAGATGCTGCGCCTCGGCCGCGCTTCCGCCGTTGCCGCAGAAGAACACGGTGCGCCCTCGTGCGAGCGTGGAGACGAGAAGGCGGGACATGCGCTCGAGGGAATCGATCTCGCGCGCGAAGACCGCGAGGAGCGTGGCGGCGCTCTCGGCGAAGACGCGGCGGATGCTCCTCGTGGCGGGCGAGATACGCACGGCGCGCGCGCGGCGCGGGCTCACGCGGTACGCCCTCGTCTGGATCCGCTCACGCGGCCGCGCCCTTCCGCACGGAACGCCGGCCCAGGTAATCGTGCAGCGCCTCCTGCCAGGAGGGCAGCGACTCTCCCGTGAGCGCGCGGTAGCGCTCCCCGGAGAGGACGGAGTTCTTGGGCCTTGGGGCGGGACGCGGGAAGCGGTCCGAGGTGGTCTCGCGCACGGTCAGGGGAGAGCCCAGATATCGCGCGATCTCCACGGCGAACCCATGCCAGCTGGTGACACCCGAGTTCGTCACGTGGACCGTCCCGGTGGCGCCGATCCGGAGAAGCTTCTCGATCCCGCGCGCGAGGTCGCGCGCGTAGGTGGGTGAGCCCTGCTGGTCGGTCACCACTTCGGGCGCCTCTCTCCGCTGGAGCTTCTCCGCAATCGCGTCCACGAAGTTCTTCCCCCCCTCCCCGAACACCCACGACGTGCGGGCGATGAGGAACTTCCCGCCGGCCTCGCGCGTGGCCTCCTCGCCCGCGAGCTTCGAGCGCCCATACGCGTTGATGGGCCGCGGCGGGTCGTCCTCCACGTAGGGGCCCTGCTTCGATCCGTCGAAGACGTAGTCGGTGCTCACGTAGACCAGGGTCGCCCCGCGCTCCCTGGCGAGCGCCGCGACGTTTCGCGTGCCGTCCCGGTTCGTGGCCATCGCCAGGTCGAGCTCCGTCTCGCAGCGGTCCACGGCGGTCATGGCGGCCGCATGGATCACCGCGTCGAATTCGATTCCCTTCGCGGAGGTCCGGATCCGCTCCAGGTCGCGCACGTCCCCCTCGTCCCGCCCCCAGAGATAGAGCGTGTTCCTCGAGGCGAGCGATTCCCGGATCGCCTGTCCGAGGATGCCCTGCGCGCCGGTCACGAGGATGCGCAACGTATCCGATCCCGTTCCCTATAGCACGTCCACCAGGCTGGAGTCGCCCACCATGAAGCGGTAGGCGGTGGGCTTGGCCTGGGAACGCTGGATCCGCACTTCCTTGCCGATGAGCGAGGCCTCGATCCGCACCGGGATGTCCTCGATGGTGCAGCGCTCCAGGACGATGGAATGCTCGATCTCGCTGTTCCGGATCGTCACGCCGTCGTAAATCGAGGTGAAGGGGCCGATGTAGGAATTCTTGATGACGCAGTTCTCGCCGATGATGAGCGGGCCGCGCAGGATGGAGTGCTCCACGACCGTCCCGGCCCCCACGATCACTTCCCCTTCGGTGCGGGACGCCCCGTCCATCTTCCCGGACAGGCGCCGCTTCGCGCGCGAGAGCACCATGCGGTTGGCCTCCAGCATGTCCTCGAGCTTCCCCGTGTCCTTCCACCATCCGGAGATGACGTGGCAATGCACCACCTTCCCCGTGTCGATGAGGCGCTGGATGGCATCGGTGATCTCGAGCTCGTTCCGGAAAGAGGGCTGGATCGCGTTCACCGCGTCGAAGATGCTCGAATCGAACATGTAGACGCCCACGAGCGCCAGATCCGAGCGCGGCTCCTTGGGTTTCTCGGTCAGCCGCTTCACCTTCGTCCCGTCCAGCTCGGCCACGCCGAATTCCTGGGGATTGGGAACGTGCGCGAGGAGGATCTGGCTGTTCGGGCGGTCGCGCTCGAATTCCCGGACCAGCGGCGTGATTCCGTCCAGGATCAGGTTGTCCCCGAGGTACATCACGAAGGAGTCGTCGCGCATGAAGTCGCGCGCGATCTTGACCGCGTGCGCCAGACCCAGCGGCGCCTCCTGGCGGATGTAGGTCGTCTTGACGCCGAAAGCGGATCCGTCCCCGAGCGCGGCGCGGATCTCGTGCTCGGTGTCTCCGACGATGATCCCGACGTCGGTGATGCCCGCGTCGCGGATGGCCTCGACGCCGTAGAAGAGAATGGGCTTGTTCGCGACCGGGACCAGCTGCTTGGCGCCCGTGTGGGTGATGGGGCGAAGCCGCGTTCCCTTGCCGCCGCTCAGGATGAGGGCCTTCATGCGCCGCCCTCCGGCGACCCGCCGCGGGCCACGCTCACCGCGAGCGCTTCTCCGACGCAGCGCCCTTGAGCCGCTCGCGCGCGAACGCGCGCCCCCGTTCCAGCACCTCCTGGATGCGGGTGGCGTCCTTCGCTCCGGCCACCGCCTGCTCGGGCTTGCCGCCCCCTTTGCCTTCGGCGACCGAGACCGCGTCCTTGGCCCAATCCGTGGCCGAGAGCGCGCCCTGGAGCCCGGTCCCGACGGAGGCCACCACCGAGAGCTTGCCCTCGATGGCCGCGGCAAGGAGCCCGCCTCCGTTCGGGAGTTTTCTCCGGATCAGATCCCCCGCTTCGCGCAGCTCCTCGACACGGTGCGCCGTGACCTCGGCCACGACCAGCGGCGGCTCTTCGCGGAGGGCCGCCTCGATCAGGCGCTCGATCGTGTTCCTCAATCCCTCGCGGCTCTGCTTCGCATGCTCCGCCTGGAGCTGATGCACATGGTCCTGTAACGCCGCCAGGCGCTCCCGCAAGTGCTCGCGTGCCGCGCCCATTCGCGAAGCCAGCTCGTGCAGGAGCGAGCGGTCCTCCTCGGCACGCCGATAGGCGAGGGCGCCCGTGACCGCGTCGATGCGCCTCGTGCCGGAAGCGATGGCGGCCTCCGACTCGATCCTGAGATAACCGATCTCCCCCGTGCGTTTCACGTGGCATCCGCCGCAGAGCTCGCGGCTGAAGCCGTCGACGATCACCTGGCGCACCCGATCCCCGTACTTCTCTCCGAAGAGCGCCATGGCGCCCTGCTCCTGGGCCTCCTTCAGCGACGTCCACTCGGTCTGGACCGGAAGGTCCTCCAGGATCTTCTCGTTCACCATCGTCTCGATCGCGTGGAGGTCCTCGGGGGTGAGTGCCTTCGGATGCGTGAAATCGAATCGCAGCCGGTCGGGAGCGACCAGGGACCCCGCCTGCTTGAGCTGGGTGCCGAAGCGCTTCCGAAGCGCGGCGTGAAGGAGGTGCGTGGCCGTATGGTTCCTCTGGGTGGGGGCGCGCTTCGCTCCGTCCACGATCGCGCGATAGGGGCCGGGACCGAGCGAGGCGGCGGCACCCTCCACCATCTCGCCGCGATGAATGATGCGGTTGCCGTCCCTGTACACGTCCACGACGCGGAGCTTCACGTTCTCAGCACCCGGCATCGATTCGAGGATCCCCACGTCCGCGACCTGCCCCCCCGATTCGGCGTAGAAAGGCGTCACATCCAGCGTGAACTCGATCGCGCCCTCGGCGGCCCCGTGGCTTCCGGCCGCCGCCTCGTCTTCACGCACGTCGCGAACGAACACGCCGTCCACCTCCCAGCGGTCGTAGCCCACGAATTCCGAATGCGCGCCTTGCGACAGCGTGCGCCACGCTCCGCCCGCGCGGCGCACCCCGAAGCGGGCCGCCCTCCGCGCGCGCTCCCGCTGCTCCTCCATGGCGGCTTCGTACCCGGGCAGGTCCACCTTGAGCCCGCGCTCGGCTGCCATCTCGACGGTGAGATCGATCGGGAACCCGTAGGTGTCGTAGAGCTGAAACGCCACCTCGCCCGGGAAGAGGATCCGTTTCTTCTGTTCCAGCCCTGCCGCCGTCTCCTCGAACCGCCCCATTCCCTGCTCCAACGTCTGCGCGAACCGGTTTTCCTCCTCGAGAATCGCGGCGGCGACGTTGGACTCCTCCTGACGCAGATACTTGTATTCCTCGTAGTGGCTCATCTGCGAGACGACCGTGGGCACGAGACGTGAGAGGAATGCGCCCTCGATCCCGAGGTCCCGCCCGAAGCGGGCCGCCCGTCGCAGGAGGCGGCGAACCACGTACCCGCGCCCTTCATTGGAAGGGCGCACGCCTTCGGCGTACGTGAAGACCAGGGCCCGCACGTGATCGGTGATGACGCGCGCGGCGCGCTTGCCCCGATCGGTCGCGGCCGCCTTCGGAGATCCGAGCCGGCGCGCGGCATCCCCGATGGGCTTCAGGAGATCGATCTCGAAGACCGAGGTCGTTCCCTGCAAGATCATCGCGAGCCGCTCCAGCCCCATGCCCGTGTCGATGCCTCGGTTCGGAAGAGGCCGCCGCTCTCCGCTGGGCAGCTGGTCGAATTGCGGAAAGACGAGGTTCCAGAACTCGAGGTAGCGCTCGCAATCGCAGCCGGGCCCGCACTCCTTGCGGCCGCAACCCACGCCGGGGCCCTGGCCCCAGTAGATCTCGGAGCAGGGTCCGCAGGCACCCGAGCCGCCGGCCGGTCCCCAGAAATTGTCCTTCTCGCCGAGACGCGTGACGCGGTCCGGTCCCAGTCCGATGTGCTTGGCCCAGAGATCGAACGCCTCCTGATCCTCCTTGTAGACGGAGGGGTAGAGCCGCTCCTTGGGCATCCCGAGCACCTGGGTCGTGAACTCCCACGCCCACTCGATCGCCTCCTTCTTGAAGTAATCCCCGAAGGAGAAATTTCCGAGCATCTCGAAGAACGTGGCGTGCCGCACCGTCAGTCCCACGTTCTCGACGTCCGTGAGCCGGAGGCACCGCTGCACCGTCACGGCGCGGCGGTGCGGCGGCGGAAGGGGCGAGGAGAAGTAAGGCTTGAACTGCACCATGCCCGCCGACGTGAAGAGAAGCGTTGGGTCGTCGAGCGGCACGAGCGGAGCCTGGGGGAGGTGGGGATGCCCGCGCTCCTGGAAGAAATCGAGGAAGGTGCTCCGCAGCTCGTCGCTGCCTGAGTTTTTCATCGGGGCCTAATCCGTCTCCTCTCCCAGGAGATCCCGGATGGTCTCCCACCCGAAGCCGCGCCTTGCCATCGCCTGCTGCATGCGCCGCCGGTACGCCTGTGGCTCGAGCCGCGCGTACCGTCGGCGGAGCTGGGCGAATCCCTGCGCGGCACGGCCCTCCTCGCTCGCGAGCGAGCGGCCGGCAAGATCGGGATCCTCATCGAGAAGCGCGTCCAGCTCCGTGATCAGCGCGTCCGGAACGCCGCGGCGCCTGAGCTTCATCACGAGAAGCCGCTTTCCCTGCGGCGCCTTGAAGAGCTCCGTGCGCAAAAACGACCGCACGAACGCGCGGTCGTCCAGAAGCGAGACACGGCGGAGCCGCTCGATCGCGCGCTCCACCGCATCGTCATGGTATCCGCGCTCGCGGAGCCGGCCCTGAACTTCCCGCTCCGTGCGCGGCCCGCGGGTGAGAATCCGGAGGGCCGCCTCCTTCGCCGCCTCCTCCGAACCCGCGCGCGTAGGATTCAGCGCCATGGATCAGATGCGGACCCGGCGCTCTCCCTTGCCGTCGGTCGCCGCCGCGACCGGCTCCGGAAGTGCTAACCCGGCCTTCGTCAATCCCAGCGCTTCGCGCAGCTTCGTTTCCAGCTCGACCACGGCGTCGGGATGCTCCTTGAGCCAGAGCCTGGCGTTCTCGCGCCCCTGCCCGATACGCTCCTCACCGAAGGAGAACCAGGTGCCGCTCTTCTGGACCAGATTCCGCTCGATCGCGAGGTCCAGAAACTCCCCTTCGCGCGAGATTCCTTCATTGTAGAGGATGTCGAATTCCGCCTCCTTGAAGGGAGCGGCCACCTTGTTCTTCACGACCTTCACCTTGACGTGACTTCCGATGACGCTCTCGCCGTCCTTGATCGCGCCGATGCGGCGAATGTCCATGCGCACCGAGGCGTAGAACTTGAGCGCGCGGCCGCCGGTCGTGGTCTCGGGGTTTCCGAACATCACGCCGATCTGCATGCGGATCTGGTTGATGAAGATGACCGTCGTGCGCGACTTGGAGATGGTGCCGGTGAGCTTGCGCAGGGCCTGCGACATGAGGCGCGCTTGCAGCCCCATGTGCGAGTCCCCCATCTCCCCCTCGATCTCGGCCTTCGGCACCAGCGCCGCCACCGAGTCGATCACGATCACGTCGATCGCGCCGCTCCGCACCAGGTGCTCGGCGATCTCGAGCGCTTCCTCGCCGGTGTCGGGCTGGGCCACGTGCAGGTTCTCGATATCGACGCCGAGCTTCTTCGCGTACGCCGCGTCCAGCGCGTGCTCCGCGTCGATGAAGACCGCGTTCCCGCCCGCCTTCTGCGCGTGCGCGATGATGCTCAAGGTCAGCGTCGTCTTTCCGGAGCTCTCCGGACCGTAGATCTCGATCACGCGGCCGCGCGGCACGCCGCCGATCCCGAGCGCCGCGTCGAGCGCGATCGAGCCTGTGGGAATTGAATCCACCTGGACCCGGGCCGACTCCTCCCCCAGCTTCATGATCGCGCCTTTGCCGAACTGACGCTCGATTTGCTGCACCGCCAGATCGAGTGCCTTGGCGCGCTCCTTGGACATCTCCCTCACACCACCCGGATTCGTGACCATCTCCGATTCTCCCCCTTACGAGTTGTGAGGCGTCACGCCGGGACGCCGTACGGTTCGGGGCGAAATGTGGATTCGATTCTTACGCTCGGATGGGCGCCGAGACGGAAACTCGGGGTCAACTAGGCTCCCTGCTGGCGAAGACGAATCTCCTCGAGCGCAGTATAGCGGGCTCCGGTCGGGTGTAGGTCACTTTTCATCACCACGATCCGGTCGAGGAGCGCGGCCCCGGGCGGGGGAGGAGGCGTGTAGCGGCCGAAGGCCTCGACCCCCTCGGCCCGCTCGCGCACGCGCGCCAGCGTGATGTGAGGCTTGAAGGGCTTGTCGGCCGGTCCGAATCCGCCATGGTCGAGACTCTGGTTGACCGACTTCGCCAGCGCGATCGCCTCGTCCCGGCCCTCCGTAAGCCCGGTCCAGAGGACGCGGGGCCGGTTCATCGAGGGGAAGGCTCCGGGGGCACCCAGCCTCGCCGTGAACGCGGCGTGCCCCTTGGCTCCGCGGCCGGCCGCTTCCCCCGCACGCCGCACCCCCGAATCCCCGAGGTCTCCGAGAAACCGCAGCGTGACGTGCAGGTTCTCGGCCTTGACCCAGGAGAGCCCGGTCATGAGCCTCATGAGATCACCCTCGATTTTGCCCAGATATTCTTTCCATTCGTCCGGGATCACGAGCGCGATGAAGGTTCGGACCATGCCACTCCCGCGCCGAGGCTCCGGCGCACCAGGTCGAGCGCGAAGAAGGTTGCGCGCGCGATGATGTCGCCGCGCGAGCCCCCGAAGAGGAAGCGCTCGGCGGCCTCCCCTTCCCCCGCGGAGGAGAACCCCAGGAAGCAGAGGCCCACGGGCTTCTCCGGGGTCCCGCCATCGGGACCCGCGATTCCCGTGGTGGAAACGGAGCAGGAGGCGCCCAGGCGCTCCCGCGCTCCCCGCGCCATCTCCTTCGCCACCTCCGCGCTCACCGCGCCGTGGCGGCGCAAGGTCTCCTTCGAGACGCCGAGGAGGGTCTCCTTCGATTCATTCGAATAGGCGATCACGCCTCCTTGATAGTACCGGGAGCTGCCCGGGGTCGCGACCACCGCGGCACCAACCTGGCCTCCGGTGAAAGACTCCGCGGTCGCGAGCGTGAGCTTGCGATTCAGGAGCGCCTCCGCGACCACCTCGGCGAGCGTCTGGCTCCCGAGCGCGTAGGCGTGGGATCCGGCGCGCTCGAGGAGCTTACGCTCCCCCCGGTCCAGCGCTCCCTGTAGCCACATCGCGTCCACGGAGGAGGCGCTCACGTGGAGGTCCACGCCGGACGCGCGCGCGATCGTCCCCAGGCGGAGCTCCGGCTCCTCCAGCTCGAACCCCTGCAGTCGCTCCGCCAGCGCCGACTCCCCGATGCCGATCGTCCTCACCACCCGGAGCCCCGAGACGAGTCCCGGGTTTCGATTCTTGAGGAACGGGACCACGTAGGCGCGGACCATCGCCTCCGCCTCGGAGGGAACGCCCGGCAGGGCGAAGATCTCCGTTTCCAGATGCGCGAAATGGAGCCCGGGCGCCGAGCCGCGCGGGTTCTCGATCACGTTCGCGCCGCGAGGAATCAGGGCCTGGCTCTCGTTCATGGGGGGCATGTCCATGCCGCGCTCCCGGAAGCGCCCCCGGATCTGATCCAGCACCGCGCGGTCCAGGATGAGCCGGCGGCGGAAGACCGTGGCGATCACCTTTCGCGTGATGTCGTCCTGCGTCGGCCCCAGTCCGCCGGTCACGATCACGAGGTCGGCGCGATGGACCGCGGTGCGGAACGCCTCCCCCAGGTGCTCCGGGTCGTCCCCCACGGTGGCGTGATACGAGGGCCAGAGCCCCGCCTCCGCGAGGAGGCCCCCGACCAGGTCCAGGTTCGTGTTCGGGACGAGCCCGTGGAGAAGCTCGCTCCCCACCGTGATGACTTCGACGATCAGGTCGGCCATCGATCCGTTCCGCCCGCTCCACCCGTTCCGCCCGCGCGCGCGGTCATGTGCCCGGCCAGACGCGCGCGAGGATCTGCAGCACGAGGTTCGAGTAGAGTCCCGCGAGCACGTCGTCCGTCACGACTCCGAACCCGCCCGGAAGCTCCTGCGCCCGCCCGACCGGCGGCGGCTTCCACACGTCGAAGATGCGGAACAGCACGAACCCCACGATCAGCGTGATGACATGCGGCGGGTCGGCGAAGCCGATCGCGGGCACGCCGCACACGGTGATCATCATGCCAGCCACCTCGTCCAGGACGATCGGATGGGCGTCGTGCCCGAGCACCTTCTCGGCGGGACCGCACACGATCACCGCCAGGACGGTGACGACCAGGGTCAGGGCGGCGAAGGCGGGAAGCTCGAGCCGGGGAAGAACGAAGACCAGCGCCATGCAGGTGGCCGCGGAGGCCCAGGTCGCGGGCGCGATGGGGAGATAGCCCAGGCCGAATCCCGTCGCGAGCAGGACGGCAACGCGCCGCACGTCCGGGCTACCCGAGCGTCTTCAGGACGAGCTTGCAGGCCACCTTGAGCGTATCGAACACCCCGGTGCCTCGGAGCGCGACCGCTTCGAAGTACGGCGCCTTGCGAGGATTCAGCTCCCGTTCCAGATCGTCGATCGGCACCACGCGGGGAAGATCCCGCTTGTTGTACTGCATCACAAACGGAATCTTCTCGATCGTGAGATCGTGCTCCGTGAGGTTGTCGAGCATGTTCATGTAGCTTTCCACGTTCGCTTCGAATCGATCGATCTGCGAATCCGCCACGAATACGATTCCATCGACCCCTTTCAGGATCAGCTTGCGGCTCGCATTGTAGTAGACCTGCCCGGGAACCGTATAGAGGTGAAACCGGGTGCGAAACCCCCGGATCTGCCCCAGCTCCAGCGGAAGGAAGTCGAAGAACAGCGTGCGGTCCATCTCCGTGGCCAGGGAGATCATCTTGCCGCGGGTTTCCTGGGGGACGCGCGAATAAATGTGCTGGAGATTGGTGGTTTTGCCGCAGAGGCCGGGACCGTAATAGACGATTTTGCAGTTGATCTCGCGAGACGAGTAATTGATCAGCGACACGTCGCTATGGCTCTCCTATTCCTTGAATAGGCTGTCGATCTCGCTTTCCGCTTCGGCGGTGAACTCGGCCCCCAGCGTCGTCGCACTCAGATCTTCATTCTTGTACTGGAGCTTGTCGAACAGCTTGTTCAGCACCGCCAGGAGCTCTTCTCCGCCGCGACGCGCCTTCAGGCGCACCAGCCCGAGGGAGGTCTTCCGATCGAAGAGCACGACCAGGATGACGCGGTTCGCGATCAACGAGAGGTACATGCTCTCGTTCTGGCCCTGATGGACGAGCGTGGCGAAATCCATCTCGCCGACCATCTCGGCGAGCTGCTGATTGGCCGCGAAATCCGCGGCCGCGAGCGAGGAGAACGAGGTGACATCGAAACCGGGAGGTTCGCCGATGGAGCTGATGAGCTGACCGGTCTTGTCGATCAGCATCACACTCTTGGCGCTCGAGGACTGGATGAGGTTCTGCAAGATGGTGTTGAGCGACCAGAAGTCTTCCTCGAAGAGCGCCCAATTCCCCTTCACCATGGTCCAACTCCTTGGACACACCTGGGCCCTGCGGCATGTGTGACGCCGACCGGCTGTTTTCAGAAAGAGGTGTGTCCTGCCCTAGCCTCTCCGTATCAGCCGGCGCCGAGATCCCCACCCCACCACCCCACGCGTCATGCAACCACACAGCAAAGACGCTCTACCAGGAATTGGGCCGAACGCTAACACGTCCGGGTGGGCGGTCAAGGATAATGTGCTCGAATTGGGCGGCTTAGATCGACCGGGGAATCACACAGGATCGACCGGGCTCAGATCTCCTTGCGCCCGCTCATGGCGCGGGCGAGCGTGACCTGATCCGAGAACTCGAGGTCGGAGCCCATGGGCACGCCGCGGGCGATGCGCGTGACGCGCACACCGGGGATCGCCTGCAGCAGGCGGGCGATGTAGAGCGCGGTCGCCTCTCCCTGGGCCGTGGGGTTCGTGGCGAGGATCACCTCGCTCACCTTCCCGCCCTTCACGCGCTCGATCAGCTCTCCCAGCTTGAGCTGCTCGGGACCGATGCCGTCGATGGGAGAAAGGGCTCCCTTGAGGACGTGGTAGGCACCGCGGTATTCGCCGGTCCGCTCGATGGCCAGAACGTCCATGGGCTGCTCGACGACGCAGATCACCGCCGTGTCGCGGCGGGAATCCGCGCAGATGGCGCAGGGCTGGGTCTCGGTGACGTTGCCGCAAATGCGGCAGTCCTCGACCTTCGCCCTGAGCTCCAGGACCGCCTGCGCGAGCCGCTTGGCGTCTCCCTCGGGGGAACGGAGCAGGTGGAAGGCGATCCGCTGGGCCGATTTCCGGCCCAGTCCCGGAAGGCGGGTCAGCTCCGTGATGACCGCTTCCAGCAAGGCGCTCGAATACTGCATGGAGCCTAGAAGAGCCCCTTCGGAAGCCCCATGCCGCCGGTGAGCTTGCCCATTTCCTCCTCGACCATGCGCGTGACCTTCGCACGGGCGTCGTTGAACGCGGCGAGCACCAGATCTTCCAGAAGATCCGCCTCGTCCGGGTTCACGACTTCGGGGTCGATCGAGATTTTGACCACGTCCTGGGCCCCGTTCATGGTGACCTTCACCTTCCCCTGCCCCGAGGACCCGACGATCTCGCGCGTTTTCAGCTCCGCCTGCATTTCCGACATCTTGGCTTGAAGGGCCTGCGCCTTCTGGAGCATGCCCGCGATGTTCTTCATACGTTCCCCTTCTCCGGATCCGGCCCCAGGACCTCTCCGTCGAAGAGCTCGACGATGCGGTCCACCAGGGAGGCCTCGGGACCGCCCGGCGTCTCGCCGGCACCCGGGACGCGCTCCCCCGCCTGGGCGGGAGGTGCCAAGGACTCGCAGAGAAGCCGGACGCCCCGGCCGTAACATTTTTCCAGCTCCTCGTTCAGAATCTCACGATTCTCCTTCATTTCCAGCATCGCGCGGTGGAAGGCGTGCTCCACCGAGAGCGCGATCCTCACGTTGCCCCCCGCGATTCCCAGGAACGACCCCTCCTCGAGACACGTGCCCAGAAGGAGTTTTCGCTCCTTCACCCGGTCCACCGCGTGCCGCCAGCGCACGACCGGATCGCTGGGATCGGCGGCCTCCACACCGACGGGTGATTCCACGAGCCGGAGGTCGGCGGGACTGCCGGCGCTCGGGGGCAAGGGCTCATTCCCGGGGACGGCCGTGACGGCAGTGAGCGCGGAATGCCTGGGCTCCGTGTCGGCGATCGCGCGAGGTGTGGAGGAGCCGCGGCGCGGCGCGGGCGCCGCCGGAGCGGAAGCCTCATCCTGCTTTGCCGGGCGCGGAGCCGGCGACGGCGTGCCTGGACCGCCCCCCCCGAGCTTCGATTCCAGCTCGCCGAGGCGGCGGATCAGATCCTCGATCCTCGCCGCCGTGGGGAGCGTGCACATCTCGACCAGCGCGACCTCGAGCAGGATGCGCGGCGCCTCGGCGCGGCGCAGCAGGGGGCGCGTCTCGAGGAGAAGATTCAGCATCGCGTTGAGATCGGTGGGCCGGAATTCCTTCGCCTGCGCGACGTACCGCTCCCGGTCGCTGGGGGCCGCGTCCACGAGCTTCTCGAGGGAGGAATCCACGGCGATCAGAAGAAGCTGGCGGAGATGGTGTGCGAGCCCGTCCGCGATCTCCTCGACGTCCATGCCCCGGTCGTGGAGCCGGTCCAGTACTTGTAACGCCAGCTTGGGATCGCGCTTCGCGAGCGCCTCCCCCAGATCGAAGTAGGCGTCGAGCCCCGCGAGCCCGAGCGCCTGCGCGACCGTCGCGGCGGTCACACCCTCTGGCGAGAGCGCGAGCGACTGATCCAGGCGCCCCAGCGCATCGCGCACGCTTCCTTCCGAGGCCCGCGCGATCAGGCCCGCGGCATCTTCATGTAGAGAGACCCTTTCCCTCGCGGCCACGTCGAGCAGGTGCTTCACCAGCTCCTCGCTCCGGAGCCTGCGAAACTCGAACACCTGGCAGCGCGACGCGATGGTGTCGGGCACCTCGAGCGGCTCCGTGGTGCAGAAGACGAAGCGGACGTGGGCCGGCGGCTCCTCCAGGGTTTTCAGGAGCGCGTTCCAGGCGAAGTCGGTGAGCTGGTGCGCCTCGTCGATGATGTACACCTTGAACTTTCCGCCCGAGGCGGCGTACTTCACGTTCTCGCGGAGATTCCGTATCTCCTCGATCCCGCGATTGCTGGCGCCGTCGATCTCGAGCACGTCGAGCGAGGTGCCGTTCGTGATCGCGACGCAGCTCCCGCACTCGTTGCAGGGCTCCGACTCCCCCGGCTTTCTGCGCTCGCAGTTCAGCGCCTTGGCGATGAGGCGGGCGGTCGTGGTCTTGCCGCTGCCCCGGGGTCCGGCGAAGAGGTAGGCGTGGGCGACCCGGTTCTTGGCGACCGCCTGCTCCAGGGTGGTGCGGATGGGGTCCTGTCCGACCAGGTCGGCGAACCGCTGAGGACGGTACTTCCGGGCGAGGGCAAGGTGGGCCAAGAGAGCTCCTAACGTGGCGCGCATCCCGGCGCGCTGCGGGCAAAGCCCCCCCGATTCCCGGCTCGAGCCAGTCGAGTCCGCGGCACATCGAGGTTACCGCTGACCGCTGCTACCTTCCGGTCCTGACGGGGTTCGCGATTCTCGATTGCGCGGGAACTGGCCGTCAACGCCGAGGCACGAGAGGGCCATGCCCGACCCACCGAACTTTACGCCAGTCACCACGGTGGCTGCTTATGGTGGAGATGACCGGGATCGAACCGGTGACCTCCTCGTTGCGAACGAGGCGCTCTCCCAACTGAGCTACATCCCCACCTGATTCCGGATTGCTTCACAACTGGCGGAGAGAGTGGGATTCGAACCCACGAAGCACTTTCATGCTTACACGCTTTCCAAGCGTGCTCCTTCAGCCACTCGGACATCTCTCCGGGAAGCTTCGATGTTCGCGCGCTCCCTCACGCGCCGTCTCTTAGGATGGCGGAGAGAGAGGGAT
This sequence comes from Candidatus Eiseniibacteriota bacterium, assembly GCA_005893165.1. Lineage (GTDB taxonomy): Bacteria > Eisenbacteria > RBG-16-71-46 > SZUA-252 > SZUA-252 > WS-7. Next base: position 778 of record VBOR01000027.1, on the reverse strand, counting down.
TCGAACCCTCGATACGCTTACGCGTATAGCGGTTTTCGAGACCGCCCGATTCAGCCACTCTCGCATCTCTCCGCGGAGGAGAATACGCGATCGGCGGCGGCATTTCCAGCCCGGAAGTCGCTGCTCAGCCTTGACTTTGGGGCAGCGGAGGAGTACGCTCTTGCCGATTCCCACCTAACAGGAAGGATCCCATGTTCCGAAAGCCCTTCCCCACTCGGACCTGTCCTTCGATTTCCCAAACGCCATCTGAACGTGCGCGGCAGTCCCGCGCCTAGAGGAGGTTCCCCATGAGACCTACCCTACGATGCCTCGCCCTGGGTTCCCTGCTGCTCCTCGCTCTCGCGGCTCCGGCGGCCGCGCAGTACATGCGCATGACAACGGACAATCCCACGGACCCCACGCGGCTCCGGGCGAGCGGGACGACGATCGTCACCATCTTCCTCGACACCGATCACGACCGAAACGGCACGCTCCAGAGCTGTAACTCGCACACGTCGGCCTATTGCGGCGGTACAGGCACCACGCCGCAGCCGCTGGACATGTTCAGCTACACCTTGGCCCTGAAGGCTGTCGGCGGAACGGTCACGTGGGGGTCCTTCACGCCAACGGACGCGAGCTACACGGAAACCAGCCCTCCGCTACAGAGCAACACCGAAGTCGAGATCAACAGGACGCGACCCCCAGGAACGTTCACGCCCCCGGGGCTCGCAACCCTGGGATCGATCACCGTAACGCCTGTGACCGGAGCCCCGCGCATCGACGTTCAGATCGGAGCCTC
>VBOR01000012.1 GCA_005893165.1 Candidatus Eiseniibacteriota bacterium | reverse complement strand
CCACGTGAACTTCCAGCGATTCGCTCACCGCTTCCGGAAACGGGCCGCGAACACGCCGTCGGTCCCGTTCCTCTGCGGCGACGCGATCATGGAGAAGCCTCCGGAGCGTAACGCGGAGGGAAGGTAGCGATCGACTTCCTCCGGCGTGAATTCGGGATGGGCTTTGAGAAAGGACTCCACGACGGAAGAGGTCTCCTCAGGTTCCAGGGAGCAGACACTATACACCAAGACCCCTCCCGGCCGGACCTGCGCCGCCCCTCCTTCCAGAAGCCGCTGCTGCTGCGCGGCCATGGAGAGGATGCTCTGCTCGTCCTTGCGCCAGCGCGCGTCGGCGCGCCGCCGCAACACGCCGAGTCCGGAGCAGGGCGCATCGACGAGCACGCGGTCGAAGACGCCTTGCAGCGCGGGCATCGTTCCGTCCCCGCAGACTACCTCCACGTTGCCGAGGCGCATCCGCTCCCTGAGATTCGATCGGAGCGCCTTGGCGCGGCTGGGATGACGCTCCAGCGCGACCACGCGCCCCTTCGCTCCGACCGCTTCCGCGATCTGGGCCGATTTGCTCCCGGGAGCCGCGCAAAGATCCAGCACGCGCTCCCCCGGCCGGGGATCCAGGATCGGGACCACCGAGGCTTCCGCTTCGTCCTGAAGGGAGATCAGACCCTCGCGGAACGCCTTCGATCGCGAGGGCACGAACCCGCCCCCCATGTTCCACACGGAGCCGCCGTTCGGCGCGGGCACGGGATGGAATCCTTCGCCTTCGAGCCGCGCGAGGATTTCCTCTTTCCGCGCGAGCGCGAGGTTCGGACGGACGGAGAGCGGAGGCTCCTCGTTGTCCTTCACGAGAAGACGCTCCGCCTCCTCGCGCCCGAGCCGCGCGACCCAGCGCTCCACCAGCCAGCGCGGGTGGGAGTGGACCACCGCGAGGTACTCCGCGGGGTGGGTCTCGGGATCGGGATAGGGCGCGCGCGCCCCCCCGGCCAGCTTGCGCAGAAGCGCGTTCACGAGGCCGGCCGTTCCCGGGTGCCCGTATTTCTTGGCCAGCTTCACGCTCTCGTCCACCGCCGCGCGCGCCGGGATTCGATCCATGAAGAGGATCTGAAGGGCGCCCATCCGGAGCACGCCCCGGATCCAGACCGGAAGCCCGCCCCAGTTCTCTCTCGCGAAGAACGCCAGGTGATGATCCAGCGTGCCCTGACGCCTGAGGGTTCCCTGGACGAGGGCCGTGACGAGGTGCGCGTCCTCGGGCTTGAGGTCGGCTTCCTTGAGCCTCGTCTCGAGGAGCCGGTCCGAATAGGCACTCCGGCTCTCCGTGGCGACGAGGATCTGGAGCGCGAGCTCCCTCGCGGGCAGAGGCTTCTTCCGCGACCAGGGCTTCGGGCGGCTTCGCTTCTTCGTGGTCACGCCGGACGCTCCTCGAGCGGAAGCCTCATTCCTTCCGTGAGACGCGCTCCGTTCGCGTAGGCGAAGGCCGGCATCTCCTTCCGTCCGCTCGGCCGCACACGCTCGAGCCAGACCGAGCCCTGGCAGAGCCCGAGCTCGATCCCGCGCGCGCGGTCCAGCGCGAGCACCTGTCCCGGTACGCCCGGCCCGGCGCGCGCCCCCGGGGAGGCGGCGAGCACCTGCAATGCTTCGCCCTGGAGCTCGAGGTAGGCGCCGGGCTTCGGAGCGAAGGCCCGGACCCGGCGAGTGAGCTCGAGCGGGCTTTCTCGAAGCGAGAGCCGCGTGTCCTCACGCCCGAACTTGGGCGCGTAGGTGGCCCGCTCCGAATCTTGTGGAAGGCGCACCATCTCGCCGCGATCGATCCGCGCGAGCGTCTCGGAGAGACAGCGCGCACCCAGCTCGGCGAGCCGGTCGGTGAGCTGACCCGCGTTCTCCTCGGGTCCGATGGGGGTGCGAAGCGAAGCGAAGGTGGGCCCCTCGTCCAGCCCTTCGGTCATCCACATCGTGGTGACTCCCGTCTCGGAATCCCCCGCGAGGATCGCCGCCTGGATCGGGGAAGCTCCACGGTGCCGCGGCAGGAGCGAGAAGTGAACGTTGAGCGCTCCCAGGCGGGGAATCGCGAGAAGCCCGGGGCTCAGGATCTGACCGTACGCGGCGAGCACGAGGAGATCGGGTTTCAGGGACGCGATCCTCGCGACCTCCTCGGGCACCCCCGAGCGCGCGGGCGTGGCGACGGGAATGCCGCGCGCCTCGGCGGCCGCGCGCACCGGAGAGGGAGCGCTCTCGAGGCCACGCCCCTGGGGCCGGTCCCGCCGCGTCACGACCAGGAGCGGCGTCCGTCCTTCCTCGGCGAGGCGGTGGAGGGTCGGCACCGCCAGGGCCGGCGTGCCGTAGAACACGAGGCGCACGGCGCCCCTAGAAGGAGGGAGTTGCGGAAGGGCTGGGCTCGGGCTCCCGGTCGTCACGAGCCTGCATGCGAGCGAGCTTGGGCTCGAGGAGCTTTCTCCGGATCGCGCTCAGCCGGTCGATGAACAGGATCCCGTCCAGGTGGTCCAGCTCGTGCTGGAGCGCCCGCGCGAGGAGCCCCTGGGCGGGGACGAGGACGCGCTCTCCCCGCTCGTTCAGCCCCTCGAAGACCACCTCGGCGTGGCGCTTCACGTCCTCGTGGATGCCGGGGATGCTGAGACACCCTTCCTCCCCGGTCACGCTGCCCCGCTTTTCTTTGATCTCCGGATTCACCAGCGCGAGCTTCGTGCGCTCCCCTCCCTCCCCTTCCACGTCCACCACGAAGATGCGCCGCGCGATCCCGACCTGGGGCGCGGCGAGGCCGATGCCGCGCTCGCGGTACATGCAATCGAACATGGCCTCGATGATGCGGCGGGTTTCCGGGTCCACCGTTTCGACGGCGTCCGCCTTCCGGCGCAGGGTGGGATCGCCGTAATAGCGGAGCTGGAGCGGCTTCCTATCCACTGCGCTCCTTCACCTGGACGATCGCCTCGCGCGCGAACTCCATCTTGACGTCGTCCGATACTTTCAAAACCACGATGCCTTCCCGCTCCCCCACCACCGTGCCGTACAGCCCGCCCGTGGTCAGGACCCGGTCCCCCTTGCGGATCGAGGACCGCATCGCTTCCGTCTCCTTCTGCTTCCGCTGCTGCGGACGGATGATCATGAAGTAGACGATCCCGATCGTGATGCCGAGGAGCACGAGCATATGCGTCATCTGATCCATCGCCGACGGCGTGTCGGCGGCGGCTTGCGTCGTCTGTGCGAATGCCACTTCGAGCATGAAGGCTCCTCGGGTCAGGCGGGGGCGGGGGACGTTCCGCCCCGCTTCAGGTAGCGCTCCGAAAATTCCCGCGCGTATCCGGGCAGGTCGCCGCGCTCGATCGCGCGGCGGGCGGCTGCCATCAGTGTCTGGTAAAACGTCACGTTGTGCAAGGTCAGCATTCGGTGCGCGAGGATCTCCTGAGCGAGATGCAGGTGCCGGAGGTAGGCGCGCGTGAAGGTGGCGCACGCCTCGCATCCGCACGAGGGATCGAGCGGGCGGTCCGAGCGCGCGTGCTCCGCGTTCCGGATGTTGACCGGCCCCTCGCTCGTGAATGCCATCCCGTTTCGCGCGTTCCGGGTCGGAAGCACGCAATCGAAGAGATCGATGCCGCACGCGATCCCGTCCAGGAGATCGAGGGGCGTCCCCATCCCCATGAGGTAGCGCGGCAGGTCTGCGGGGAGTGCCTCCGCCGTGGCACGCGCCAGGGCCCAGGTCTCCTCTTTCGTCTCGCCCACCGAGAGGCCGCCGATGGCGAATCCGTCGCACGCCATGCACGCGGTGCGCTCCGCCATTTCCCGGCGCAGCTCGGGATCACCGCCTCCCTGTACGATTCCAAAGAGAAGCTGCTTCATTCCAGAGGGAGTCTCGAGGCCGCGCGCGTGGCGGAGCGAGCGCTCGGTCCACCGGAGGGTCCGCTCTCCCGCCTCCCGCTGCGCCGGGAGATCGAGCGGCAGCGTCACCGCGTGGTCGAGCGTCACGGCGATGTCGGAGCCCAAATCCGCCTGCACCTCCATCGAGCGCTCCGGCGTGAGAAACTCGAGCGTGCAGTCGAGAAGCGAGCGGAACTCCACCCCTTCTTCGCGGAGCTTCGCGTGATCCCGAAAACTCAGCACCTGGTAGCCGCCGCTGTCGGTCAGGATGGGACCGCTCCACGCCATGAAGCGGTGGAGCCCTCCCCGCTCGCGGATGAGCCCCGAGCCGGGGCGAAGCATCAGGTGGTAGGTGTTCGCGAGGAGGATGCGCGTGCCGGAGGCGGTCAGGTCGCGGGGCGTGAGCCCCTTCACGGTGCCCTGCGTGCCGACCGGCATGAAGGCGGGGGTGGGCACGGCGCCGTGCGGCGTCTCGAGCCTGCCGGCGCGCGGCCCCGCCTTCACGCCGGGCGTGGCGGTGAAGAGGCTCAGGCGCCGGTTCGCGCGGACGCGTCACGGAGGGACTCAGCCGTCATGTCCCCCCGCCGATTCGATCCGGTATTCCTTGAGCTTCGTGCGCAGCGTCTGCCTGGAGATGCCCAGCCACTCCGCCGCCTTGGTCTTGTTGCCTCCCGCCTTCCCGAGCGCCATCTCGATCGCGATCCGCTCCGCCTGGGCCAGCGTGATGATCGAGCTCTCCCCCTTGAGGCGCGTCTCGAGCACGGCGGTGCCTCCTCCGACCGCGCCCACGATCTCGACCGGCAGGTGCTCGGGCAGGATCCACTCCTCGCTCTCGAGGAGGATGGCGCGCTCGATCACGTTCTTCAGCTCGCGCACGTTTCCGGGCCAGCGGTAGGCGAGCAGGAGCTCCAGGGCCCGGTCGTTCGGCCCCTTCACGTCCCTTCCCAGGTCCCGGTTCCAGAGACCCACGAAATGGTCGATCAGCGGCGGGATGTCCTCCGGCCGCTCGCGCAGCGGCGGCACCACGATCCGGATCACGTCGAGGCGGAAGTAGAGGTCCTCGCGGAATTTTCCCTGCTGCACCAGGGCTTTCAGGTCGCGATTCGTCGCGGCCACGATGCGGGTCTCGACGAGGATGTCGCTGGTGCCGCCCAGGCGCCGGAACCGCTTCTGGTCCAGCGCGCGCAGCACCTTGGTCTGGAGCGCCAAGCTCATCTCCCCGATCTCGTCCAGGAAGAGGGTGCCGCCGTTGGCGACCTCCATGAGACCTTTCTTCGTGCGCTTGGCGTCGGTGTGGCTGCCCCGCTCGAACCCGAAGAGCTCGCTCTCGAGGAGGGTCTCCGGGATGGCGCTGCAGTTTACTTCCACGAAGGGGCCGGAGTGCGCGGGCCCCAGCTCGTGGATCTCGCGCGCGAGGAGCTCCTTTCCCACGCCCGTCTCTCCTTGCAGGAGCACGGTGGAGCTTCCGGTCGTCGCCACTTTCCGGATGGTTTCGAAGACCTTCGCCAGCTTCGAGCTTCCGCCCACGATCAGGGTCGAGCCCGCCCGCCTCCGCTCCGCCGCGCGGAGGCGCGTCACCTCC
>VBOR01000011.1 GCA_005893165.1 Candidatus Eiseniibacteriota bacterium | reverse complement strand
AGGGCGAAGCGATGTCGGAGAAGGTGTTCGCCCGCAAGGTGGGCGTGACGGGATTTCCGACGACCTATTTTCTCAAGCCGGACGCCGACATCATCGGCGGCGCGCCGGGGTACATCCCGCCCGACAATTTCATGATCTACGCGAAGTACGTCAGCACGAGGTGGTACGAAAAAGGGTCACCCCAGGAGTACCTGAAGGCGACCCAGCAGCAGGACGTGCCGCAGCCCGCGAACTAACCTACTCCCACGGTGCCCCAAGGTGGAGCTGACGTAGCTTCGCCTCCAGCTCGTCGCGTTCCCGGTTCTTCGCGATCTCGAGCGCGCCCGCTTTATCGGATGCAGTCATCGACGCGATGATCCGCCACTCGGTCGCGGAGAGCTCCAGCGCGTTCATGGAGTAGTCCAGGAACGCCTCCCACGTGATCGGGCACCACCGGCTCACGATCTCCCGCCCGATGATCTCCGCGTATGCCCGGATCTCCTCCTGAGAATGCGGGTCCATGCGGAGCCTCAAGAAATGAAGCAGATTGTGGAGGTTGATTTTCCAATACGCCTCCGTGTAGGTGGAAAGGGGCAGATCCTTTCGCGCCTGCTCGCGGGAGACCCCCGCGGCGAGGCGCTCCTCGTAGAGCCTTCTCGCCTGCGCGTGGAGCTCGGTCTCCTGTTCCGAGAACTTGGCCCCGGTGGCCTTGTCGAAATAATCCTCGCTCCCCTGTTTGTTCTTCTTCGATTGCATCCGCCAGGCCTCTGGGGACGTTTTCTGCGCCGAATCGATCGCCACCGAATAACGTGTCGAATATTCATTCGTAGAGGCCGTCCTCGTCCGGATCCACTGCCGCCAGGCATCCATGGGCACGCGCACGTGGAGCTTGATCTCGCACATCTCGAAGGGAGTGGTGTGCCGGTGCCGCATGAGGTAGCGGATCAGGCCGCGGTCCTCGTGGATCCGCTTCGTGCCCGCGCCATAGGAGACGCGCGCGGCCTGAACGATCGATTCATCGGAGCCCATGTAATCCACGACGCGCACCAGGCCGTCGTCCAGGACGCGGATCGGCTTGCCCAGGATCTCGTCGAGCGCCGCCACGCGCGGGCGCTCCATGGGAGTGTCCTTCTCGGTCATCTCGATGAAATCTAGCACGGGAGCGTGCGAGGCGTGCGGCATGAGGCTACGACGGAAGTTCGATGCGTCTCGAGAGGACGCCGCGCTGGACATTCACCACAGCCACCACTTCCTCCCGCTCCACCCGGCCCAGCGCGGCGTCTACCCCGCGGTTGAGACATGAAGGATCCCCACACATCGTTTCGGAGGGGGACCTGCCCTTCATACCACCGCGTCGGAGTACGATGACGTGAGACATCTAGAGCAATACACGTTGATGACGGTGAAAGGGAAGAGACAAAAACGATTCATCGAAATTTTTTTCGCGCGACCCGAGAATACGTTCACGCGACCGCGAAGGCCTTCGCGCGCGGCCGCGCGACTGAACCAAATGAAACATTCTGTGGTCCGATCGAGTACGCGCGAGCGTGCGTCTCACCGAGACCCTTGACACCGCGAACGCTTCATCGGCACGAGCCATTCTCCTATCCGCCAAAAAACCTCGACGATGCGTACAGACGTTCGCGAGTCAGTGCACACGGTCTTCGTAATCTCATGCGATCAGGAGAGGTTCGTCGTCGATGCCGGTTTCGAGACACACGTTCGTGAGGGTCCGGTAGATTCACGCAGGACCCGCGAGTATTTCCATCAAGTACCGAGCCAACCCGGAAGATCCGCGACGCTGTCGAGCACGGCGCTTGGTCTCGGCGTGAAGCGGGCCGCGTCCTCCGGGCGAAATTTTCCTGTGCGGACGAGAATTCCCGTCATCCCGAGCGCCACGCTCGCGGAGACGTCGAACTCGGCGTCATCCCCCACCATGACGATCTCGGAACGGCGTACGCCGGCATCCTCAGCCACGGAATCGAAGAGAAGGGTCGAGGGTTTGCCCAGATTCTCCGCCTCGCGTCCCGAGGCGTAGGTCAAGAAGGCCGCGACCGGGCCGAGATCCGTGACCAGCTCGCCGCGCTTTCGGAAATACCGGTTCCGCTGTAGCGCGTAGAAGGCGGCGCCATCGAACAGGCGCCGGAAGGCGGGCTGGAGATCCGCGATGCCCAACGAATGCCCCTCGGTCGCAAGCAGAACGGCCGTACCCTTGGGGTCCTCACGGAACCACCCAAAATCCTCGCGCGCTCCGGGCTCCGCGAGGAGAATGCCGCGAGCGTGCCCGCGGCCGGGCAGCACGCGACTTGCCACCGTGGCGGGCGTCACGAGCTCCTGGGGGTCCTCGGTGAAGCCCTTCCGCTTCAGATCCTCCCAGAGCGCCGGGTGCGGCACGCTGGTGGTGTTCGTCACCAGCCTCACCGGAAGCCCTTTCCGGATCCGGCGCACCGCTTCGACGGTGCCGGGAATCGGCGGACCGAGAACCCCGTCGGTCAGCGTCCCGTCGATGTCGAGGCATACGAGGCGGATTCCGGGCCGGCTCATGGCCGCGCATGATAGAAGGTGCAACCGCGAGCCGGGAGCACTAATCTAATCAATATCCGTGAGGCATGGTGCCCACGGAATCGATCCGCCGGGCGCGAATCGCCCCGGCGAGAGGAGGACACGATGCGACCAGCGATGGTGCATTGGTGGAAGCACGGACGCCACGGATCCCACCATGGCGCGTACGCAGGCTGCGGCCCCGTCGTCTCGATGGAGCGGCGGGAATCCTACGGAGCCGGCGAGGAATTCCAGGCGGCATTCGGCGGAGGCGCGTTCGGAGTCAGGAGACCGCTCCGGTTCCTGGCGTTCCGGCTGGGGCTGGACGAATCCCAGGTCGCGGAGCTCGCGAAGATTCTGGACGAGCTCAAAACCGAGCGCGCTCAAGCCGCGGTGGACGATCGGCGCGCCCTAACCGCTTTCGCGGAGGCGGTCCAGGGGGACAGCTTCGACGACGGGAAGGCTAAGGCTGCCGCATCACTCCGCGTGAAAAGCGGAGAAAATCTCCAAGCCGCGGTCAGCCGCGCGATGAGCCGGATGCACGCCGTTCTGAACGCGGATCAGAGGGCGAAGCTGGCCCACCTGATACGGACCGGATCCCTGCTGATCTGAGAGTGGTTCGGTAGCTGCACGAGAAGGGGCGCTGTGTTTCCCTCGGAAATGGTGAAGATAAATTTTCCCACGGGAAACACAGCCGCCCCTTCTCTTCCTATTACCGCACCAACCCTTCCCGCACGCGTAAGAGACCTGCTGGGATAACCCGGCCGGGCGCATTCCCTTCAGATAATCCCTCCAGAGAGGCGGGAGCTTACCCCCCTGCGCCTCGCACTGGTCCCGTGTCCACTCCGGCCAGACCGGGAAGGCCTGCTTCCATTGCTTGAGCCGCCCGATCCACAGCCATTCCGCCGAGACGATGTGGGACATGTACCGAAGCGCGTTCGGGGGCGGACTCTGGCGCAGGGAACGGAGCGCCTCCTCGTTGGCCCATGCATTGTGGGCGAACTGCCGCCCCAGATGGGTGACCAGATCCATGGCGCCGGATTCTCGCGCCCGGGAGGACCGCTGTCCAGCGCGTCCTGATCCCGGCCCGACGCGCACCCGCCTCGCGACGCGCTACGCCTTCGGGCCGGTCCGGGCCAGGACGCGCGCCATGAAGGAGAAGAGGGGCACACTCTCCTGGATCCGGAGCGCGACGACCGCCGCGAGGTACATGGCGATGGCGGAGGCGATGCCGCTTCCCACCACCGCGATGCGCGCCACCACGGTCGTGAGGCCCAAGACGCGCTCCACCCCCGTCGCCGCGGCGTAGGCCGCCATCGCGGCGAGCACCGAGGCGAGAAGGATCTTCCCCGCCGACCGGGCCAGGAGCCGCCCTCCCATGGGCCCGATCTTCCGCCTCAGCACCTCGAACAGGAGCACGAAGTTCGCCACGGAAGCGATGGAGGTCGCCAGGGCCAGGCCGCGATGCTGGAGCGGACCCATGAGGATCAGGTTCAGCGCCACGTTCAGGGCGATCGTCACGAAGGAGATCGTGACGGGAATACGCGTCATGCCCAGGGAGTAATAGACCGGCACCAGCACGCGCACCGCGGAGAAGGCCGAAAGCCCGACCGCGTAGGCCCAGAGCGCCTGCGCCGTTTCCCAAGAGTCCCTGGATCCGAACCGGCCGTGCTGGTAGAGGAGCGCCACGATCGGATGCGCGAGCGCGATCAGGAGCAAGGTCGCGGGGAGGGTGAGGAAAAGACCAAAGCGCAGAGAGAAGGAGATCGTGCGCTTGAGCTCCGGCATTTCTCTCCGCGCCGCGTGGCGCGACACCTCGGCCAGCGTGACCGTGGCGATGGCGACCCCGAACAAACCGATGGGAAGCTGCATGAGACGGTAGGCGTAGTTGAGCCAGGAGACGCTACCCTGCGGAAGGAGCGAGGCGAGGAACGTGTTCACGAAGATGTTCACCTGGGTCGCCGCCAGCCCGATCGCGGCGGGCGCCATGAGCCCCACGATGCGGAGCACGCCCGGATCGCGGAAGGAGAGGATCGCGCGCCAGCGGAATCCCTGAGCGTAGAGCGCCGGGACCTGGATCAGAAGCTGTCCCAGCCCTCCGAGGATCACGCCGAAGGCCATCCCGACGATCGGCTGGAGGCCGAAGCGCGGGCAGAAGGGCGCGATCACGAAGCCGGAGGCGATCAGGGCCAGGTTGAGCATCGTCGGCGCGATGGCGGGGATGAAGAACACCCGCCGCGTGTTCAGGACTCCCATGACCGCCGCCGCCAGCGCCACCAGAAGGAGGAACGGGGTCATGATCCCGGTCATCTGCGTGGTCAACTCGAGTTTTCCCGGCACCTGCCCAAAGCCCGGGGCCATCCAAGGGACCAGGCGGTCCGCGAAGAGAATGCCCAGCAGGCAGATCACGGAGACGGTCACGAGGAGGAAGTTGATGACGAGGTTGGCGAGCCGCATCGCCGCCTCGGGACCTTGCCGTCCCGCGCCGAAGAAGGCGGCGAAGATCTGCTCGCGGATGAGGCCGAGGACACGGCTCAACAGGGTGGCCAGCGAGACGATGCCGGCGGCTCTCGCGAGCCCGGTTTCCTTGCCGGGAGCGCCCTTGGGGACTGCCGCGACGGCCGCCTGGCTCGGCGGCACGGGAAAGGGGACTTCCGCGGCGACGTCGTCCGGTGGCTCGGGCGGGGGCTCGCGGTTCTCCGTCACGCGGCCGCATCCTCAAGGGACCCTTCGAGCTTGTCAAGCACAGGGCGGGGTACGTAGGGCGATGGCTGAACGACACGTAAGGCCTAACCCGAACCGAGCAAAACGATCGGTGTTCTGTTATACTTGAGAGTGACCCGGGAGGCCGCTCTCGGGCCCACCAGCCCAATCCGAGGAGAACCCCCATGGCCGCCCACGACCAGGACAAAGAGCTCGTCGAACGTCTCATCGCGGAGACTAACCTCTCGGCAAGGATGGACGCTCTGATCGGGGAAATCTGCGACAAGCTCCGGGAATACGGCGTCTCCTCGCCGCACAAGGCCTTCAACGACCTCGTCGATCCGTTCCGCGAATACTTCATGCTGGAGTACGAAGAGGAGCGGGGGCTCGAAGAATCCGAGGAAGAAGAAGAGGATGAAGAAGAGGACGAGGAGAGGAACTACTAGCTAGCCGCTCGTCCGTCCCCGGGGCAACGCCTTCTCCGACAACCGTCTCAAGAGCCCCAGATTCCTCCGGTCCATCACGACGCCGTCCTTTCCCTTCGGCAGCTCCAGTATTTTGGGAATCGCGCGAAGCCGCGGATCGCGCAGCATGCGCTGAAAGGTCCTCGCCCCGAGATGACCCTTTCCGATGTGCTGGTGCCGGTCCACCCGGCTCCCGCGCTCCGTCTTCGAGTCGTTGAAGTGGATCGCGCGCAGATTCGTGAGGCCCAGGATGTCGTCGAACTCCTGAAGCGTCCGCTCGTACCCCCGCTCGGTCACGATGTCGTATCCCGCCGCGTGGATGTGGCAGGTGTCGGCGCAGAACTGCACGAGTCCGGGTGCTGACACGCGGTCGCGAATCCTCGCCAGCTCCTCGAAGCTCCGTCCCACCGTCGTACCCTGTCCCGCCACCGTCTCGAGCAGGACCGTGACGGAAGGGGCCGGAGCGATCGCCCGCGCCTCGTCCAGCGACTCCGCCGCGCGGCGGCAGCCCTCCAGGAATCCCGCTCCCATGTGAGCCCCCGGATGCGTCACCAGAAACGGAATCCCCAGCGCCCCGCACCGGAGGAGCTCCTCCGCCAGGGTCTCGACCGACCGCCGCCGGAGCGCTTCGGCCGGCGAGGCGAGGTTGATGAGATAGCAGTCGTGCGCCACCACGGTATGGAGGCCGCTCGCTGCCCATCCATTCCGGAAGGCTTCGATCTCGGAAGGGCCGAGGCGCCGCGCCTTCCACTGATGGGTGTTTCGCGTGAAGATCTGGAGCACCCGCGCTCTCACCGCGAGTGCCCGCCCGATCGCCTTGTCGAGACCGCCCGCGATGCTCATGTGGGCGCCGATCAGGGGTCCGGGCGCCGCCGGGGACGAACCGGGGGAAATAGGAGTAATCCTGGGGCGGCGGTTCATGGGAGTATTCCGCGTCTCAATTCCGCTTGAGGAAGGTCCTCCGGTGGCCGATTTTCCCAAGGACAGGCGCTGTCGCGTCCCGGGAGCCCGCACGAAAAGACTATGAGGGATCAGGGGAAAGGGCAACCCCGCCCGGGTGCGGCGCGCGCCGGCAAGGTGCAGGCGACGCGTCCCGAGGCGCGCTTCTGCATGGTGTGCGGCGGCAGGATGGGGAAGATCACCGAGCATGGGGTGCGCCGCAGCGCCTGCACGAGATGCGGATTCATCGCGTACCGGAATCCGGTGCCCGCGTGCGGCGTCCTGGTCCGGCGCGGAGGAGCCGTCCTGCTCGCGCGCCGCGCGCACGAGCCGCGCCGGGACGCGTGGGGGATTCCCGCGGGCTTCATGGAGTACGGAGAGCATCCCGAGACGACCGCGATCCGCGAGGCGCTCGAAGAGACGGGCCTTCGCGTGAAGCTGACGAGCCTCTTCGGGGTCTACGCGGGACGCGACGATCCGCGGACGCGCGCGGTGTTGATCCTCTATCACGCGCGCGTGACGGGAGGAACGCTCCAGGCAGGGGACGACGCGAGCGAGCTGGGCTGGTTCCCGCTCGATCACCTCCCGCGGCCGATCGCCTTTCGTTCGCATCGCGAAGCGCTGAGAGACCTCCGCCGGATGGACCGGCGGCAACCACGTTCCAGGGAGAGGAGCCGATGAGCGTCCGGATCCTGCATCTCGCCGACCTGCACCTCGGGGCCGCGTTCCCGTCCATGGGGGAGCACGGGCTGGAGCGGACGCGCGATTTCCTGAGCGCCTACCTTCGCGCGGTCGAATTCGCGACCTCTCCGGAGAAGCCCGTGGACCTCGCGGTGATCGCGGGGGACCTCTTCGACACACACGATCCCGACGAGGGCCTCGTCTTCCAGGTCGAGACCTCCTTGGAGAAGCTGACCAAGGCGGGGGTGCCGGTCGTCCTCGTGCCGGGCACCCACGACGCCTACTCCTACCGGCGTTCGGTGTACCGGAGGCTCCGTCTCCCGGAAGGCGTGCATCTCCTCACCGACCCCCGCCTCGCTCCAGGGCCGCGGCTCACGATCCAGGACGAGACGGTGCAGCTCTACGGCATCGCCTTCGATCCCGCCGTCTCCGCCCGTCCGCTGGGCGAGTTCACCCGGAGCGGAGTGGCGGACTACCACGTCGCGGTGCTCCATGGCGCGCTCCAGGACAACCCCGCGTGGAAGATCCGCGCCTCCGACCTTCCGATCGAGCGTTCCGAGATCGCGGCCTCGGGGCTGACCTATCTCGCGCTGGGGCACTACCACAATTTCGTCGAGGTCCGCGAAGGGGGCTCGGTCGCGGTGTATCCCGGGACGCTCGAGGGAAGAAAGTTCGGCGAGGACGGAGCGCGGTACCTTCTCGTGGCCACCCTCTCCGGAGGGGATGACGTGTCCCTGGAGCGCAAGCCCTGGAACACGCGCACGCTCTCCCAGGTGTCCATCGACTTCACGAGCGCCGAGATCCACGAAGAGCGCCGCCTCCTCGACCGGATCACCGCCTTCGCCGGGGACCGCGAGATCGTCCGGGTCCGGCTCGAGGGCGCGGCGGACTTCGCCTTCGAGCCTGAGCGGGTGGACGCTTCGGTTCGGGAGCGGTTCTTCCACCTGGAGATCGACGACCGGACCTTCCTCATGGACAAGGCGCTCCTCGGCCAGTTCCAGGACGAGGCGACCATCCGCGGCGCGTTCGTGCGGCGCACGCTGGACCGCCTTGCCAAGGCCAAGACCCCCCAGGAGAAGGAAACGGTGACGCTCGCGCTCCGGCTCGGGCTCGCCGAGTTCCAGAATCCCCACCATGCGGTTTGAGCGAGTCACGGTGGAGGGCTTCGGCCCCGTCGCGGGGTTCGACGTCGCGTTCGAGCCGCGCCGGCTCAACCTGATCATCGGACCGAACGAAGCAGGGAAGTCCTCGTTCGCCTCGGCCATGGTGGCGACCTTGTTCGGGGTCTCCTCCCACGAGGAAGAGCAGCGCTCGAAACCCTGGGAAGAGGCGCGGTATCGCGCCACGGTGATCTTCGAGGCCCAGGGGCAACGCTACCGCGTCCGGCGCGACTTCGGGACCCACGAGGTGCATGCCGAGCGGCTCTCCCCTCAGGGGGACCAGACCGAGACCGTGCTCTTCCAGGGCACGGCGAACCCGCGCGGCCGCGGTCCCGAGGTCGAGCAGTACGAGACGCTCCTCCGCGGATGGTTCGGGTTCACGGACGCACGGCTCTTCCAGGAGTCCTGTTTCGTGCGGGAGAACGTCCTCGAGACGAAGATCTCCCCCGAGCTGCGCCATCTGATCTCGGGCGCGGTGGAGGCCGACTACCAGGAGATCCAGAACGCGCTGGTCGACCGACTGGACGCGCTCACGATGGAGCATCCGTTCGCCGCCGGCGTGAAGCGGAATACCCGCTCGATCGAGAAGCGCCTCCAGAACCTGGAAGTCCTGCGCGGACGCCTCACGCGCTCGGAGTACGTCCTCCGGGAGCTGAAGTCGAATTTCGCCGAGAAGAGCGCCGCGGAGTCGCGCATCCACGAGCTCAAGGCGGACATGAGCGCCAAGGAGAAGCTGCTCGCCGATCTCGAGACCCTGGTCCGTCTCCGCGAGGACCAGCGAAAACTCATGAAGCGCGGACCCGAGATCGGAATCGAGCTGACCCGGGCGCGGCGGGCACGCACCCGGCTACAAGATATCGACCGCAAAGTCGCGGAGAACCTGAGCTATCTGGCGAACGCGCCCGAGGAGGTCGAGTCCGACCTCATGAGGCTCGAAATCCTGAGAACGCAGCGCTCCCGCCACCTCAAGACCTCGGAAGCCGAGCGGAAGCGGCTGGAAGAGACCCATGCCCCTCCCTTCCCGCTCGTGCTCCTCATGGGCCTCGCGGTGGGCGCGGCGCTGGGATTCCTGGGCTACGCCGCCTCCAAGTCAGCCTTCGCGGCGGGCATCGGCGGCGTGCTCGGCGCCGCGGCCGGCATGATCGCCATGCGCGTCTTCGGCCAGAACGCGGAGCGCGGAAAGGCGCTCGCCGAGGCGAAGATCCGCGTCGCGGACGACAACGTCAAGACGCTGAAGCAGGAGATCGAGGTCATCGAGATCCGCGTGCACCCGTTCCTCAAGGGCCGCCCGATCGAGAACGTGATCGCCGACCTGAAGCAGCTCCGGGAACTGGAGCAGGAGCGCCGCGAGCAAGCCGCCGTGGTCCAGTCGCTCCCCATCCCGGAGCGGCTCGAGGCAGAGGCGGGGGAGATCGACGAGGCGGTGAACGCGCTTCGGGCCAAGGAGCGCTTCCTCGTCGGGCAGACGCCCTTCCTGACCCCTTTCAAGGACGACCCGGTCCGCGCCGCGGAGGCTTCGGACCGCGTGAAGCGCGAGGTGACCGGGCTCAAGACCAAGATCGAGGCGGAGCAGGAATCGCTGGAGCGCCTCGTGCGCCGCTCAGGAAGTGGTGGCGGCGGAGGCGACGGCGATGCCGAGAATCTAGAGTCCCTCACGGAATCGATCGAGGCGGAGGAGGAGGGGCTTCTCCGCGAGCAGCGCCATCGGGACGCCCTGATCTGCGCCCTGGAGGTCCTGCGCGAGTCGGTGCTCGACTACCAGAAGGAGCACGTGGCCAGGCTGGCTCGGGCCGCCGGAAAATCGCTCTCGCACATCACGAAGGGGCGCTACAAGTCGGTCACCCTCGACACCGACATGAACCCCCGGGTGGCCCTGGACGGCAGGTCCGACGTGCCCCTCGAATCCTTGAGCCACGGCACCCGGGATGCCTTCTACTTCTGTCTCAGGGCCTCGCTGGCCCAGGAACTCGCGGCCAAGGAGCCACTTCCGCTCGTCCTGGACGATCCCACGTCCCACCTCGACGAGGACCGCCGGGGGATTCTGCTGGGGCACCTGGAGGACCTCGCCAAGGATATCCAGGTAGTCTTGCTCACCCACGACAGGCGGGTCCTGAACCAGATCCGCGAGGCCCACGTCCTGAAAATCGGAACGGAAGGCTACGCAAGCGATTCAGCCCGCAAGATCGACGTCCGCCGCTAGCACAATAAGGTCAAGTTCGGCCACCTAAGGGCCGACGTTTGTCCCGTATGGCCAATCCCAGCATCGTCAAGAAGCCCTCCGCGGAGGAGAAGGCCGAACGGATCGGCGACCAGGTGCTCGCGCTCGACGTGAAGCGCGTGGCCGACTGGATCCAGGCCCTCGTGCGGACGCTCAAGGCCTACCGGATGTACCTGCCCAACAACCCGACCCTTCACAAATTCCAGAGCGATCTGGAGGCCAGGACCTGGTCCTGCCTCAAGGAGATCGGGGACATCGTGCTCAACGTCCAGCAGTTCGATCTTCTCTTCGAGGACTACTCGGTCTACCACAACGCCGCACGCGAGGAATCGCTCGCGTTCCGCTTCTACACCGACGGAGTGCGCCAGATCACCTTCCGCGAAGGGCTCGAGCCTCAGGAATTGCGCGGCATTCTCGAAGTCCTGAAAAAGGCGACCGATCCCACGCAGGGACAGGACGACGTGGTCACGCTCCTCTGGGAGCGCGATTTCCGTCACGTCGAGTACGTCCACATCTCCATCGACGAGATCGTGGAGGAAGGAAGCGGCGCGGACTACCCGCCCGATCCCAACGCGCCCGACGGGGGCGGGATTCCATGGCCCGTGAGCTCGGTCGCGGCGGAGCAGGAAGCGCCGATCCAGGGGCCCGAGGAAACCGTGGTGGACCGCTCGGACGACTGGAGCCCCAAGGCGAAGGTCGAGGCGACCTGGGATGAGTCCTCGGTGGGCATTCAGTTCAATCTGACCGACCAGGAAACCCGAGCGCTGAACGAGGCGATCCGCGTCGAGGAGGAACGGCCGCTCCTGAACGAGGTGCTCGAGATCGTCTCGGCGATCCTGAAATCCGAAGAGGAGCCGACCAGCTTCCTCGAGTCGGCCACCTCGTTCCAGAAATTCATCGAGCAGGCGCTCGAGGAAGGGGACCTGGCGCGCGCGAACGAGCTTCTCTCGCGGCTCCGGACCATCGCGGCGAAACGCGCGGAGACGCACGGCGAATTCCGCGCGCTGACGGAGCAGGTGATCCGCGAGATCGGCCGGCCCAGCTTCCTCGGGCAGTTCGCGCCGATCCTGAACGCGCATCCCGAGCTGGATCCCGCCCTCCTCACGAACTTCCTGGTGCAGATCGGCCCCACGGCCGCGGGAGCGGTCTGCGACCTCCTGGGACAGGTCAATCACATGAAACACCGCCGCGCGCTCTGTGAGGCGCTTGCGATTTCCTGCAAGGACGACGTGGATGTTCTCATATCCCGCCTCGGGGATTCGCGGTGGTATGTCATTCGAAACGTGGTCTACGTGCTGGGACGGATCGCGCACCAGGGGGTGGAGCGCGCCCTGGACCGCGCCCTCCATCACGAGGACGTCCGCGTCCGCAAGGAGGCGGTGCGCGCCCTGGGGAACATCGAGAGCCCCACGAGCCGCGCCTTCCTCGTGTCCGCCTTCCGCGACCTGGACGCCAGCGTGCGTGTCCAGGCCGCGCTCACGCTGGCGCAGCGGCGCGACGACCGCGCCGCCCAGAGCCTCTGGGGCGCCATCCAGGCGCCCGACTTCGCCAAGCGCGACCAGGCCGAGCGCCAGGTGTTCTTCGAGGCCCTGGGCAAGTGCGCCTCCGACGCCTTCGTGCCGCGCCTCAGCGAGTTGATCACGAAGGCGGGTCTCTTCCGGGGACCGAACGAGGAGGAGCGCTTCAGCGCCGCGCTGGCGCTGGCCTGGCTCGGCACCCCGAAGGCGCTCGAGGTCCTGAATCGCGAGCTCCAGAGCAAGAAGGAGCAGGTGCGGAGGTCCATCGAGACCGCGCTCGAGACGGTGCGGAACGCCGCGCTCGGGAAAGGGGCGAAGGGCCCCGCGGACGATGATGCCCCGGCTCAGGAGAGCGGGCCGGCGGAGGGCACGCCGTGACCGGCCCGGCCGCGCGCCCCCCCGCTCCCCACGCGGGACTCACGGACACCCCGGTCCTGCGCATCCTGGTCCAGGGGCGGAGCCTCGCCATGCAGCTCTGCGTCCTCCTCAAGACCGCGAAGATCCACGACGTCGGAAACGTCGCCTTCCACGGCCCGCTCGTCAATTTCATCGAGACCGTGGAGCAGCTCTTCACGGCCGAAGGAGAATTCAAGCTCCAGGCGGTCGGCGACTTCCTCTATATCAACCAGGGCCGGCTCAAGCTCGACGGCTCGAGCTACGCCAGCTACCAGTACCTGATCGACGAGTTCCGGAACCGCGGCCTCTCGGGGTTCGCCTTCAACGGCAAGGTCACGCCGCCCGAGGTGAAGAAGTTCGTGCGGCTCTTCCTGGACGTGGACGTGAAGGCGGAGGATCCCTACGAGGGTTTCAGCGCGGCGCTTCTCAAGCTCTCGGTCGAGCATCTGGTTCCGCTTCGGACCGTGGTGCCCCAGACGGGGGCCATCAACGTCGAGGAGGCCCGGGATTCCCGCAAGGTGGCGAAGCGGACCTTCTACCGCGCCATCGAGGCGACGAAGACGGTCATGCTCAGCGGGCGGGACAAGAAGCCCATCGACCTCCGCAAGGCCAAGCGCGCCGTGCAATCCATCGTGGACCTCATCCTGAACGAGGAGTTCTCCCTCATCGGCCTCACGGCCATCAAGAACCACGACGAGTACACGTTCCAGCACTGCGTGAACGTCTCCATCCTCTCGATCTCGCTGGGCCAGCGCCTGGGATTGAACAAGAAGATGCTCGGGGAGCTGGGGGTGGCGGCGATCCTGCACGACCTCGGAAAGGCCACCATTCCCGGCTGGGTGCTGAACAAGCCGGGGAAGCTGACCGCCGAGGAATGGAAGCTCATGACCGACCATCCGGTCCAGGGCGTGAAGATGATCTCCAAGCTCCGGGGCCTGAACGAGCTCGCGCTGCGGGCCATGATCGTGGCCTTCGAGCACCACCTGAATATCGACATGAGCGGTTACCCCAAGCTGGGGGACCACCTCGCGATGTCGCTCTTCAGCCGCATCGTGGCGATCTCGGACTGCTTCGACGCCATGACCGCCCACCGCTCGTACCGGCGCACGCCGTTCACGCCCTACGAGGCGCTCCATCACATGCTGGTGGCCAACAGAGAAAAGTTCGATCCGCTCCTGATCAAGGCGTTCGTGAACACGGTGGGGATGTATCCGGCCGGGACGGTGGTGCTGCTGGACACGAACGAGATCGGGGTGGTCACGGAGCACAACAGCCGGGACATCTTCCGTCCCAAGGTGAAGATCGTGGCCGACCGCGACCGGAAGAAGGTGGACGGCGCGCTGGTGGACCTGAGCAAGCGCGAAGAGGGGAGCGACACCTACGCGGTGGGCATCGTCTCCGCCCTGATCCCCGAGGAATACGGAGTGAACGTCGCCGACGCGCTGACCTAGGTGATCCGCCCGCCGCGCCCGGTTACCGGGCCGGGATCCCGCGCCCTTCCCGCCTCCTGCCTTGACGCACGCTGCTCCTCGTCGTAAGCTACTGCGGAGTCGTAACTTTCCGGAACGGGAGACCCCACGTTGTTGCATCGCCCCCGCGCGCTCATCGTCGACAAGGACTCCTCGGAGACCAAGGAGCTCGAGACCTTTCTGACCGAGAAAGGGTTCGAGGTCCACTGGGCCAAGGACGGGGAGCAGGCCTTCAACCTGCTCGACCGCCCCGGTCCCGAGGCCGCCGGTGTGCTGGACGGCACGGGGCCCGAGATCGTCATCACGGAGCTCAAGGCGCAGCGCGTGGACGGAATGCGGCTCATGCAGGTCGCCCTGGACCGGAATCCCGAGACCTGCGTGATCCTCATCGCCGACGGCGGGACCGTCGAGCTGGCCACGGAGGCCATGCGCCAGGGCGCCTACGATTTCCAGCTCCGTCCCCTGAACTTTCCGAAGCTCCTCGCGGTCGTGGAGCGCGCGCTCTCCCATCAGAGGCTCGTGAGCCGCGCGTCGGCCCTCGAGTGATCGCGCAGGCGATCCACCAGCTCTCGCCGAGGCGGAACGAGCGCTTCGTGAAGCTTCATTGCGCCGAGCTCTCCGCCAACATCATCGAGAGCGAGCTCTTCGGACACGAGAAGGGCTCCTTCACCGGGGCGGACCAGCAGCGCAAGGGCCGGTTCGAGCTGGCGGATCAGGGCACCCTCTTCGTGGACGAGATCTCCGAGATCGCTCCCCACGTTCAGACGAAGCTTCTGCGCGTGTTACAAGACCGCCAATTCGAGCGCGTGGGAGGGAACGAGACGGTGAAGGTGGACGTCCGGGTGATCGCGGCCACGAACCGCCGGCTGGACGTGCTCACCGCGCGCGGCGAATTCCGCGAAGACCTGCATCACCGGATCCGCGTGATCCAGATCGAGGTTCCTCCGCTTCGGGAGCGGAAGGAGGACATCTCGCTCCTGGTCGAGACCTTCATCCGCGAGTTCAACCGCGAGCACGGCCGCAAGGTGACCGGGATCACGCGAGGCGTGGCGGACCGTCTGATGCACTACGACTGGCCGGGGAACGTGCGCGAGCTGAAGAACACGATCGAGGAGATGGTCGTCTTCGCGCAGGGAAAGCGCGTGCTCGAGGTCACCGACCTTCCCATCCAGCTCCGGCAGCAGCGTCCCGCATCGGGCGAGGATCTGAACGCGACGGTGGGGATGTCCATGCAGGAGCTGGAGCGTCGCGCCATCGAGGCCACGCTCCGCGCCACCGGGCACGACAAGCAGAAGACCGCCAAGATGCTCGGCATCGGTCTCAGGACCCTCTACCGGAAACAGAAGGAGTACGGGCTGTGAGCGAGACACCCGCTGTCTATCGCACGAATCGCGAGGCCAAAGGCGCCCTGGCAGGAATCCCCCTCCGCGGCATCTCCGAGATCATCCTCGTCGTGTCCGACGTGGCTCGATCGGTCGCGTTCTATCGCGACGTTGTGGGCCTCTTGCCCGACGACCTCGGCAGCCCGAAGTTCGCGTGGTTCTGGGCGGGTCCGGAAGGCGCGTCGCAGCGGATCGGCATCACCGCGGGACCGCTCTCCTACGGCGCCGCGCACGTGAAGGGCCCGCAGCATTTCGCGTTCGGAACCGAGCGCTCCCGGATCCCCGGGCTGAAGAAGGCACTCGAGGCGCAGGGGCTCACGGTGGAAGGGCCGGTGGAGTTCAAATTCTGGGACGCGCTCTCGATCTACTTCAGCGATCCGGACGGGAACCGGGTGGAATTTTGCGGCTTCGCCAAGCCGCGCTAGCGCTGCCCCAGCATCTGCTCCAGGCGCGCGATCTGCGCGCGGACGAGATCGGCCTGCTCCTGATTCGGATCCAGCCGGATCGATTCGCGGAGGTAGTTGAGCGCCTCCGCCGGACGGTCGAGATGCTCCAGCGTCAGGATCGCCGCGTCGCGGAGCGCCAGGCCCCGCTGGGAATTATCCGGAGGCACGAGCAGAAGCTCCTGCACGGCTTCGTCGTATCGCCCGAGGAAGCCCAGGGTCTGCGCGAGGTTCACGTGGAGACGCGGGTCATGTTTCGAGAGCTCGTACGCCGCGTACAATTCCAGGAGCGCTTCCTTGTGACGTGACTTCTGGTTCAGCATCTCGGCGTGGTAGACGTGGAGACTCGCGCTCTCCGGCATCTTCCCCAGCGCCCGCACGATCTCCGCTTCCGCCGAGTCCGCCTTTCCTTGCCGGTAGAGCGCCATGGCGAGCTGGCTTCGAAGCAGCCCCTCCATCGGCTCCGCGCCGACGAGGAGCCCTCGCCTCGCCCATTCCTCGACGCGGGCGTAGTCCTTCACGCGCGTGAACATCTTGGACGCGTCCAGGCACCAGAGCTCCACGCGGTGGACTCTCGTGGGCTCCGGCATCGAAGCCAGGAAGAGGCTGTCGCGCTGCGCCCTCGTGCTGATGTTCTGGGGAAGCCGGCGGATCACGATGTCGGGTCCGGCGTTTCCCTTCTTGTCCGATTCCCACACGAGCGGGGCGTGCTCGCGGAGCCAGCGATAGTAGGCGTTTTCCACCGGGTACTTGGCGGGCTCGGACTCGAACCGCCGCGAAATCTCCCCCGAGGAGACGTGGTACTCGAATCCGTCCAGGAACTGCTCGTGGAACACGGGGCGCGCGAGCTGCGACTGCGTGGCGAAGAACGGCCAGATCACCATGGCGCGCTCTTCCGGGCGGAACACGGGTCCGTAGAGCTCGATGGCGACCGTGTGCTCCGGCCCGATGTTCCGGCTGATCCACTGCCGCGCGAGATGCCGGGAGTCGGGGAGCGCCCACGCATGTCGCGTGGCGAGAAGCTCGGGGAGCGGCCAGGCCACCACCGCGCCCGCGAGCAGGATGGGAAGGGCCCGCTCCGCAAACGGGCTCGAGCGAAGGGCGGGAACCCTGGCCGCGACCCAGGCGAACGCCTGCACGGCCGCGAGCGCGGCGGCGATGTGGAGATAGGGGATCGCCACGAGGATGTAACGCTCCTGTGGACTCTTCAGCATTCCATTCGCGAGCACGATCATGGCGGGAATCCAGACGAGCGCCCGTGCCACTCGGCCCTTCTTCCATAGGAGAACCATTCCCCAGAGCGCGAGGAGATACGCGGGCCATCCCATGGCGTGGGGAATGGAGACGGCGAGGTAGGTGGGGAGGGAGATCGGAAAGACCGTCTGTCCCACCCAGTCCGAGAAGAGCGACCGTCGCTGCCCGCCGATGTCGATCAGGGTCCGCTTCCAATCCAGGAAGAGGAACGGAGTGGCCAGGAAGAGGGCCCCGAGCATTCCCCCGAGTCCGGCCCAGAGCCCTCGATTCCCGATCCATGAAGGCCCTTTCGCGCGCGCGGCCGCGGGCGCCCCTGCCTCCGGCGCGCCGGCGGAGCCGCGCAGGACGTTCGCCAGCGCGAGAGGCAGCCCCAGGATGAGCGGCACGTACTTGCACGCCCCCGCGAGCCCGATCATGGCGCCCGCCAGGGCGGAGTCGCGGACCGACCCGCCCGCGACCACGCCAAGGAGCGGAGGCGTGGCGAGCAGGACGAAGAGAAGCGCCAGGAGATTCGGATCGCTCACGTGCTGCGAGGTGAGCACGTGGAGCGTGTTGGTCGCGAGGAACAGCCCCGCCAAGAGCCCCACGGTGCGTCCCGCGACCGCGGCGCCGATGCGATAGGTGAGAAGGACCGTGAGGGTGCCGATCAAGGCGCCCACCACGCGGGCGAAGAGGAACATCGGGCCCGCGCCCGGTCCGGCCACGTGCTGCTGGAATTGCGCGGGGGTGACCCCTCCGTGCGAGACCGAGTACCAGAGCTTGTAGGCGAGCTGAAGCCCCAGGGTCAGATAGAAGCTCAGCGCGGGCCATCCGCCCGTGTGCGGATTCAGGTCCAGGGGTGTCGTGCCGCCCCGCCACAGGGTCCACGCCCGCCCCATGGTGGTCCGGTCGGTCTCCTCCACGACGGTATCGTCCAGGACGTTGATGCCCACGGAGGCGTCGGGAAGACGGTCGTGCACCCCCCAGAGCCGGACCGCCAGGGTCAGCGCCAGGATGCCGAGGAGCGCCCAGTCGGGGCGGAAGCGGCGCGCTCCCCTTCGGGTCTCCGGCGTGTGTGCCCTTCTGGCAGCGGCGTGCCCCCGTCGGGGGCGTTTCGGAGTGGGGCGGGTCTTGGACATGGACGGGGCGGAACCCCGAGCGAGTATAGGTTTTAGAGCGCTCGATCCACAAGCCGCATGCCGTTTGGGCAACCGGCTGCGAGGCGCCCCTCCGCGGCGCCGAACGAGGGCGCGCGCGCGAAGCGCCAAGCTACAACGCCACAGCCGATTCCGGAGCGCGTGTTCCGCATCCAAAGGCGCGGCACGGCGGATGCAGGTTCTGATTGATAGAAGGGGCCGGGGGCCCGGGTTCCTGCCCAATTGTCAGCGGGCGGATCCCGGAGCGGACCGGAATCGCATCCAGCATGAACCCTGAAACAAGAGGAGCCTCCACAATGAACGTGAAGCCTTTGGCCGATCGCATCCTCGTTCGCCGCCTCGACGAGCCCGAAACGAAGCGCGGCGGCATCATCATCCCGGATACCGCCAAGGAGAAGCCGCAGCAGGCGGAAGTCGTCGCCGTGGGGCCCGGGCGGCTGACCGATGAGGGAAAGCGCGTCGCGCTCGACGTCAAGGCGGGCGACAAGATCCTCATGGGGAAGTACGCCGGCACCGAGGTTCGCATCGACGGCAACGAGTATTTGATCATGCGCGAGGAGGATGTTCTCGCCATCGTCGGCTGATCTCTGAGATCGGACGAGACCTCCACCCACAAAGGAGTGATTGAGCATGGCTGCGAAGGAAATCATCTTCGATGAAAAGGCGCGCCAGGCGGTGCTGTCCGGCGTGCAGACGCTGGCCAAGGCGGTCAAGGTTACGCTGGGACCGCGCGGCCGCAACGTGGTCCTGGACAAGAAGTGGGGATCCCCGACGATCACCAAGGACGGCGTGACCGTCGCCAAGGAGATCGAGCTCGAGGACCGCTACGAGAACATGGGCGCGCAGATGGTGCGTGAGGTCGCGACCAAGACCTCCGACGTCGCGGGCGACGGCACCACCACCGCGACCGTTCTGGCGGAGGCGATCTTCCGCGAAGGGCTCCGCAACGTGACCGCGGGCAGCAACCCGATGGGAATCAAGCGGGGCATCGACAAGGCGGTCCGCGCCGTCGTCGAGCATCTGAAAACGCTTTCCAAGAGCGTGAAGGATCCCAAGGAGATCATGCAGGTGGCCTCCATCTCGGCCAACGGCGACCAGGAGATCGGCAAGATCATCGCGGACGCCATGGACAACGTGGGCAAGG
>VBOR01000010.1 GCA_005893165.1 Candidatus Eiseniibacteriota bacterium | reverse complement strand
GACTTCGTTCTGATTCTGGTTCAGCTTTCTCAGGATCCCGCCGGCCGAGATCACGTCGTCGTCGGGATGCGGCGAGAAGACGATGATCCGCTTTCCCTGCGGGAGCTTGCTCTTCCCGCGCACCTTCGCGCTGAGCGCGTTGAACACGGTTCCGTTGAGCTCCCCGGCGGAACCGTGGCGGCGGAGGAGCGGTCCGAGGTGGTGCTCGCGGTAGTCCACGTCCGCCAATTTCAACACGGACTTGGCCGTGACGCCGCTCAGCCACGTCACCGCCTCCAGCTCCATCCGCGGATCCCAGGCGATCTCTCCCAGGAGCCACGGCGTCTTTCGTCTCGTCAGCTCCGCCGCCGCGGGGGCATCGAGGTAGAACGCGGCGTTCGGATGCTGCTGCAAGAACGTGGCCGCCACGGAGCGGTCGATCTCCCCTTCGACGGCGCGCTTCACGATCGCTGCCTTGTGCTCGCCGGTCGCCAGGAGCGCGATCTCCCTCGACGCCACGATCGTTCCGACGCCCATCGTGATCGCTTCGGTGGGGACGTTCTCCGCGCCGAAGAAATCCGAGGCCGCGACGCGCCGCGTGATGGAATCCAGCACGACGAGCCGCGTGCGCGACGTCGGGCCGGAGCCCGGCTCGTTGAATCCGATGTGTCCGGTCTGGCCGATTCCCAGGATCTGGAAATCGATGCCTCCCGCCTCGGCGATCGCGCTCTCGTATTCGCGCGCGTGCGCCTCGATCTTCCCGCGCGGGAGGTCCCCCCGGGGAATGTGCACGTTGCCGGGCTCGATGTTGATGTGCTCGAAGAGATTCTCCCACATGAAGCGGTGGTAGCTGTGGAGGCTCTGGGGGGACATCGGGTAGTACTCGTCGAGGTTGAAGGTCACGACCTGGGAGAAGTCGAGTCCTTCCTCGCGATGGAGCCGGATCAGCTCCCGGTAGATTCCGATGGGGGTGGAACCGGTCGCGAGCCCCAGGACGGTTCTCCGGACGGAGGCGCCCCGCTCGCGGATGAGACCGGCGATGCGCCCGGCGATGAGCCGGGCAATGCCGTCGTAGGTTTCCTCGATGACGACCGGGACCCGTTCCGGACCTTCGCGCATGGGGTTCCTATCGGTCGCGGATCGGGGTTCTGTACTTGCGTCGAGCGCCGGTCGCGTCATGCGCCGGTAGGGTGAGCCAAGCCGGCCCTCACTTCAAGATGATGATCCGGCCCTCGAAGGTCCCCTCGGTGGATTGCACGCGGTAGAAGTAGACGCTGGAGGGAAGCGTTTCGCCCCGGTCCCCCTTGCCGTCGAAGCGGTAATCGTGGGGGCCGGCGGACAGGCGCGCCGTATCGAGGAGGGTTCGGACACGCCGTCCCTGGACGTCGAAGAGGAACGCCTTCGCGGGCCCTTCGCGCTGCGTCGAGAACGTGAGCCGGGTCGACGGATTGAACGGATTGGGCGCGAAGACGGGCTCCGCCGACAGGTGCCTGCCGTCGATGAGCAGGTCCAGGTTGGAGCAGAAGAGCCTTCCGTCGATGGAGGAGCCGGAGATTTGCGCGGTGACGTGCGCCGTGCGTCCCAGCTGGTCGAACAGGGCGGCAACGTCCTCCGCCGGGAAGCAGATCCGCGTCCCCGTCTTTCCATTCCGGTTCGTATCCCCCGCGATCACCTGTTTGCCGGCGGGAGGATGGATCTCGCCGACGGAGCCGGTGCCCTCGGAACGGAGCACGACCGTGGCCGGGTCGATCACCAGACTGGGATCGTGAGCGCCCTCGATCGTGACGCACATAGGTGTGCCCTGGTCCGGCCGGAACTTTCCGTTCGGGGCGGACGCGTCCACCTCGACGCTGGGGGATACCGAGAACGTGTTCATGAAGAGGCCGATGTTCATGGGAGCCGTGCCCACCAGGTCCGGGCGCCCGTCCCGGTCCATGTCCCCGATCGCGAGCCCCTGCGCATAACGGCTTCCCTGAAACCTCGGGCTGGCGAAGGTGCCGTTCCCCGTTCCGAGAAACGTCGCCAGGCGGAGCCGGTCGACGTCGCTCACGATGAGATCCTGACAGCCGTCGCCATTGAGATCGCCGTTGACGACCACGAAGAGATAGGAGAACTCGACGGGACTCGCGAGGGCGACGCCCGGTTCGAACGTGCCGTCTCCGTGGCCCAAGAAGGTCTGCACGGTGCTGGGCGGGGAGATGTCGGTGAAGGCGATGTCCGTCCTGCCGTCTCCGTTCCAGTCGCCGGCCACGACCGAAAAGGGATAGCCCTGGACGGAGGTCTGGATCCCGTCACCAAACGTACCGTCGCCGAGTCCGGGCAGCACGGTCAGGGTGCCGTTGAGGCCACCCTGCTCCGGGCCGACGACCGCCGCATCGGGACGGCCGTCCAGATTGAAATCTCCCACGGCGAGGGCGTTGGGCCTGAAGCCCGCGGGCGAATCATGCTTCGGGGCGAACGTGCCTTTGCCCGTGCCGAGGAGAACGGACACGGTCCCGGCCTCCTCGTTGTTCGTGATCAGGTCGAGGTGACCGTCCCGGTTGAAGTCCTCCACCGCGACGCTCCCGGGACCGACCCCGGTCGCATAGTGGCTCGCGGCGAGAAGCGTCCCGTCCCCTTTGCCCAGGAGCAAGTCCACGACCGCGCCGGCCGGATCGGTGACCGCGACGTCCATCTTCCCGTCCTCGTCGAAGTCACCGGTCGCGATGCCGCCGTCCTGCCCGGACACCGGATAGGGCACCCCCAGAGCGAGGTTGTCGCGCCCTTCGTTGAGGTACACGGAGATCTCATCCTGGTCCTCGTGCACCGCCACCACGTCCAGCATCCCGTCGCGATTCATGTCCGCGAGCTGGATGGCGTGCATGAACCCCGCCAGGTGATAGCCGACGGTACCGTCGTTCACGGGCAGGGCCACGGAGAGCGCCATTTCCCGCACCAGCGTGCTCACGCCGTCCGTGATGGAAAAGGATACTTGGGAGGATCCGACGTCGCAGAGCGTCGGGCTCAGGGTGAGAACGGCGGAGGCGCCGCCGGGCCGGGATGACAGCTCGCGGAGACCGACGAAATTCGGGCCGGAGACCTTCGCGAAGCGGACCGTCCCTCCATCGGGATCCCCGGCGTTCAGAGTGAGAGTCCTGGTCTGCCCGGCCGCGAGCGTCAAGGCGGGCTCCGACCGCAAGAACGGCGGATGATCGCGGCCCCGTTTGGCGGTGACTCCGAACGTCGCCTGATCCTGAGCCGCCCCATCGCTCACGCTCACGCTCGCGCTGGCCGATCCCGCGTCCGACGCGAAGGGGGCCACGCGGATCTCACCGCGCGCGGTCCCGGTGCCTCGATCCAAAGTGGTCACGTACAGGAACGAGGGCCCGGAGATCTTCGTGAAGGACAGAGGCTGTCCATCCGGGTCGTTTGCCGTGATCGGCTGGACGGCGTTTCCCCCGGTGGGAACCACCATCGCGATCGGAGGGGTCAGGCGGGGACTTTGGTTCGGACCGCCTCCGGCGTTGTACGCCAAGCCGTCGATGTCGAACCAGTCCGTGCCGAGAACGAGCGTATTCGGATAGAGGCTCCCGCCGCACAGGGATCCGAACTCGGTCATCTCCCCAAACGGGCCGAAGAAGTCCCCCGGCGCGATGTCGACGGAAGGCGTACCCGACCCCGCATACACGGTGAGCGTTCCTAGGAGGTATTTTCCCGCAGGAAGCACGAGGCTGGTCGGCGTATAGAAAGGGCCGCTCTCGAAATTCACGCTGTCGGGAGGCAGCGGGAAGCCCACCGGACCCATCCCGGAGACCAGGTTCGTGTAGGAGGAGTAGGTCACCGTCCCGCCGGTCGCCAGTAGGATAACGTCGTAGGAGAAAATGGTCAGAGGTTTCTCCGGCTCGTACTGACAGGTCGTGGGCGATCCATCGCGGTTGTGCGCCGTGTCCAGCCAGATGTCGATGACCGTCGGTCCGATCGCGTGGACCAGGTCGGCCGCGGTGTGGACGCCATCGCCGTTCGAATCCAGATACATGTACTGGGCGCTTGCGGGTGATGCGAAGAGGAGCGCCAAGGGCAGGCAGGCAACGAGGATAGAGCGGAAGGGCCGCCTTCTCATGGTGTGCGCTCCAAGTGGTCCGTTGGCGGATGGCGATGGGCCGGAATGGGTTCCGTTAACCCCAGCTATTGTATCAGATATCCGGGTGGTTCTCACCCTATCGGTGTCCGTCCTACGAACTTTTCCCCTGGCAGAAGTACGTAGGTGGTCCAGAGGGTGGCGGTCGTGAGGTAGCGCGCCCGTTTCTATTCGGGGTCCGCGGTCACCAGCGCGATCGAGAGTCCGTCGTAGCCCTTCGTTCCCACCGTCTGGATCGCGGTAGCGCTCACGCGCGGCTCCGCGGACATCATCTCGAGGAACCGGCGAACGCCCCGGACGCTCTCGTCCGTGGAGTCCGCTTCGATCACCGCTCCCTCGCGCACCACGTTGTCCACGATGATGAGGCTCCCGCGGCGCGAGAGCTTCAGCGACCACGTGAAATAGTCGGGGATGCTCGGCTTGTCGGCGTCGATGAAGATCAGATCGAAGGGCCCGGCGCCCTCCCTGGCGAGGGCCGGGAGCGTATCGAGCGCGCGTCCCAGCCGCAGGTCCACGATGCCCTGGAGACCCGCTCGCGCGATGTTCGCGCGCGCGACCTCCGCGTGCTTGGGATCGAACTCCAGCGTGATCAGACGCCCGTCCTTGGGGAGCGCGCGAGCCATCCAGATGGTGCTGTATCCGCCCAGGGTCCCGATTTCCAGTATGGCGCGGGCGCCTCGGATGCGCGCGAGGAGATGGAGGAGCTTTCCCAGGTTCGTCGAGACCTGGATCTCCGGAAGCCCCGCGGCGGCGCTCGCCTTCAGCGCCGCATCCAGTGCGGGATCGTGGGGAGACAGGAGGCCCGAAACATAGCGATCGACCGCGGTCCATAGATCCTGACCGATCACCGGAGGCGTCATGGCGACATCCTAAGCCACAAGACGATTGCGCCTCCACCACAGATCGGCGATTCT